>CAYUIF010000002.1:96743-239199 GCA_964444755.1 uncultured Alphaproteobacteria bacterium | reverse complement strand
GTATGGCGGGCCGTGGCGAACCAACTGAAATCGGTTTTAACCGTGAAGTCTTCGATTTTATTGGAAAACTCCGACCACTCGTTGGCGGTTTCGAAGCGCATCTTGGTGTTGTAGAAGCTGCCCGCGAACGTATTCTGGGAGAATAGCTTGTTGTGCCAAATATGGACAAACGGAACACTGAAGGTGGAATTGCCCCATGTCAAATGGATGCGGTCGGCATTTTCCGAGGTGATATTGAGGACGTCACGACCGAGATAGGCCGACGGGGAGATGCGGTCGCCGTTGGCGAAATCGCGGGTGATTTTGGCATTCAGATCATAGAAGTAGTACGGAAAATCATCGCTGATGATCCCGGCATTCTTCATCGCCTTGGTCGCCATATCCACATACGTGCGACGTCCGGCCAGCAGCCACGACCCGTGGGGAAGCGGTCCTTCCAGCGTCGCGTTGCTGGACAAGAGCGAAACGCCGGCTTTGCCGTGACGCTCGTTGCGGTTGCCTTCCTTGTCTGCGATGTCCACCACCGCCGACAACCGGCCGCCGTACTTGGCGGGGAAGCCGCCCTTGATCAGCTTAACATCCTTGATGGCATCCATATTGAACGTGGAGAACAATCCGCCCAAGTGCGTCGGCTTGTAGACTTCGATGCCGTTGAGCAGAATCAGATTCTGGTCGCTGGAACCGCCCCAGATATTCAACTCCGAAGAATAATCGGAGGTCGCCAAGACGCCGGGCAGCACTTGCAGCGAGCGGAACAAATCCGGTTCGGCCAATTGCGGAAGTTTTGCCAATTCCCGCGTCGGCAAGCTGTACTGCGCGACTTTCGGAGTGTAGCTTCGCTCCATTTCGCGTTCGGCGATGACGTCCACCGCCAGCGCTTGAATCGCTTCGGGATTGAGTTTGACGGACAAATGCTGGTTTTCACCCTTCACCAAGGTCAGCTCTCGGGTAACGGGTTGATAGCCTAAAGCCGAAAACCGCAAGGTGATTTGTCCCGGTTCCAGATCGGCGATGGAAAAGAAGCCTTCCACGTTGGCGGCGGCGCCGCGCTTGGTCCCTTCCACCATCACCGCCACGCCGGGAACGGATTCGCCGGTTTCCTTGTCGATAATTTTGCCGGATACGGTTACCCAATCGCCCGCCCATACCGGCCATAGGGGCAGCAATAATAGAGGCAACAGCAGCTTTAATCGGTGTTTCAAGATCATGCGTTGTCCTTTGAGAACGTAATCGCTCCTCGGTTAATGTATTTTTAACACCTCTCAGGTGTCAGCGGAAAAATCACCCAGTGTTTCAACCGCCAAAAACGGAATCGGGATATTCAGCTTTTTCCCGATTTGCAGCAGAAAGCGAACGAGTACCCTGACCGTTGTGCGTAATTCATCATCCGAATAATCCTTGAGCAGATCATTCATCACATCCACGTAATACTGTTGCGCCTGCTCCACCAGACGCGCGCCTTCGCTCGTGAGTTCCACCAGCGAAATGCGGCGATCGTCCGGTGAAGCCAGCCGTCGCACCAGATCGCGGCTGACCAAGTCATCCACCAGTTGCGTCAGATTCGACGGGCTGCGCTGGAGGAAAATCGAGTCCTTCAACGCCGTCATGGAAAGCGGACCGCGCTGCCGGGCCAACGCCGCCAGCAAGCTGTATGTGGCGATGGACAAACCAATCCGCTCAAAGATGAGAATATTTCCCGCCTTGTCGGCGAGTTCCCCCGTAAGAATCGCAAACCGCGGCAACGCCATTTCCAAATTCTGCCGCATCGAATAGCCTTCATCAACCGGACACATATTCGCGTCCCCAAAACTTAACCCGTGAATATTTCACGTAAAAAATATTGACGCGTAAAATAATCATTTGTAAAATATTTGTCAAGTGAACCAGAAACATTAATGTTTATTATTAATAAATCGTTAAGATCAATTTTCAGAAGACCTTGCTGTTTAGAGGCCATCCTCCTGATATTGTTGCATACCGGATAAATAAAAACGGCAGGTCCGGGGACCTGCCGCTAATTCGGAAAGGGTATCCTACTCAGATTCCATAAAGCTTGGAATATTTGTTGTTTAGATATTGAGCATAGTCTTCCGTCCCCAATACCTTTCCGGTGGCGCGCTTGAGCAGCTCATCGCGGGGGAACATCCGGCCATGAGCGTGGACATTCTGGCGAAGCCAGCCAAGAATGCCGGAGAACTCGCCCTGCTCCATTTTCGCATCCATATCCGGCATGACGCGGCGCATGGTGGCCCAGAATTGCGCGGCGGCGATATTGCCGAGGCTGTAGGTCGGGAAATAGCCGAACATACCCCCCGACCAATGGATATCCTGCAAGACTCCCTCCTTGCCGTTGTTGGGCGGAACAACTCCCAGATAAGCTTCCATCTTGTCGTTCCAAACCTTCGGCAAATCCATGACGCGAATCTTGCCCGCGAACAAATCGCGCTCGATTTCGAAGCGGATGATGATATGCAGATCATAGGTCATCTCATCGGCTTCAACCCGCACCAGCGATTGCTTCACATTATTGACCGCGAGCAGGAATTGATCGAGAGTGACATCCTTCAACGCTTCCGGGAAGGTGGCTTGCAGCTTCGGGAAGAAAAAGACCCAGAACGGCCGACCGCGCCCGACGTAGTTTTCCCACATGCGGGACTGCGATTCATGGATCCCCAGACTTAGCGCTTCCGAGAGCGGCGTGCCGAAATCATCCGTGCGCATGCCCTGTTCGTACATGGCGTGACCGGATTCGTGAATAATGCCGAACAGCGCCTGCTGCGGAGCGTGGGGATTGTAGCGGGTGGTAATGCGCACGTCGTCGCCGGACCCGGTGCAGAACGGATGAACCGCGATATCCAACCGTCCGCGCTCCATGTTGAACCCGATCTGCTTCATCACTTCCAAACCGAACTTCTTCTGCAATTCGATGGGATAGTCACGCTTCAGGAAATCCGTATCGGGCTTCACCGGCGATGCCAGAATTTTATTCAAGAGCGGAATCGTGACCTTCTTAACGTCATCGAACAGTTTCGTGAACATCGCCGTAGTAGCGTAGGGTTCGAACTGATCAATCAGCGCATCCAGCGGCGTATCCTGATACCCCAGATATTCGGCCTGTTTCGCTGTAAGTTCCACCATCTTTTCCAAGGCGGGAGCGAAATCCTCGAACCGGTTGGCTTCCCGCGCCTTCACCCAGATTTCATGACAGAGCGATTCGTGACGGCTCAACTCTTCCACCAACTCCTGCGGCACTTTGGTGGCTTTGCGATAGTCCCGCCCGATTTCCCGGAGGTTGGCTTGCTGTTCGGGAGAAAAGTCTCCACTGATTTTTTCCAAATCCGAGAGTAATTCCCCGATCCGCTTGTCGGTGATCCGGTTGTGCATAATCCCGGACAGCAGGGCTAATTGGTTGGCCCGCTGGTTCCCGCCGCGAGGAGGCATGACCGTTTGCATATCCCACTGCAAGAGTGCTGCAACCGACCCTAAAGTGGAATAATCCCGGTATTTGGCGATGAGTTCGTTGTATTTTGTTTGATTTTCAGTCATTTTGAGTTAACATTCCTTTGCATTACGGTTTTCGGTTACCCTGCGGGAGCTTCCAGCTTCATCCGGACTTAATATCTATCCTCATAACTCGCAGGAAGTTATGAGGAGGGAAGATTTAATATACGGTATCCAGATACCAAAGACAAGAGTTACGATATGATGATCAGCAATTCTTTGTTTTTCGGAATCCAACCTCTTTACACCGGCTGAATCAAATATTATCTTATAGTGACAAAAAAGATGCACAGCTATTCGTAAATAAGTTGCGGTCGGACGGCGGCTAAGGTGTCTCGTTGGATTTCATGATTACGAAGCGATCACGATTTTTTTGGTGTTGCACACTATTGTTGCTGGGAGTGCTTGGTTCGTCACTTTCAGCAACTCCGCTTGCCGAATCGTTTGAAGGAACGTTTCCGCCCGCCGGTTGGTCGGTGGCCGCAGCGGGATTCGATACGGAAACGTGGACGAAGGCATTGCCGTTGAATGAAGGAGATCTGTGGGGAAGCAGCGCCGCTTCATTCCATTTGGATCCGTCACCGATCTTCATGTCCTATCATTGGCTGATCACCCCGCCCCTCTATCCCAACAGCGATCAAACCGAGTTTCAATTCTACGCCCGTACTCAAGAATCCGCGCAGTACGGCGGCGATACGCTCTACGTGCTGGTTTCCCACGGGCAATCCGAGCCGGAGTATTTCACGGATACGCTGACCTACTTCCTCCCAGGTCCCGGTCTCGATCTCTCCGATACCTATACCCGCATCCCGCTAAATCTTTCACTCTACAGTCAAACGACGATATTCCTCGCGTTGGTGCACGCGGTCCGTGGCACTAATGATAATGACATATACATAGACAGTGTCAGCGGACCGGCATTATCCCTTGAACCGATTCCGCCGACGCATCCCATCCCGGCGAACGACGAATCAGAGGTAAGCGTTTCGCCCGTTCTTTCCTGGCAGAATCCTTACAATCCCGATGAAGTGGATATTTATTTATCGCGGTCTGCGCAGGACGTGGAGAATCTGGCCGCGGACGCGAGAGTCGCCGCGCACTTGACGGAAAATGAGTATCAACCACCGAACAACCTGCTTAGCAATACCACGTATTATTGGCGAGCGGTGGCGTTGAACGAGTTCGGTGAAGCACCGAGTTCCGTGTGGAGTTTTACCACCGGTACCGGCCCGCTCAGGGGCGAATACCGTGTCGGCGGATCCCCGGCGGAGTTCGCGGCGTTGACGGACGCCGTCAGCGCGTTGAGTTCAACGGGCGTGACCGGTCCGACCACCTTCCGAATGGAATCCGCAACCATCACCGGACCGCTGATTTTCCCGCCGGTTGCCGGAGCATCTGATGACGCACGAATTACTTTTATCCGCGCGGATTCGTTGGCGGCGGTCACCGTTTTCTGCAATTCAACGGCGGACACGGCGGCGGTGATTTTCGACGGGGCCAGCTATCTGGAATTGGACGGTCTGAATATCACCGCAGCGAACAATGTCAAACACTGTCTGGTCCTGAAGCCGGGGAGTCATTCCAATACGGTACGGAACGCAATCCTGAAGAAAAGCGGATCATTGTTAACCGGCAGCAACGGAATTTGTGTAAAGGGACCGGATTGCCATCATAATCGCTTCGAGAATTTGCAGATTCGAAATGCCGCATGGGGAATCAATCTGGACAACCCGGCAGGGAGCACGGCGTCGTCCAATACCGTGGTGAGTTGCAGGATTGACAGCACCCGCGGCGGGATTCGGTTAATTCGGCAAGCCGACTGTCGAATCCACGGCAACGATATTGATCCCAATGCCGGATCGTTCGAAGAGGTAGACGGGATTTATATCGGGACAACCCATCGGTCCGATACGGTTTTCATCAGCAATAATAAGATTGATCAAGTCACGACCGCCGGTGTATATGCGGTGGGAATCCGGATCAAACCGGATTCGGCGGCAGCGGTCATACGTATCTTCAACAATTTCATCTACGATTTTCGAGCCACGGGCACGGCTCAGGTCCGGGCGATTTTCTTGTCATCCGGCCAATTGGAGTTGGCGTCGAACAGCATCTACGTCAATGATGTGGCGGGCACCGGAGCCACCTACGGATTATACAACGGCGCATTGGCATCGCAAGCGACGATCACACTCACGAATAATATTTTCGCCAATACCGAACAAACCAATACCGCCTATAATCTGTTTCAGCTGCTCACGATTACACCGATTGCGTCGGATTACAATGTCTTTTTCGGTTCCGGCAGCTCCTACCGGCTGGGTCGCTGGGCCGGTGATCAATGGACGTTAGCGGCCTGGCAAACGGCGACGGGAGACGATATTCACAGTTTGGAGGGAAATCCGGAGTTCCTCAGTCCGACCGATCCGCATATTTCATCGGTGGGCGGACTGGCACACCAGAATGGGGCGGTGCTACCCTTTATCCAGGAAGACATTGACGGAGATTCCCGGCTGGTTCCGCCCGATCGCGGCGCTGATGAGTATTCGTTCGACGCGCCCGCCAACGATTTTTCGATCTTGAAGCTTTATGACACCGCGGATTCCTACGGGGAATGGTCGGATCACATGATTCGCGTGATCGTGCAGAATCGCGGCTCCGCTGCACAAATCGGCGTTCCGGTTCGACTGCTGTTCAAGAACGAATTGCAGGACGAAGCCACGATCTCGCTCGATCCCCTGGCTTTAGATACGGTTTCCCTGCATTGGTTTGCCGGCGGCGCTCCCGATTCTGGCCGGCTGAAGGCGGAATGCCTGCTGACGGACGATGCCTGTCCGGAGAATGACAGCGCTTCCGCGTTAACCCGTATTATCCCCGCCCCGCTGTCCGGAACCTATGGAATCGGCGGACCGGAACGCGACTTCAACGACATTGCCACGGCCATTAGTGCGTTGGCCGAACGCGGCGTTACCGATCCCGTTGATTTTCTCATCGCGCCCGGAGTTTACAACGAATCCATCTCGGTGCCGGCGATCCCCGGTGCATCCGCGGTGAATCGGATCCGGTTCGCTCCGAGCCATCCGACCGAATCGGTCGTCCTCAGTTCCGCCGGCGGTCAAGCTACGATCGTTTTAAACGGTTCACGGCATATTGTTTTCGATAGTCTCACTATCGAGGCGATCTCGCCGAATACGATGGGATTCCTGCTCCAGCAAAATTCCGACAGCAATTTTGTCAACCACTGCAGCATCGAAGGCACGCTATTGATGAATTCCGCGGCGTGCGGGATCCGCACCAGCGGCGGCGGCTGCGACGGCAATCGCTTCGCCAATACCACGGTTGAAGGCTTCTATCACGGGATCTGGTTGGAAGGCACAAGCGGGAATTCCGACTGCGGTCAGATCGTCGAACAATGCCGCGTTCGAACGTCAAGTGTCGCGATGCGGGTCAACTATCAGGATGCCCTGCTGCTGCAAGAGAATACCCTTCAGACCGGATATGCCGGATCCACCGGAAGGCAGATTGGAATTGCGGTCGGAGCCTCGAGCGCGCAGAAGACCATTACCCTGAATCGCAACCTGATTATGGGCAACCTGAGCAGCGACACCTGCATCGGGATCTATTGCAATACCGGCAGCGGAACGGCGATTCTTAACAATAATATACTCTCCGCATGGGCGGTCACCGGGACGAAACCGGTCTACGGAATTCTGGCGGGCGGCGGCAGCGCGAAACTCTCGTTTAACAGCATCTGGATGAACGAGATCGCGGGCAGCGGTCCGGTCATCGGCATTGCCGATACGGGGGCCGCCACCCAACTCATCCTGCGCAATAATATCATCCAAATCACCGAGGAACAGAACACCGTTTGGGCCATTCACCATTCCGGGCAGGGGCTGGATTCGGATTACAACTCATTCAACGTGGTCCCGGGCAGCGGTTCCAACCACTATATCGGACGGTGGGCGGGCGTGAATCTGAGCACGATATCGCAATGGCAGAATGTGACGGGATTGGATACCCATAGCATCGACGGAATCCCCGGATTCGCCGACTCGCTGAATCTGCATATCCGACCGCAGAGCGGAATCGTGAGCAATCGCGGGATTTCGATGGCGGAGATAACCACCGATTTCGACGGCGAGACTCGGGCCGACCCACCCGACATCGGCGCCGATGAGTATGCGTTCCGGCTGCTGGCGAACGATATCGGAGTAAAATGGATTCAGCCGCCGACCGGGTGCTATAATTCGGATACGACCTACACGATTCCGATCCAAGTTTCAAACTGCGGAACTCGCTCACAATATTCCGTTCCGGTCCGGCTATTCTTTAATGCGGTTCTGCAGGATGAAGCGTACATTAATTTGTCGTCAAATTCGGAAAAGCAAATTGATTTGAATTGGTTGACCGGCAACGCGGCCGTTATGGAAGGAGTTCTTGAGGTTCAGAGTTACCTGCCGCAGGATTCGTTTCCGCAGAATGACAGTTCCACCGCCCAAGTTACAATCATCGGCCCGCCGCTCTCCGGCAGCTATACTATCGGTATGGATTCATCCGGAGTGAGCACGCGGCAATTTCCGGATCTGGCGACGATGACGACCAATTTGCGGCTGCGGGGCGTCGGCGGTCCGTTGACCTTTTCACTCGAAAACGTGCGGCACGAGGGTCCCCTGCTGATCACCAATGTTCCCGGATTAACCGACGCTATTCCGATGGTTTTTGAAGCCAAAGACAGCGGAGCGGGACCATGGCCGGAGATTTACAGCACGCAGGGCGAAGCGGCCGTGGTACTGGACGGCGTCCGTCTGGTTCAGCTTCGGAATATGAAGCTATCGGCGGCCGGCGCCTGTACCACAGCCGTCGTTCTAAAATCCGGTGCCAGCCGGAACACGATCTATAATTGCCTGATTCAGAGTTCCGATTCCGCCAGCAGTGCAACTGCCGGTATCCTCATTCACAATGTCGGATGCCAAGAGAACACGATTGACCAGGTCGAGGTGCGGGGCGCCTTCACTGGAATCGCGTTTAAGGGCGGCGCAGCCGGCGACAACGGATATCGCAATACCGTCCGAAACTGCACGATCCAACATGCACGCTTTGGAATATATGTCAGCAAACAGACGTCCTGCAGCATTTACGGCAATGATATTCAACCCGGGTCGAATTCGAATATCGTCGGGGCCTGTTACGGTGTTTACATCACCGGTTTGGGCACGGGTGGAAGCGTTCGCGTATTCAACAATTCCATCCACGGATTTGCCGATGCGTCCGGTTCGGTTTCGAATCGCGCGGTGGGCATCTTCGCCGCGCCGACCCTGGGCGCCAGCGCGACCCTCTACAACAATTTCATCTACGATTTCTCGCAATGCGGCGATTTGAAAGTCAATCCGATCTATCTGTCTTCGGGAACCCTAACGGTTCTGCACAACAGCATTCACATCGGCGATCTGCCGGGCAGCAGCGAAGTGGCGGCCATCTATATTTCAACCGGTGATAATCACGATATTCGAAATAACCTTCTGGTTTCAAACGTTCAGAATCGCACATCGTACGGTATTCTCCAAACCGCGGGCAGCGGTTTGAACTGCGACGGCAACGATATTTACGGGACGTCACCGAGCTTCGTCACCGGTCGCGTTTTAGGCACGTCCTATCCGACATTCACGGCTTGGCAAACCGCCGGTTATGACCCCAACGGACTGGCGGCCGATCCCAACTTCATCAGCGCAACGAATCTCCATATTTGCGAGACTTCGTCAGTCGTGGACGGGCGCGGAGTCGCAACATCGCAAGTTTTGACCGATATTGACGGCGAGCAACGCGGGAATCCGCCGGACATCGGCGCCGACGAATATATTTGGCAGGCGGTGGCCGACACGATTCACGACTTGGTCATCCAAGTCATCGATGAAACCATTGTCCTGTCGTGGAGTCGGGCGGCGGGTGCTCAAGAGTATCACATTTATCGCGGGGGAACCACTGCCTTCGTGCCGCTCGGCGAAAACCTCATCGCGTCCACCGCCGATACGACTTACTCTGAACCGGTGAACCTCATCGGCACCAACTCGGTTTTCTATGTAGTCACGTCCGATGATTTAAACACCACGGGACCGTAGGTACAAGCGAACGTTCAAAACGGACCTATCGGTACGAATAATAAATCCCGAAGGCTGCCACGATCCATGGCAGCCTTTTTCATGGTTCCTAAGCAGAGATTTGCCCACTCTATTCAATAGATTTTCCAATTCGGCAAATAATCGCGGGGATTTTTAAGGAAAGTGTCCCACAGTGGGCTTGGAATCACCTTTTCACGGTTCAAACCGAATTTCTTATTGTCTTGATATTATATTGATTGTAGGTCATCTTGCAGAGAATTAAAAATATTCGTCAAATCTTGGATTCATTAACATCTCGTATACGTTTCAGGTCCAAGATTTGCACGACTTAAAAAGTGAAAAGCCCCGCAAGGGTGACCCTTAAGTTACCAACTTAGTTCCGGATCTTATCTCACCGAATTACAGCATGACAACAAAGCGTTCTCAACAACTTTCCCCGATACTGAATTCCACGATTCAGGGGCAATCGGGAGCGGAAACTACCAGGCGATCCGCGCGCGAACTGTTTCGGAGCATCCTCCTCCCAATCAGCGCATCACCGGAACATGAATGTCTCCTCCCGCAAGCCTGTTTCCTCTCATCGCTGTGGCATTGTGAAACGGTGGTGCTGCAACTCAACCATCGCGCTGATACGACGACAGAGGCGTTTTCGCAAACGAGAAAGCCGGATAATCAACTCATCAGAAGCCGCTTGCTCAATTCAGGAGCTTCAGCCGTGCGATTCGTCGAATCGTGCGACAGTCCGGCCCAAGCGATCGAAGATACCGCCCACTGTCATGGATGCAGTATGATTCTGCTTCCGGCCGAATGTGAAACGAGCGCACCGCCACCCTGGTTCGGAACCACGCTGCAACGGCTTTTGCGACGAGCGCCGACGCCGCTGCTGATCATGAAAAGCGGATCGGTCATTGACTTTCAATCCGTGCTCACTATCGCTGAACCGACGGACTCGTCCGAGACAGCACTTAAGTACTCGACCCACCTGGCTCGCATACGGCATTCCCATCTGACAATCATCCGCATTGTACCGGATACACAAACCATTCCCGATGTCGACAAGCCCGTATGGTCAACCGCACCGTCACTGTTCCCCCGTGAGACATCGGTAGCCGCCCGGCGGGAAATCGCAAGCAACCACGATCGACACACAAATCATATCGAACAGAATCGTCGTCTCATTAAGGCACGCGACGAGCTTTTCGCAATGCTATCCCGATGTGATATCTCCGACATCGAATGCGATCTGCGAATTGTCAGCGGTGTTCCCGCCACCCAAGTACTGCTGATGGCGCGCAAGCGTAACAGCGGCTTAATCGTAGCCGGCAGCCAACCGCGCGGCGGGCAGATCAATCTTATGCATCGCAATATCGTAGAGGTTCTAAGTGAAACCACCGCCCTTCCCATCCTGGTCTTTCCCGACATCAGTATCCCCTATATTGATTAGAACGTCAAATACTTCTGATTGTATATCATTGTGACTCATCCACAAAACAGTTTTGGGTGTGAATTTTATCAGTTTTTTGTGCCTCTTGGGGGGAGTGAGCACACGTAATCATCTGTTTAAAATTAATTATGGATTTTTAAATCATGAAATTTTATCCTTGACATTGTGTAAGATTTCTCATAGATTGGGGATGTAACGATCAAAAAGTAGTACATCATGTTATCAGCAACCTGGCAGTATTCCGTTCGTGCTCTTGTGCATCTGGCGATGGCTCGCGGTAAAGGGCCGGTATTGGCCAGTCACATAGCCGAGACCGAGGGCATCCCCCTTCCTTTCCTCTCCAAGATCCTGCACCAGTTGAAAGTGGCAGGGATTGTTGCGGCAACCCGTGGACAAAAAGGCGGCTATGTTTTACAGCGCGATCCGTCGAAACTCACACTCTTAGATGTCGCCCATCTCACGGACCATGTAGACTTCGGCGAGCAATGTTTGCTCGGTTACAAGTTCTGCGAAGAGAACTGCAACTGCGTTCTGCACGGCGAGTGGGAAGGCATTAAATCCGAAATCAAGCGATTTCTTCAAGGCCGGACGATCGAGCAATTGGCCATTGACGTTGCGCGGGAAACGCTCGATGTTGATGGAATGCTCAGGCTACGGCAGCCGCCGCTGCGTCCGCCTTACGAAGTGACCAGCGCGGAAATGTAAAATCCGTTCCAGCGGAAGCATGGTGTGACGCATTTCTACCAGGTGCGTCACTATAATAACTACGTAAAAATTCAACAGCCTGTGTAAACTCTTACACAGGCTGTTTTTTGAGCCCAATATTGCCCGAAACGAACTTATTGCGGATGGGACTTACGAACCTGCCGGGCCGCCTCCACCATGGCGGTCAGCGCGGGGCGAACTTCCTCCCAGCGCCGGGTTTTGAGTCCGCAATCGGGATTGACCCAGATCTGATCTGGAGGTACGACTTCAATAGCCTTATCGAGGAGTTCCACCATTTCCGCAATCGAGGGGATGCGGGGAGAGTGAATGTCATACACACCGGGACCGACATCATTGGGATAACGGTATTCCTTAAACGCGCGCAGGAGTTCCATTTTCGAACGGGATGATTCGATGGAAATAACATCCGCATCCATCCGGCCGATGGCGGCGATGATGTCGTTGAATTCCGAATAGCACATATGGGTGTGAATCTGCGTATCGTCGCGCACTCCGGCGGCTGAGATCCGGAAGCAATCCACCGCCCAAGTCAGATAATCGTTCCAGCCGTCGCGGCGGAGCGGCAGGCCTTCGCGGATCGCCGGTTCATCAATCTGGATGACCTGAATTTTGGCCGCTTCGAGGTCCACGACTTCATCGCGAATAGCCAAGGCGATTTGCATACAGGTTTCTTTGCGCGGCTGGTCGTCCCGCACGAACGACCATTGCAGAATGGTGACCGGTCCGGTCAGCATCCCTTTAACGGGCCGTTTCGTCAAGGACTGCGCGTATTTTGCCCAGGATACGGTCATCGGTTGTTCGCGCCGGACATCGCCGTAGATAATCGGCGGCCGCACACAGCGGGAACCATAGCTTTGCACCCAGCCGTTGCGGGTAAAGGCGAAACCGTTGAGTTGCTCGCCGAAATATTCGACCATATCCGACCGCTCGGATTCGCCGTGGACGAAGACATCCAGTCCGATCTCCTCCTGAAACCGGATCGCTCCCGCAATCTCCTGCTTCAGAACCGTTTCATATTGCTCGGCGGAAATGCGATGCTTATTAAAATCGGCGCGGGCGGCGCGGATCTCCGGGGTTTGCGGGAAGGAGCCGATGGTGGTGGTGGGAAACGGCGGTAAGCCGAGGATTTTCTGCTGGGCTTGCTTGCGTGCTGCGAAAACCGATTGGCGGTTCAGCAGATCGGGCGTAACCGAACGCACCCGTTCTTTCACTTGCGGATTATGAATCCGGGGCGACGTGCGGCGGGCGGCAACGGCATCGCGATTGGACTGCAATTCGGCGGCAATGACGGCATCGCCATCGTTCACGGCCTTGGTAATGAGCGCGATTTCCCGAACTTTCTGGGTGGCAAAGGCCAACCACTGCCGCAATTCCGGATCGAGCCCGGTTTCCAAATCCAAATCCACCGGTGAATGCAGCAGGGAACAGGACGGCGCGATAAAAATCCGGTCGTTGCCCATCAGATTGGAAGCAGTACGTACGGTAGTCAGGATGCGTTCCAAGTCGGAACGCCACACATTCCGGCCATCCACCACGCCCAGTGACAGATATTTATCTTTAGGAAACGATTTCAGGATTTCCTGAAACTGCCGGGGCGCACGAACCAGATCGAGATGCAGACCCGCGACCGGAAGTTCCAAAGCCGTGGCCAGATTATCGCGCAGTTCATCGAAGTAAGTCGTTACGAGCAGCTTCAGATCAGGAACCGCCGCGGACAGTTTCGCATAGGCGGTTCGGAATGCGGCGCGGACGTCGTCGGTCTGATCGAGCACCAGACACGGTTCGTCGATCTGAATCCACTCGGCTCCGGCGGCGGCCAAGCGTTTCAATACTTCGATATAGACATCCAGCAAGGAATCCAACAGTTCCAACGGCTTGACATCGTCAGTAACAGCTTTTCCCAGCAACAAGAACGTGACCGGTCCCACTAAAACCGGACGGGTTTTTATTCCAAGTTCCTTCGCTTCGACGAATTCGTCCAGCAGTTTCAGGGACGAAAGCCGAAAGCGCAGGCCGGATTCGAATTCGGGAACGATGTAGTGATAATTGGTATCGAACCATTTAGTCATTTCCATGGCGGGAGCATCGATTCCGCCGGTTGCACCAGTCTTGGACTGTGCCCCACGGGCCATCGCAAAGTAGGTATCGAGGTCAACGGTTCCGCCCGACCACCGATAGCGAGCGGGCACCGCACCGACCATCGCGATGGTATCAAGCACGTGATCGTAGAGCGAAAAGTCGCCGCAGGGAATGTAATCCAAACCGCTATCCCGCTGGTGCCGCCAATTATTTTGGCGGATCTGCCGGGCGGCTTGGAGCAATTCATCACGCCCAAGCTTGCCAGCCCAGAATTTCTCGAGGGCTTTTTTTAGTTCACGATCGGGACCGATGCGAGGAAAACCGAGGTTCGTGGCCAGCGCCATTAACGCAACTCCTTTATTTTATAAGTGTTAGAATTATACAATGAAAGAGCCAGAGTGAAACCATATCGTACTTAAGACTCTAAAATTAGTCAGATTTTGTATAACATGCAAGATGAACCGGGTTGCATATGTAAGAGCGGGCGGACTTTCCAGTCCGCCCGCTTTTACTACCGATCACTGAAAGACCAAGCTGATTATTTTGTCAATCTTTTGCGAGCGCCGATCACTACACCCAGAGCGATCCCCAGAGCGAGGCCGACTGCTAAATTATCAAAAGCCGATCCCAGCGCAACACCCAACGCAATACCGATTGCCAACCATTTCAATTCGAAATTCTTTGGTGACTCGTTCGTCGGTTCGTCCGGCATAATCAACTCGCTTTCAGATTGATCCTTTGAGGTTCGTTTCGGCTATTTCAGCAGAACCATTTTCTGCGAAACAAACTGGTCTCCAGCCTTGAGGCGGCAAATGTAGACACCCGCCGCGACGGGTGAATCGGCGGCATTGCGGCCGTTCCAGTGCACGGCATAGGATCCGGCGGCGCGCACTTCGTCCAATAACGTAGTAACCCGCTGGCCCAAGGTGTTGAAGACGGTTACTTCCACTCGCAGTTGCGAAGGAATATCGAAGCGAATCGTGGTGGACGGATTGAACGGATTAGGATAATTCGGATATAACTCGATTTGCAACGGCACGATGGCGCGCGGCGGCAACGGTTTGGTTCCCATGCTCGCGCTGCGCAGGGTGTCAATGCAAGCCCGCAGGATTTCCCGCGCATCGTCTTCGAACATGAAATAGAGCGGCACTCCCATGATGATCGTACTCTGGCCGATTACAGCCACAGGCTGATTGCCCAAGCCGCTGCTATCGGTGGGCAACACGATGGAACGATAAAGCGGGCGGGTCGGCTCGCGGGGCCAGAAGACATCCACGTCGGGTAAGTAGTTGTAGTGCACACCGCGGAAATTCAAATCACGAAGGCGAGCCGTGTCCAGAATAAAGCTCATAAAACCCGTTTGTGCGGACTGACCACCGATAAGCTGCATGGCGCTGTTCATTTCCATCGTATTAGTAGATGCGACATAAAATGAATCGAAGTGTTGCGGCGCAAGCAATTCATCAATGTAAGAATATTGCCCGTAATTAATACCCGGATTCAGGTCCAATGAGCCGAATAAGAAACTGCGAGCGATGCGGAGTAGGCGACCGCCGGATCGTACATATAAAGTGAGCACCGATTCGCATTGTTGAATGAGTTCATATTCCGTCAATGTGCGGCGGCCATTTTCACTATGCCAGATGACCAAATCGTAATTCGCAAGATCTTCGAATTCGAGATGGGCAAGGCTGGTATCGGGAAGCCGCATGACGTCGTATTCGACCCCCAGATCAGCCAGTAGGCGATAGTAGCGATTGCGAATGCTGTCCGCGTTGGTCATTCCGAATTGATATTCACCCAGAGACGGATCATGCGTTTCATCAAGGACCAGAATCCGATGAGCGGGCGCCCAAGTGACGACTTCCGCAGGTTCGCTGAGATAACTGGAATACCCCAAGGAGTTCTCGGCGATGATCCAATAGGTGTAGCGTTGGCCGGTAAGCACCGATTGATCCGTGTAGTTCAACGTAATGCCGACCGGGATTGACACGGAATCGCCTTGATGGGATCGCCGCAACAGACGATACCCGGTCAGGTTCGGGTCGTTATTCGCATGCCAATTCAGGGTCACGATAGTGCCTTGAGCGGAAGCCATCAATCCGGTTACCGGCATCGGCGCGCCGATGCGCACTAATGTATCAGCGGGCGCACTAACGAAGCCGCTGTCGTCTACGGTGACGACTTGAATCAGCCATTGAGATCCGTTGTCCAGCCCGGAAATTTCAAAACTGGTATCGGTCAACAACGTTGTGTTGAACTGCTGCCGCTCACCCGTTCCGCTGTCGGGAATGCCGTACACATTGTAGCCGGATACCGTGCCAACCATGGGCCAGAGCCAGCCGAAGGAAACTCCGCCGGATTGCGGCTCGTGCAGATACAAGTACGGCGGACTCGGTGGTTGATAGGAATAATCGCTGTCGAACAGAATCCGGGCACAGCGTGCCACCGCTACCAGTCCGGCATAGTCGAATAGCGAAGAGTCAATCGTCTGGTTGGACGGCTGAGGATGTTCGGGATCGTGGAAATAAGAACCCAGCAGCATGGCGAAGGTGAGCGGGAATTCTTCACCGGGATCGAGCCGGGTGTTGCGCTGACCGAGGGAGTCCGTGAAATCAAAGTGACCTAACGGCCCCCACGAGATCAGAAAGCGGGTATCGTAGCCGTTGGCGATGTCGGACGCATTCGGTGAAGGATCGCTGGTTGACCACGGTTCGGTGCGGGTTTGTCCGGTAAAGGGATCCACATAGATTTGGGGCGGTCGTTGCGTCGGGCGGTCAACCATGATTTGATCGAAATCAATTTCGCCGTTGCTGAGAACCTGATACTTCCGTAAATCCCCCATCGGTGTTCCATGCAATTGAGTCCAACCCATACTATTGCTATCCTGATCGGCATAAGACACCCACGCCGGGCCATAGTCAAGGTAAACATCACCATTGGAAATCCACCAGTTGTAGGAGAACTTGACCGGCTCACCCGGCGGAACGAGAACATAGGTTCCGAAGACGTGGGGATAGAGCAGCGGACCGCTGATCACACCCGGATGGCGACCGTCATTGTCCGCTGCATAGGGAATATTCAGAAGTGCACCGGTAGCCGGATCACGCGCCAGAAAGCCGGTGATGTCATCCACATGCTGTTCCATGTGAGTAGACAAGCCAACATCGCAATCGGCATAGAATCCCAGATAGACATTACGCAGCGAGTGAGATCCGATATTACGGATGGTACATTCCACGAGGATCAGATCACCGAACAGTGTGGCCGACCAGGCACGGGTGGCTTGTTGGACTTCAATGCCCAACGGCAGGTGCGGAGTACCGTCGTAATCGGAAATTACGAAGGGTTGTTGATCGAGCGTATCGCTGTAGAGCGCGATAAATTCTTCGTTGGCAACACATTCAGGATCATAGACATCTTCCCCGAAGCAATTGATTTGTCCGGGAAGATTGGAACGCTCGACAATTCCATTGGCCTCCCCCTCCCCCGGCCAGAATTCGTTGACCGACGGATTCAGCCAGCCATCGGTTCCGACGCTTACGCGGGCGAATGATCCGGAATCGGTTTCCACGATGGCACCGATCCATAAACTGGCTTCAAATAGATATTGCTGTCCCGAACCGGCGGGGAATTCACAGGGGGGAGCCCAACGACCGGGCGGGCAGGGATCACTTTGGCGGTCATCCTGATTCGGACCGCTATTTCCGAAAACACCCCAATTGGTGATGTTCATCCAGACATTGCCCCCGCGATGGACGCGGTTTTGCGAGTTGGGACGAACGAAATCCAGAGTTCCAAAGTGAGGATCGCGCACCGGACCGCGAGGCGGTTCGAGGGCTGCCAAGGCCGAAAGAATCGGCAACGCCGCAAGAGTAATACACAGAAGCTTGTACCGCATGATGAAATCCTCCTGCGAAAAATATTACGCAGTTTCTAAAAGAACTGTACAGAAGAAATGAACGTAGGTTTATAACAATTTTGATTTTATTCGGAAGCCATCAAAACAGAAGCGAACCACTCGCATCGCCCGAACTTCAGGCGGCGTGGTTCGCTCAAGAGGATTCCCCGGTGGATTGGTATTGATGATATAATTTACATCGGAAAAACGCGTTTGTCAAGGAAAATCGTACGTGTCGAGCAGGGTTAGGTTAAGCTGCAGAATGCGGCACCGAGTCTTAGCCCTTCCAAACCCACTCGCCGCTTTCATCGGAGAGGGCGTAGCGATCTTCGTATTCTTTCCCGTGGCGAGCGACATAATCCACGGCTTCCAATAAGACCTGGAATTCCTCTTCGCTCACGGTCGGCGCCAGGCTGATGCGCACCCAGCCGGGTTTCTCACCGATGTGTCCTTCACGCAGCCGGCAGCGGATATCTTCGGAATGTTCCTGCTCGATATGCAGCAAGAGATGTCCGTAGGGTCCGGCGCACATGCAGCCGCCCCGTACTTGAATTCCGAACAAATCGTTGAGCAGCGACGCGGCCAGATTATGATGCAGATCGCGGAAGATGAGCGATACTACTCCCAGCCGTTTTGCTTTGGTCAAACCCAAAATCAGCAGCTTCGGATGGCGGGCCCATTCTTTGAGTGCCCGCTTGAGGTAGTCCTGCTCGATGCGCTCGATGCGTTTTGCACCCATGATCGCTTTAAGGTCGAAGGCTAAACCCGCTTGAATGGATTGGACGATGGGCGGCGTGCCGCCGGTTTCCCGATGTTCGATATCGGGCAGGTAGCGATGATCCCATGGCGACGTGTAGAGCACCGTTCCGCCGCCCGGTTCCGCGGGCACGCGGTTCGTGAACAGCTTGCGATTCGCCACCAATAAGCCGGGGGCACGCGGTCCGCCCAAGAACTTATGAACCGAAAAGAAAATCGCATCGAAATAGCCGTCGGGATCGTCCGCGGGATGCATGTCCACATCCACATATGGGCCGGCAGCGGCGAAATCGAAGAACGCCCACGCGTTATGGCGATGCAAGACGCGGGCGATTTCGTGCCACGGGTTTAGAATGCCCGTGACATTCGACGCCGCGCTGAAGGTCCCGATTTTCCACGGACGATTTTTATACTGCGCGAGCTTCAGCTCAAGGTCGTCCACACTGATTCGACCCTGATCATCGAATCCGACATAGACCGTTTCGCCGATGGTTTCGCGCCACGCGATGTCATTGGAATGATGTTCCATCATGGAACGGAAAATCACCGGACGTTGGTCGGCAGGTACACATTGCGAGCAATGACGGACATCATCCAGTTGATCGGGAATCCGTAAACCCAGCACGGTGATCATCCGATTGATCGCTCCGGTAGAACCCGAACCCACCGGAATCAGCACATCATCGGATGACGCATTCACATATCCGGCAATGCGGCGGAACGCTTTCTCGTAGTATTCAGTCGTAATGCGGCCGGTGGCGCTGCTGGTCGTGTGGGTATTGGCCATGAAGGGCAGAACGCGGTCCGCCAATTCGTCCTCAATATCGCGGTGAAAACGACCCGAAGCGATGAAATCGAAATAGCGCAGCGGCTGGGTGCCGAAGGGAGTCTCGATGGGAACGCCCGCACCGATGACACCGGTGCGGACGCGATCCAGAAACTCGCGTTCCTGCGCTTGCGTCGTGCAAACAAATGCGGAATGCGGCCGCTCCGCTTGTACATTGACCAGTCGGTGGTCAGGCATGGTTGTTTGGTTCAGGGATTAGTTTTGCAGACTAAACAAGACAGGGATTCCCTACTTGAATATACCACAAATCACAATTCTGCTCAAGTAGAAACTCGTTGATATAATTGGACATGAGTCAAGACATTAAATCCAGTCCGTAGTTGACTTGGAACAAAGAAATACGTAAATTTAAGGTTCAAATCTTCTGGCGCGTTCGTCTAGGGGTCTAGGACGCTGGCCTCTCACGCCGGTAACACGGGTTCGAATCCCGTACGCGCTACATAAAACAACGGGTTAGCTATGATGGCTGACCCGTTTATTATTGCTGGTTCATAATAGGTTCACAACTGGTTCTTGTTTGGTTCACGGTAGAAGACTGTGGATTGAACTGCATCCTGAGGTCCGGACAGAGTCACCCATCATAGTTTGCTTGGGGGGACGGCAGTAAGGAGACGGTGTCCAGTCCAAAGGGTGCACTTCAGTATCACGATGGACGATTAATCGTGCGATGCGTAGCTTGATGAAGATTTGCGTTTGAGAAGCATCAGTAAACCATCGAGAATAGTCATGGGGTGCGGTGGGCATCCGGGAACATAAAGGTCTATGGGAAGAAACCCTTCCGCGCCGTTATACACCTCGGCATGATCCATGTAAGGGCCGCCGGATATGGCGCAGGCGCCGACGGCGATGGCAATTTTGGGAGCGGGGATGGCTTCCCATGTCTTCATCAAAGCAGCGCGCATATTGTATGTGACGGGACCGGTAATCAGCAAGCCGTCAGCATGACGAGGCGACGCGACGAACTGGATTCCGAAGCGGCCAAGATCAAACGTGAGTGTGGAGAGTACATTGACATCCGCTTCGCATCCATTGCAGCCACCCGCACTGATTTCGCGCAGCTTCAGCGAACGGCCGAACAGACGAAGACATTCCGCATTCAGCGCGCTAACTTGAGGAAGCTTTATCTCATAAGCGGACACCATAAGCTGTTCTCGCTTGCTCGACGACATACGAAAGTCCGAATCGTGAGTGATGGCGCCGGTCGGACAGGCTTCAACACAATCCATACAGAACAGACAGCGGCCGAGATCGATTACAGGTTGTGAAGTGTCCAACCCGATAATTGCATCGGTCGGACATGCATTCATACAGTTGTGACATCCGGGTTGGCACAATGAGGCTTCAATCGCGGGACGACCGCGAAAACGATCCGGCATGACCGGCGCTTGTTTCGGATAGTCCAGTGTTCGATAGCCCTGCTTCAGTCGAGTGCGAAAAATGTTAATCATGAAATGGCTTAGAGATCGTGGCCGCAATAGGATAGGTTGAAACTCTTGTTGCACAGCGGAAAATCAGAGATTTGCTGATTCCGCATGGCCAGCGCGAGTCCAAACCAATTATGGAATGAGGGATCGACGACTTTATAATGAACGAATCGGGAATCGGAATCAGTTACAGCAACGTGGCAAATCGCGCCGCGCCAGCCTTCAACCATCGAAACCGCGATTTTGTTGGCATCAAGACCGATGAAGGGGGTTCGGATCTCCGATTGCGGAAGGGATTTGATCTGATCCTTCACGAAAGCCGCCGCGCGCTGAATCTCGATCCAACGAACAAAGGCGCGAGCGAACACGTCGCCGGTGTGCCAAGTGGCCACCGGAATATTCGCGAATCCGTAAATGCCGGTTGGGAATTCGCTGCGAATGTCCCTTTCGATGCCGCAAGCGCGAGCCGTGGGGCCAACGAACGCCAAAGCGATCGCATTTTCGCGGGAAACGAAGCCGGTTTCTTCAAAACGCGACATAACCGACGGCGTCTGCCATAAGAGTTCAATCGCACCGGTTAGATCATCCAATGTCTTTTCCAGACGTTCAGACAGATTCCGCAATCGTTCCGTATCGGCGTCGAATCGAACGCCGCCCGGACAGAGCATGCCGCGGCCAAAACGATTCCCGCAAAGTAGCGCACTCATATTGAGCACATCGCCTCGCAGACGACCACAAAAGGATGCGGTCGGGAGAAAACCTACATCTCCGGACAGCGCTCCCAAGTCGCCGGTGTGATTGGCGATGCGTTCCAGTTCAAGCGCAACTGCGCGTAGAATTGCGGCGCGAACCGGAACCCGTACCTGCGCCAGCGATTCGACGATCTGACAATAGGCAAGCGCATGGCCGATGGTCGTGTCACCCGCGAGCGTTTCCATCAAGTGCAGCGTTCGCGAATTAGGACCTCCGACTAAAGAGCGCTCCACTCCGCGATGCTGATAACCCAGCGAGATCTCAAGGTGGAACACTTGCTCGCCGTGGCATTGAAAGCGAAAATGTCCCGGTTCAATGATTCCGGCGTGAACGGGGCCGACGGCGACTTCATGGACTTCCTCGCCTTCAACGCGAAAATAGTCTGTTACGCCGGGAACGATCTCAGCATCGGATAAACGATCCCCACCATCTCGATCGCCGCGATTAGAGCGCTGAAAACGAATCGGTTTAAGCCAGGGGTGCCCCAGCGGGCGGACTCCCCATTGCTCCGCAAGCTCTCGCTCGAACCAGTGGGCTTGAGGACAATCCGGAGTCATTGACTCATAGGAATCAGGAAGCGGGGCCGCGAATACCGCCAGCGTTCCGGATTCCGCATCGGCGAGAACCGCGATTGCCTGTAGATCATGTGAAGCGTTCCTGTATGCGGAGAAGGTTGCGATCCACGAGCCTTGTTCGACGGCTTGAAGCACTTGCTCGCGGAATTTCCCAAACGTTAAGATCGGGACTTGCGCAAGATCACACGATTCTCCGTTGCGAACGGTTATGCAGCGGCCGTGGGTCATGACCGTCCGCCGAGTTGAATTGCGGCCTCCGTGAGCAGCCGACCGAGATAAGACGGCATGTAAATGCCCAGCAACAGAACGATCGCGCCCAACAGCAGCGGCGGCACAATGGACAGGCGGGATTCACGGATGGAATCATTCTCCCGGTCAGGGGCGGGCGAACCGTTGTACATGCGCAAAACAATCGTTGCCATTGCCACGAATATTCCGGCCAGAATCAGCAGATAAGCGGCGGCAACGATAAACCGTCCTTGCTCGACAGCCGCCTTAAGAATAGTGAATTCACTCAGGAATGTGCCGAAGGGCGGTGAGCCCGTGATCGCAAAAAAACCCGCTAACCAGAGCGCCGCCGAGACGGGCATGATTCGCGAGAGCCCGCGGATTGAGGTTGACTTTGAATGCATGACCGCCAAAATGTTTCCTGCCACCAGAAACAGCATCCCTTTGGTCAGCGAATGATTGACCGCATGGAAGAGCGCGCCGTAGGCGGCCGCGCCGCCGAGACCGACTCCCAGCGCCAGAATGCCCATGTGTTCCACGCTGGAATACGCCAGCATTCGTTTGAAATCGGACTGCTGCAAAATGAACGTCGCGGCGAGTCCCATCGAGAGCAGACCGAACCCCACCAGAAGATTCTGCCCAAAGGCCGCAAGCCCGGCCGCGTCCAGAACCTGCAGCGCGCGCAGAATGCCCAGAAAAGCGCAATTGAGCAGCGCCCCCGACAGCAACGCGGAGACAAAACTGGGTGACTCACTGTGCGCATCAGGAAGCCAGGTGTGTAAAGGAGCCAAACCCATTTTGGTTCCGTAACCCACCAGCAGAAAAATGAAAGCGGCTTTCAGCCATTGCGGCTGGAATTCCGCCGCGGAGCCGAGCAACCGGTCCAGAACCAGCGGCAGCTCGCCATGGCGAATCGTTGTCGTCGAGAAGGCGAGCAGGAAATTTCCGAACAGTGCGAGGGCGATGCCGATGGAACAGATGAGCAGATATTTCCATGCGGCTTCGAGAGACTGACTGCGGCGATGAAAGAAGATCATCGGCGCGCTGGCGAGGGTCGTGGCTTCAATGGCGACCCAGAGGATTCCGAGATGGTTGCTGACGCTAACCAGCGTCATCGCCGATAAGAAGAACAGCAAACAGCCGGTAAGCCATGATTCGGGGCCGTTGACAAACAGCGAGCCCGATTCGATATCCACGCGAACGGGCTGCGCCGTTTTTTTCTCGCGGGCCAGATAGCCTATCCCATAGATTGCTGCGATCATAAAAAGCGCGCTCGTAATGCAGAGGAAGAGCCGTCCGAGCGCATCCATCTTCAACCAACCGCCGAGCATCGGCGTTGCGCCCTCCGCAGAGAACGCAAGCAGCAGATGAAGAAAAGCGACGGAAATGAGCAGACCGCGGCGCGGACGATCGGCGCGAATCATTAACGCGGCGACGCCGGAAAACAGCGGGATGAGGATCAACAGGGGTATGGTCAACGAATGTGCAGTCATCGAAGGCTATTCGGAAAGCTGCGTGAGTTGATCGGTGTCGATATGATCAAACGAGCGGCTGATATGGAAGATCATGATTCCCATCACAAATACCGCGACAAACACATCGAGCAAGACGCCCAGTTCCACCAGCAGCGGCGCGTCAATGGCGAGCGCAACTCCGAAGATGTAGATGCCGTTTTCCATGACGAGATAGCCGAGCACCTGAGTCAGCGCCTTGCGGCGGCTGATAATCACAAAAAATCCGACAAAGATACTGAAAAAGGAGACCGCGACAGGCATGAGCGGCTGCGTTGGCCCAAGAAACGGCAATCGTGATGCCAGCCAGAACGATGCGCCCAGGCAAACGATCCCCACGAGCATCGAAGCGGTCGGGCCGACAAAGGGATTATCTTCGCGCCAAACATTGGCCTGACGCAGCGCGCGCAGCAGAAAACGCGGCAGTACGATCGCCTTGATGACAATGCTGAGAATCGCCAGCGCCACTCCGCGAACGCCCAACCCGTGAGCGCCGCCCCACAACGGAATCAGACCGAGCAAAAATCCCTGCAAGGCCAGCGTGCGGATGCTGAACTGCAGACGGCTCGATCCGAGAAACACAAAGCCGGTGAGGGTGAGCAAAACGAGGATGAGGTCTATCATGACGATATGCGTCTCATTTCAGAGTCAGAAGAAAACCCACCGTGGAGATCGCGGCGGCGCCGACCAGCATCTGGGGTATGCGAAGCAAACGAAACCGGGCCATTGTGGATTCGATCGTGCCGACAGCGACGGCCACGGCAAACATCCCGGCGAGAAATGCCGCGCCGTCCATCCAGGCGTTATCGGTTCGAATCGGAATGATCAAACCCGCCAGCAGCGCGCAAATCACCCACAGCTTCAGTGCGGAGCCATAGAGAATGAACGCGAAATCCGGACCGCTGTGGTCCAACACCATCACCTCATGGATCATTGTGAGTTCAAGATGCGTCGTCGGATCGTCAACCGGGATGCGCGAGTTTTCGGTTAAGAGCACCACCAATGTCGCAACGACAACAAGAATCAAGGCTGCGCCCGACATCGTCCACAACTCGGGTGAGACCCGATAAAAAATATCCGTCAGCGACAGGCCGTCGGCCAAACGCACGAGAGTCGTCAGCACGGCGAGGAGAATCGGCTCCGTCAACGCCGCGAAATAGGCTTCGCGGCTTGCGCCCATTCCCTCGAACGCTGAGCCCGTATCGAGCGCGGCCAGGATGGTGAAGAATCGTCCGATGCCGAGCAGATACGCGACGAGGATGAAATCACCGGAAAACGCAAGCGCTGCGGGAACTCCTCCCCAGGGGATCATCAACAGCACGACACCGAGACCGGCCAATGTGATCATGGGAGCGGCGCGAAAGATCCACGACGTCGTCCGGCTGTAAACCGGCACCTTGCGAATCAGTTTCGCCAAGTCGAAATACAACTGGAGCAGCGGCTGACCTTTGCGGCCGGCCCAGATCGCCTTGGTGCGGTTGATCACCCCGAGCAGCAGCGGAGCAAGCGCCAAAGAGAGCAACAGCGGGAAGAATGAATAGTACTCTCGCATCAAATCATCTGAGCATTGTGATGAGCAGAACCAACAGCGTGACGGCGATATAAAGAATATAAAGATGAATGCTGCCGGTCTGCAACCAGCGGAATTTCAACAACAGCCATTCCATCCCCTTAAAAGCCGGTCGCCAGAATCGTTCCTTATAGAGGTCGGGAGCTTCCGTGGAGAAATCCGCATTCGACGGAAAGAATCCGCGAAGCTCGGGAGTCCGCTTGCGAAATCCGATCAAACCGGCGGTGAGAGTCAGCAGCGGCTGCGCGAACGAAGACGCGGTGTATTGCATGCGAGGAGTGGGGGCCCAATAGCCGCAATCCCAAGTCACCGTTTGCCGTCCCGCTTCGCTTAATCGTTTTGTACGGCGCAACCAAAGCAGCGCGCCCATCAGTATCGCGAACATGAGCGTCATGCTTGAAATCAGGCTCAACGGTGCCCGGACCGGATCAAAGGCGCCGTAGATTGCCGAAAGCGGCAAGTCAGTCATTATGACCAGAATGGGTTTAAGCAATAAAAGAAGCAGCGGCGCTCCAAGCCCGATTACCAAGCATAAACCGGCGAGCACCGCCATCGGCCAGAGCATTGATTTCGCCGATTCATGCGCATCCGCCGCCTGACGCGAGCGCGGCTCACCCAAAAAAACAATACCGAAGGCTTTTGCGAAGCACGCGACCGCAAGCCCGCCGATTAATGCCAAAGATATTATCGCGATTAGAGCGGTTACCGCGCCCCATGAATCGAGCGCGAGCAGGCCATGGAATGCTCCGGCGTAAATCATAAATTCACTGATAAAACCATTCAAGGGAGGCAAACCGCAGATCGCAACGGCGCCCGTTAGAAACAGAATCGCCGTCCAGGGCATGCGCCGCATCAACCCGCCGGTGCGCTCCAAATCAAGCACCCCGGCTCCATGAAGCACATTTCCCGCCCCGAGAAACAACAAGCCCTTGAAGATCGCGTGGTTTAGAGTATGCAGCAGCGCGCCTCCGTATCCGAAAACGACGAGAACGGGTTGACCGGCGGTTTGACCGAGTGCGCCGATGCCAAGACCGAGAAAGATAATACCGATATTCTCGACGCTATGATACGCCAGCAAACGTTTCAGATCATGCTGCGCCAGCGCCATCAGAACTCCGAGGATGCCCGAGACCAGACCGACGACAACCAAAACAACGACCCAGCTCATCTGAGGCGGTCCCAACCAGATCAACGTGCGCATCATTCCGTAGATTCCGGTTTTAATCATCACACCGGACATGACCGCCGAGACATGACTGGGGGCGGCCGGGTGCGCTTCAGGAAGCCAGACATGCAGCGGAACGATACCGGCTTTGGTGCCGAAGCCGATCAGCGCAAGCACAAAGAAAAGGCTTGCGTGCGGGTGAAATCGAAATCCTGCTTCGTAAAAACGATCAAAATCCAATGAACCGACGTTCGACCCCATGAGTATGAAGAGGAAGAACAGCGCCATCGTCCCCAGATGCGTCGCCACGAGATAGGTCCATCCCGCTCGCTGAACCGACTCGCGCTCATTCTCCATCGTGACTAAAAAGAAGGAGGCGAGCGCCATAACCTCCCAAGATATGAGGAAGAGCATAGCATTGCGAGCAACGACCACCAACACCATGCTTGCGGCGAGAGTATTATAGAAGAACCAATGGTTACCGAAACGCGCCTGATGCCGTGATCCGGAAAGATAGCGCAAACCGTAGACAGCCGCCAGTCCCGTCAATAAGAAAACCGGCAGGAGAAAGAAAGCCGATAACGCATCCGTCTCAACATAAAACGAGCCAAATGGAATTGACCAGGGGAGACGGATTGCCGCGATCGGGCGCGGAAAGAATAAAGCCCAAATCGCGCCGACCAGACCAATCGCGGCTCCCGCAACGCTTCCAGCGAAGCCGAGTGATGCAGCGAGTTTCGGCGAGCCGCGCGTCAGCAGCGCGCAGACACCGCCGAGTAAAAGAACCGCAGTCGCGATCAGGATAACAAACATCTTATTGGGCTATGTTCAGCAAGGATGCTTCAACGCGCCGGGCTTCGGCGAATATTTGTTCGCGTGAATTGTGTCGGACAATCGCGGAATGAAAATCCGGATCGCGCAACACATATGAAATCTGTGAGAGAAGGTGCAGGTGAGACTGAATCGTCGGACTGATCAGAGTGAAAAGAGTATGAACTAACTTGTTGTCTATAGCATCAAACTCGATAGGACGTTCGAGAAAACACAGGTTAATGGAAGGTTGGGTGACATTCAGGACAATGGGATTGCGAGCGTGCGGGATGGCGATGCCATCGCCGACGGCCGTCGAACCCATCTCTTCGCGAGCAATCAGCATTTGCAGGAGCAGCTCTCGGTCAATTCGATCCGGCAATCGAAGAAGTCCGACAATCTCTTTTAGAACACTTGGCTTATCATTGCCGTCAACTCGATAATAGATGCCACCATTGGCAAGAGCTTCACTGAAAACAGGCAGAGTTTCGGACGGTTGGTTATGACCATTTTGAATTTGAGTCGGCGAGAGGTTCACCCGATGAGACGCAGCCCACTCCAGTAGATCAGTCCGATTGAAACGATATTGATTATTGACGCGATATGCGGGAAGGTTATTCGTTTTAATCCAGCGATAGATCGTCTTCTCGGAAACATTGAAGATTTTAGTCACATCCTCAACGGTCAGTTTCATTATTCTCTCCGGTGGACAACTGTGCTATTTGAGAACCTATCGAAGACAAAGATGTGAACATTAAACGAGAAAGTCAATAGATGTCCATAGTTGTCAACTGTGTCTGGAATGTCTCTCGCGGTCTTGAAAGCAGGTCAATCGAGTAAATCAAGACCAATCATGTGTGATAGTTATTCGTTTTGTCTTGTTTTGCATGATTACCTTGAATGAAATCCGCAGTCTTTGTAAGTACACATGACTCTGTGATGATAGGCTGTCTTAATGGATGTAGTTCAAGATTGCCAAGCCGATAGCCAGTTTCACTCAATACCGCCGAACCCGCACTTTGTCCCGCTTGCACCGGTCCTGTTTTCGGTTGATGTCGATTGTCGAAATGTGGATAGCTGTTCTGATCATAGAAGCGCAGCACTCTGTTAGAAGAAATGCGCCCTTGCGCTATCGCTTTAGAGGGTGATTTGCGATCACCTTCGTAGTCCTCTGCCCTACTCTGCCACCTATCAGTAACATCACAACGAATTCAACCACTTAAAGCTTGCGAAGCCAGTAACACCGGTCACGACACTGGCTGGCACTTGGATTTGCTTGGTGCCGCTTGCTTGCAAATGGGATGATTGCATCTGCCAGCGTTTGAAACCGCTAAATATAAAAAACAGGCACCTAAGTACCTGTTATACATAGACCTCTCACGCCGGTAACACGGGTTCGAATCCCGTACGCGCTACATAAAAACAACGGGTTAGTTGCTCAAGCTGATCCGTTGTTTATTTATTGATCATAAAGAGTCCTCGGGATTCCGACCGATAGATTGCAATTTCGTAATCTTCTCAGTTCGGTGTTCCAGCCGTTTGCAGAATGTGGCCGATCAACTTCGTTTCCGAACAAATAACAGCGGACAGGCGCGGGTTGCGAAGCAAAATGCCGGTGAGAACGCAGGAATATGCTCAAATAATCTACAACATCAACACCGGTACAATCTTGACTTTTTTCGGGCGATTTCCTAACTTGACCATGGTTTAAGCAAGAAGGTCATGACGATTCGATTACGGAACTTTTTCGCTCGTTTGGCGTAATAGCAGTGATTAATTACCGCATTTTTATAGTTTTAGTTATCATTGCACTGTTCCTCCCGCCATTAGGATTGGGTCAGTTCGATGAATGTCATCACGGCGATGACTTGACGGATCATGACGGCCGGAGCTGCGATTGCGGTTGTTTATGCCATATTTCCACCAATGCCATTCCCCGTGCCGAAATCATCGAGACTAATGTGGTCTCGTCCATAACCGAAGTATTCTTTCTCCATCCAAAACTTGACACTCCCACTTACTCCTTAGATCGCCCTCCCGAACTGCACTCCTGATTCACGCTGATGCTGTACTCCGCCCATTCGGCGGGGTCTACCCATTCATGAATCCGGAGGACAGGAATGCGCTTTCCCGTTTTACGTTTGCCGCTCCTGACTCGAGCGGCCTTTTTTTTGATCCTCATATCCACGACCATTTCCGCCCAGGAAATGTCCTTTCAGTCCGTGATTGACGGATTGGACAGCACGTCGTCGGTACTGGTGCAGGCGAGCCGTCAGCTCAATGAAGCACGCGCGCAGTACACGGCCAGTCGAGCCATACCCAATCCCACGGTTTTTGCCGAAGGGCAAACCCTCAGCGATCATGGATTCACCGAGCGCGAAAACACATTAGGTATTGAACAATCCATGGGATTTCTGTGGTCACAGACTCCGATGGTTGAAGCCCGCCGATTTGTGTACGAAAGCGAGCTAACCGCGTATGAAACCATACGGCGCGATGTGGTTGCCGAGATTATCCGGAATCTGTCGCTGCTTCGCGATCTTCAACAATTGGAAGTACTCTTAGATACGGTTCAGCAAACGGCCGAAGATGCGATGGCGGCCACAGCCGCCCGGCGGCAACAGGGCGATGTCTCCGATTACGACGCCCAGCGCATGGAGGCCGAACTGGTCCAGTTGCAGAACCGGAAATTTGCACTTCTTCAAGAACAAAACCAGATCGCGCAGCGCTTAACGGAACTGAGCGGATATTCGGCAGAAGTTTTAGATAACCTGTCCGTACCGATTATTCCGGATCCGCCCTTTGTGGATGAAAATGAAGCCATGCGGTATGCGCAAGCCCATAGCCTGAAGCTGCGGCAGTCCGAGATAACAACCCAAGCCATGCGAAAGGCTCTGCTCGCCGCGAAGCGAAACCAGCTTCCCGATCTGGTTCTCGGCATTGCCCGTAAAACGGCTGATCCGGAATTTTCCGGTTGGTTGTGGCAAGCCGGAATCGAAATACCCGTATGGGGTCAGCGGCGCAGCGAGCGCAATCTGGCGCGCGCGCAGTGGAAGAATGCCGAATACCAACAACACACACAAGCTCGCATTACCGAACAAGAAACGCTGGCGGCGATGCAACAATGGCGGCTGCTTAAGAATATCCCGATCGCCTCGAAATCCGCCACTTTCGATAACTCTCAGTTGAATCTACACCGTGGTATTCGATTATATATGGCGGGCGAATTCGGATCGCTGGAGTTGGTTGACGCGCTGCGCAGCGTGCTCGATGCCATGCAAGCGAATTTAGAACTTCACGCCGCGCTACTGACCGCTAATCTGGAAGTCCGCAAAGTCACCGGACTTGCTATTTGGGAGTAACAACTATGTTCAAATACACCTTCTATTTTCTGATAATCGGACTCTTCTGCTGCGGACTTGCCGGCTGCAGTAGTCGCGAATCCCATACCGACCACGATCATGCAGCAACTGAAGCCGACCTTCACGACGGCGACCGGCATGAAAGCGAAGCCGACAACCATGAAGGCAAACACTCCAGAGAAGAAAGCGATTTGATTTCCTTTTCGACGGAGTTGCAGCGTGAGTTCGGAATCGAAACCATCGTTATCGAACGGCGCGCGATTCATGAAACGATAAATACTATCGGTGAGGTAAAAGCCGCCGGAGCCAAGGATGCCGAGGTCGTCGCACCGTTTGCCGGAATATTGCATCCCGACGCAGAGCGCGGGATTGTTAGACCGGGGCAACGGGTCGTAAAAGGTGATCCATTGGCCGTGATCGCACCATCCGCCGAATACGGCGGCTGGTACCAATTGTGGGGCGATTATCAATTGGCGAAAGCGGAATACGAACGAATTGCCGCATTGAATGCCGAAGGCGCCGTGGCACCCAAGCGGGTGCAGGAAGCACTATATGATCTGACCGCCAAGGAAACCCGCTTGCGGGCGGCGATCGGCGGTCTTGAAATCAGCGCACTCGACAGCGGCGGGAGTATCTTCCATTTGCGCGCACCGATCAGCGGGATCCTTAGCGATGTTCACCTTCGCTTCGGTCAGCACGTTGACGCCGGCGAGCATTTATTCAACATCGTGGATCCGTCGCGCGTATGGCTGGAGGCACAGGTTCCGGTCTCCGAGTCCGGCAAACTGGATCAGATTCGGGACGCCTATTTCACGATCAGCGGTTCAGATGAGATATTTCGCACGGCCGATTTGAACGGCCGACTCGTCTCGGTCGGCGGGCTGCTGGATCCGGCGACACGACGCGTCCCGGTGATTTTCGAGATTGACAATCCCGATAATCGCTTCAAGCCCGGCAGCTACATTCGCATAACTCTGCGGAGCGGAACGTCGCATGAGGCGTTGGTGGTTCCACAATCGGCCGTAGTGGATGAAGACGGCATCCCGATTGTGATCGTGCAGGCGGGACCGCAGGACTTTCGCAAAGCGATTCTCGAAACCGGCGCCAAGGAAGAGCACGATATCGAGGTGACAGCGGGGCTGACCGAGGGCGAGCGCGTGGTGACCAAGGGCGCGTATAAGATCAAACTGGCGGCCATTCAAACCGGCGGAACGGATGCTCACGCCGGACACGGACATTAAGGAGCCGCCATGTTTGATAAACTCATACAGCTTTCGCTCCAGCAACGGCTGCTGGTCGCATTGGCGACGATTCTAATTGCGGCAGTCGGTATCTTTGTCATGCCGCGGCTGCCGGTGGATGTATTTCCCGATCTGAACGCTCCGCAAGTTACGATCCTGGCCGACGCCCACGGCATGGCTCCGGAAGAAGTCGAGACCCTGGTCGCATTTCCCATCGAAACGGCGATGAACGGCGCCACCGGAGTACGCCGCGTGCGATCGTCGGTGGCCATGGGGATGGCGATCATCTGGGTAGAATTCGATTGGCATACCGAGATATTTAAGGCGCGGCAGATCGTCGCTGAAAAGCTGCAGTCCGTCGCGGGTACGCTTCCGCCGTCCATGGATCCGCCCGAACTGGCTCCCGTAACTTCGGTCATGGGGGAGATCTTACTGATCGGAGTGGACAGCGACACGTTGTCACCCATGGAATTACGCGCCTTTACTGACAACGTGCTGCGCCGCCGGTTGTTGGCCGTATCGGGCGTAGCCAATGTCCTGCCGTTAGGCGGTGAGCGGAAACAGTATCAAGTTCTGGCGGACCCTCATCGGCTGGCGGCTTATCAGGTCAGCCTTGATGAATTGCGGCAGGCGGTCGCGAAAAGCAATATCAATTCGACCGGCGGATTCTATGCCAAGGGCGGCAATGAGTATCTTATTCGCGGCATCGGCCGTCTGCAAAATCTGAACGATTTGAAGCAGGCAGTCGTTGCGACTCGCGGCGGACAGCCGGTGTTGGTCGAACATGTCGCAACCGTTCAGGTGGGCGCTGCAACAATGTTCGGCACGGCATCCGTCAACAACACTGCGGCGGTCGTGCTTTCCGTTCAGAAGCAACCCAATGCCAATACACTGGAACTGACCAAGCGCATTGATCAGGCGATCGAGGAACTGCGGCCGGTCGTGCCGGGAGATATCGAAATCAATGCGGAAGTGTTCCGGCAGGCGGACTTTATCGAGCTGGCAGTAGACAATGTTTTGGAGGCGCTGCGCGACGGAGCGATTCTGGTGACGATTATTCTGCTGCTCTTTTTAGGCAATCTCCGAACGACCTTCATCAGCTTAACCGCGATTCCGCTTTCGGTGATCGTAACCCTGCTGGTCATGCATGCGTTGGGAATGTCGGTCAATACCATGACCTTGGGCGGTTTGGCTATTGCCGTCGGTGTTCTGGTGGACGATGCGATCGTGTATGTCGAAAATGTTCATCGCCGGCTGCGCGAAAACCGCGGCAAACCCGCGGAACTTCAACAGCCGGTATTAGACGTGATCTTTCAGGCATCCAAGGAAATCCGGCAGCCGATGGTGATTGCCACAATTATTATCATAGCCGTTTTTCTGCCGCTCTTTTTTCTCACCGGAGTTGAAGGCAATCTGCTGCGACCGCTGGGCTTTGCGTTTGTCATCTCCGTGTTCGCTTCGCTGTTAGTGGCCGTAACCCTGGTTCCCGTACTTAGCTACTGGCTGCTGCCCTCTATCGCAATGAAGCGAATCGAACGCGAACCGTGGCTGGTCCGATGGCTGAAACGGGGTTATCGTCCGCTGCTGGACTTCACGCTCCGGCGTTCAGCCTTCGTACTGATCGGATCAGTTTTACTCTTGTGCATTGCGGTCGTGATCTATACCAATCTGGGACATGCCTTTCTTCCTGAATTCAACGAAGGCTCAGTGTTGGTCATCGTCAATACGCCGCCGGGAACATCGCTGCAGGAATCCACTGAGATCGCGCAATACGTCGAGCGAATCGTCGGCCAGCACGAGGCCATCGCCGGAATCGTACGGCGCACCGGACGCGGCGAACTGGACGAACATACCTTCGGCTCCAATGTCAGCGAACTGGAGTGCAGACTGAAGCCCAAATCCGACAAGGAGCAGGTGTTCGCGGACTTGCGGCGGCAATTAGCCGGCACTCCGGGAACCTTTATCAGCGTAGGGCAACCGCTGTCGCATCGCATTGACCACATGCTCAGCGGCACGCAGGCGCAGATCGCTATTAAGGTCTTCGGCGACAATTTATACGAACTGCGGCGGATTGGCTATGCCATCAAAGATGCGGTACGGGATGTAGACGGACTGGTGGACTTGGCGGTCGAATCTCAAGCGGACATTCCGCAACTGCGAATCGCGATGGATCGTGAGGCGATGGCTATGTACGGTATGCAGGTGGCCGACCTGGCGCAAGACGTGGAAACCGCGTTTAACGGCGAAACCGTAGGACAGGTGTTGGAAGGGCAATATCCGTATGATCTGGTGGTGCGCTTTGCCGAATCCTATCGCAATGCACCGGATGCCATCGGATCGGCGCTTTTCGCAACGCCGACCGGACCGCAGGTCCCGCTGCGTGAACTGGCGAAGGTCTATCAGGCCAGCGGCCCCAATACCATAAGCCGCGAAAATGTCAGCCGAAAAATCGTGATTCAAGCCAATGCCGCCGGACGCGATGTGGCGGGGGTCGTCCATGATGTACAGGAGCGGATTGCGGATCGAGTAAAGCTGCCCACCGGTTATTTCGTCACCTATGGCGGGCAATTCGAGAGCGCACAGACCGCCGGACGAGTCATCTTGCTGCTGTCCTTATTATCGGTGGGAGCGATCATTGTGCTGCTCTACACGGAGTTTAAGAACTTCCGGGATGCCTTACTGGTAATGATCAATCTCCCGTTGGCATTAATCGGCGGGATCATCGCGGTGCAATTCACCGACGGGATAATTTCCATCGCTTCCTTGGTCGGGTTTATCACCTTGTTCGGCATTGCCGCCCGCAATGGGATTCTGCTCATCGCACATTATCACACACTAATCGATGAGGAACAACTCTCGCTACGTGATGCCATCGTTAAGGGCAGTTTGGAGAGAATGAATCCGATTCTCATGACCGCGCTAAGCGCTGGTTTGGCACTGGTGCCATTGGCACTGGGCGGCGGACAGCCCGGAAAGGAAATTCAAACGCCGATGGCGATCGTGATTCTCGGCGGGCTGCTGAGTTCCACATTCTTGAATATGCTCGTCATTCCCACACTCTACTACCGTTTCGGCGCGAAGCGTAAAGACGGTGTTGTCTATTGAACACAAAGCAATAATTCAAGTCATGTTCTGCTGCTGCGGGCTCCTCAGAAATGAGGAGTCCGTTTTATTAGCGGTCAGTATGTATCAAGTAAATGCACGAAGCGTCGCCCCTCGGATTCAGCATCGGTCCGCTGATGCGCAATCAGCAAGTCAATCATACGAGTCCATGCGAATACGGAAATACCGCGTCTCTATTGAGCATTAAGCGACCGGACTATCAGCGACTTCGGTAATAATATCGGTTGTCGCTTGGATTGAATAAATTAACTTGCACCCGAAGGCGATGACCACATTCGCAATCATCGAAATAATGAATATGAGCAGGGTGTCGCAGCACCGATTCAACATGAGCTTTCATGCCGGTGACAGCATTTAATCCTGAGCACTCTGCAATCGAACCAAAGTTGAGACATCTTCTCGGCTGCTTATTGTGTCTATCAGAACGTGTTATATTGCCATGTCCGCCACCTGTCCAAGTGCGCCCGTACCACTGCAGCTACACATGCAGATGAAACCATAAAAGTACCGGGTGCAGACGCGGCGCCTGCACCCGGCGGATCGAATTGCCGCGGATTCATAGCCGAAGTCCCATCGGTTAATCGGCGATTGAACGTGATCCGGGCTGAATATAAGGTAACGTTTTTCGGTTACCGTGACACTGCTGCGATCAAGCAACTTGCTGACGGAACCATCAAATCTCGCGATGCGGCTATTCGAGCCGATTCCGAATTATAATCAACGATGAATTATACAACAAGGGAGCCTGTGGAATGCAGGCTCCCTTGTCTTGCGAATAATTCCGGCCGTACGATTAGAAGCGTTCGGTTACGCTCTTACCCTGAAGGAAAAGTTGGAGGTAATCGCGGCCGCCGGCTTTGCTGTCCGTACCACTCTGGTTGAAACCTCCGAACGGCTGAACACCGACGAGCGCACCGGTACACTTGCGGTTCAAGTAGAGGTTGCCGCAATGGGCATGCGTGCGCATCTTCTCAAGATGCTCGCGGCGCTTGCCGAAGTAACCGCCGGTCAGACCGAACATCGTGTTATTGAAGACCGCGAGTCCATCTTCGAAGCTTTTTACCTTGCAGACGGCAAGGACCGGTCCGAAGATCTCTTCCTGCATGATGCGCGCCGTGGGCGCGACATCGGCGATAATGGTCGGCTCGATGAACCAGCCGGGATTGGTGGTCTTGCCGCCGGCGACCAGACGTCCTTCCTTCTTGCCGATTTCAATGTACTCGAGAATCTTCTCGTAGGCGCCCTTCTCACTAACCGGACCATGCCAGTTGGACAGATCTTTGGTAGGACCGCAGATGATTTTCTTCGTGCGCGCGACGACCAGATCCAGTAGTTTATCGTAAACCTTCTCATGGATAATCAGCCGCGAGCAGGCGCTGCACTTCTGGCCTTGGAAACCGAACGCAGAGGTGACGATGTGCTCGGCCGCGAGTTCGATGTCCGCGTCATCATCTACGAAGATGGCATCCTTGCCGCCCATTTCAAGAATGGTGCGCTTGAGCCAGAGTTGACCGGGCTGCACCACAGCAGCGCGCTGGAAAATCCGCTGGCCGACTTCCATCGAACCCGTGAACGCAATGAAGCGGGTCAGCGGATGATCAACGATGGTGTCGCCGATGGCACCGCCGGGACCGGGCAAGTAATTCACAACACCCGCGGGCAAACCGGCTTCCTCGAGGATTTCCATGAAGCGGTAGGCAACAACCGGCGTAATCGAGGCGGGCTTGAGGATGACGGTGTTGCCGGTGACCAGCGCGGCAGACGTCATGCCGACCATGATCGCACCGGGGAAATTCCAGGGCGGAATGACCGCACCGACACCAAGCGGAATATAATAGAGATTATTCTCTTCACCGGGGTAATCCACGACGGGCTGCGGTTCGTGGAGCCGCATCATCTCCCGGCCGTAGAATTCGAGGAAGTCAATGGCTTCCGCGGTATCGCCGTCGGCTTCCATCCAGTTCTTGCCGATTTCGAGTACCATGGTGGCGCTGAACTCATGCTTACGGCGACGCAGGATCGCGGCGGCGCGAATGAGAATGCGACCACGGGCTACGGGATCGTAATCCCGCCACCACTGGAAGTTCTTATGAGCACTGTCAATCGCTTTTAATGCCAGTTCCTGAGAGCCTTTGCCAACGTAAGCCAGCACCTGGTCGGGTGCGGCGGGATTCGTAGATTTGATCGTATCTTCGGTGTAAATGCGTTCGCCACCGACGATCAGGGGGATTTTCTCGCCAAAGCGGCTCTCAACCAGCGCCAGCGCTTTTTCGAAGGCGGCTTTGTTGGCCGGATCAGTAAAATTGGTCAGGGGCTCATTCTTGAACGGGGGTAGCATGCAGAAAACTCCTCAGAAGTTCGGTAGGCGCGATCAAGGCCGCGCGATGGAAATTACGTGTTGCAGCAAACCGTGTTTCTATGCACGGTTTGAGGATTATCTCAGACAAAATATACGATTCTTAGGAATTAATTTCAAACACGCAAATAATTGATAATTATAAATTGCAGGGATATTGAGAGACCTGTGGAGCTGGATTCAGCCAATCAACTGAAAGTACCTATCCACATTTGTAGCTTGTGGAATTCCGGCATGCCATACGATCACTCCATTATCGGAACAGGAGTAATGGAAACATGATCCCCTCCCGAAGGCAGCGGGAATCTTAATGACAACGTTTATCATCGTATCGGCAAGCATCGAATCCGCCGGATGGAACTCGGCAAAGTTGGATTCCCTTAAGAAAATATACCCGAGACAGGATTAACATCCAATGATAGGGTAACTTTAAGGATTCTCAGAACTACTTTGCTCCGAACTTGATGGAACATGTAAGTAAAACTGCATCTGCAACCTTTGATTGATCAAATATAAACTACAGGTAACTAAGCACTTATTCGAAATGAACCCAGATCCCGGTAAACGGCTTCGATTTTATTCGTGCTGTAAATAAAACAAAGTTTTAGCTGCCGTCGGGCAGAGCTTTCCGTCCTGGATTATTTATGGTGTTACGAGGTGTCCATATTCTATGCGGTGGTTAGTCATCATTTCTCCTTTTATTTCATCTATTGATTATGGTTAAAGTTTTCACTAACTTGATTCCATGTGACCTTATTCACGAAAAGCTATCGACATACTAATTCATTCAAGCGAATTTTCCCGTGAATCTGGGGCAAATTCGCTTTTTTTCGACCGTCATTGCGTGAAAATATCGCAAATGATACAAGCACTTCCGATCCCGTTAAAGCCAGCTCTCAAATTCAAACAATTCTCGAGGGACGACATATGAATTCGTTCAAGAGTCTTTTCCACCTGTTCTGCATCTTTACGGCATTCGCCGTACAAGCCGCAGTACCGCAGCAATTCCAATATCAAGGGAGCCTGTCGCGGTCAAATGGAATTCCGCTGGATACGACGATCAATCTCACATTGCGTTTGTATGATGCTCCCTCCGGCGGAACGTTGCTCTGGTCCGAAACCTATAATGCCATTCCGATTCGGCATGGATTGTTCACAGTAACGATGGGAGCCGGATCTCCCTTACAGCGCGAATATTTCGAAAATGGGGAAACCTATTTGGGAATTGTGATCGGTGACGATCCGGAAATGGCGCCGCGATCGCACTTCGTGACCGTTCCCTATGCCTATCAAGTGTTGACGGTGGATGGTTCCAGCGCCGGGACCATCACGGGCAGCCTGATCGTGGACGGTAATATTTCGGGAGACACGGTGGTTGCCGAGAACGGGATTCGCTTCCCGGATGGTTCATTGCAGACCACGGCTGCGGCACAAGACACCTTATCGCTAAGCGAACGCATTGATGCCAAGGCGGACAGCACGGATAATGCCACACGCACATGGAGTACCGAACAATTTCCGCAATTCAGTGATAGTCTTGACTGGTTGGCGACGCATACGTGGGTCTCTACTCAAATCACGGAGTTCAGCGGTCAGCAAGCCGCCGATACGAATACCTACGATGCGACGCGGAGCTGGGTTGACTCACACGGCTATTTGACCGGATCCGATACGTTATCCATGAGTGACCGGATCAATGCCAAAGCCGACACGACCGATCACGCGACACAGACCTGGGTATTGGAGCAAGGGTATGCGACCGATGCGCAGTCGCTTTCTGATACGAATTCCTATGATGCCACTCGTAACTGGGTCGAAACGCAGGAATACCTGCAAGGTCCGGACACGCTATCGCTGAGTGATCGGATTGATAGTAAAGCCGATAGTGCCGATCATGCCACGCGGGCATGGGTGTCCTCGCAAATCGCGGCATCTGCCGGGCAGCAGTTCGCCGATACGAACACCTACGATGCCACGCGCGCATGGGTGCAGACAAACGGTTACATGCGTTCATCCAACAATTCAGCAACGGGCAACGGCAGTTTCGTGGGCGGAGGGAATAATAATTGCTCGCGGGGCAATTGGTCCGTGATCGGCGGCGGTGGCGGAGGTGTCGGGGATTCCAACTCCGCCAGCGGACCTTGGTCTTTTATAGGCGGCGGATATCTGAACAATGCTTATGGCGATCGCGCCGTAATCGGCGGAGGTGCGGAAAACGCCGCGGAGCAAAACGCTGTTGTTGGCGGCGGCACGTACAATATCGCCAGCAGCTTGGGTGCAACGGTCGGCGGCGGACGCTATAATCGCGCACGCGGCGAGTATTCCAGCATCGCCGGCGGTGGCGGAACCGCCGCCGAGGATTCCAACTCCGCCAGCGGAACTTGGTCTTTTATAGGTGGCGGACATATGAACAATGCTCATGGCGCTCGCGCCGTAATCGGTGGAGGTGCGGAAAACGCCGCGGAGCAGAACGCCGTTGTTGGCGGCGGCACGTACAATATCGCCGGTGGCACAAGCGCGACGGTTGGCGGCGGACGCCACAACCATGCGTGGACCGAGTATTCGGTTATTGCCGGCGGTGGAGGAGTGTCCGCATCCGATTCCAACTCCGCAACCGGACTGGTGGCTGCGATTCTGGGTGGTGCGCGCAACTACGCCATGGGGAATTACTCCAGCGTGGGGGGTGGATATGGCAATGCCGCTTCCGGCGAAGGCTCGTCAGTCGGTAGTGGCACTTTCAATCATGCGAGAGGATATTATTCCGTGATCGCGGGCGGCGGCGGTTCTACAGCAGTCGATTCCAACAGCGTATCCGGCATTGGTTCCGCCATCTTGGGCGGTGCGCGCAACCTTGCCACAGGAAGCTATTCCAGTGTGGGTGGAGGTCAGAATAATTCCGCCTACGGTCCAAACTCTGCGGTTGGCGGAGGTCGCTTCAACTTTGCGCGCGGCGATTATTCGGTAGTGGCGGGCGGAGGGGGTCCGTTCGCAATCGATTCCAACAGCGCCACCGGTGAGTATTCCACGGTCTCGGGCGGATTACGTAATTTCGCCATGGAGCGGACTTCAACAATCGGTGGTGGCCTGTCGAATACGGCGTCCCATGAAGCAGCAACGGTGGCTGGCGGTGCTATCAATACCGCATCAGGGTTCGAGTCCGTCATTGGCGGCGGATCAATAAATTGTGCAAGTGCAAACAGCGCGACCGTTGCTGGTGGAAGTCATAACTGTGCGCGCGGCGATTATTCCGTAGTGGCGGGCGGTGGTGGGAGCTTCGCATCCGATTCCAACTCCGCAACCGGCAACCACTCGGCAATTCTCGGCGGCGCCAAGAATTCTGCTTCTGCAAATTATTCAACTATCGGGGGAGGGGGGAATAACATAGTCTCCGCTGAATATGCCTCCGTCGGTGGCGGGAGGTACAATAAGGCACGCGGCTTTTACTCGGTGATTTCCGGCGGCGGCTCCATCTTGTTAGCGGATTCCAACGTCGCCAGCGGACACTTCTCTGCCATTCTGGGCGGCTGCGCCAATTCGGCATCAGGGACGAGTTCAATAGTCGGTGGCGGGAGATACAACCGAGCGCGCGGTGATTATTCAGTGGTCTCCGGTGGCGGGGATGATGCAGCAGCGGATTCCAACTGGGCGGGCGGGGATTATTCCTCAATTTTAGGCGGAAGAAAGAATCGCACGGCGGGTGAATATGCCTGCATTGGCGGCGGCTATGCTAATACTGCCAGCGGAGACTACGCGACGGTCCCGGGCGGTGCGAGCAATCGCGCCGCCGGCAGTTTCACGTTTGCCGCAGGCCGCCGCGCCAAGGCGGACAGCTCCGGCAGTTTTGTATGGGCGGATGGTACGGCTGCAGATTTTACCGACACCGACGATAACCAGTTCCGCGTGCGGGCGACGGGCGGAGTATGGATGTATTCCTCCACCAGCAACGGCGCGAAACTTCCCGCCAATACCACCGCCTGGGTGGCGATTTCCGACAGCACGAAGAAAACGGATATTCGGAATGTGGATACGAAATCCGTGCTGGACAAAGTTGCGGCGCTTCCCATCACGGAGTGGCGCTATAAAGACCAGCCGGATCCGACGATTCGTCATATCGGACCGATGGCCCAGGATTTATGGAATCAATTTCACTACGGCGAAGACAGCTTGGGCATTTCCACCATTGATCCCGACGGCATCGCCCTGGCAGCGATTCAGGAACTGAAAAAGCGCAACGAAAGATTGCAGGAAGAAATTGCGATCTTGCGGGCACAAATACAGACGATCTTGGCGGACGAAAAGAAAACGCAGTTGGAAAACCACTAAACCGTTTTCGAAGAACATGATCCATATGAGAATCATATCAGCCTCATAAGAATTGGAGTTATTATGAAGTCACTTTTGGTTCGGGTTATCTTGGCCCTGCTGGTCATGGGATCGGCGGGTTTGGCAGCGGTTCCGCAGCATTTTGCATATCAGGGAAGTATTGCCCGTTCCAACGGTATTCCGCTGGATACGACGATCAATCTGATACTGCGATTATATAACGCTCCGGTCGGCGGGACCATGCTGTGGTCGGAAGCGTATTCCGGAGTCGTCATCCGACGAGGATTGTTTAATGTAACGATGGGCGGCACATCACCGCTTCTACAGGACTATTTCCTAAGCGGAGAAACCTATCTGGCGATCGCGGTGGGTACCGATCCCGAAATGGCACCGCGGACTCGGTTCGTCACGGTTCCTTATTCTTATCAGGTTTTAACCGTGGATGGAGCGTCCGGCGGATCACTGACGGGACGATTGGCGGTATCGGGAAGCATCATATGCGATACGGCCATGACCGCTCACGGCATCCGTTTTGCGGATGGAACCATGCAAACCACTGCGGCGAGTTTTGATACGACTTCACTCAGCAATCGTATTGATTGTAAGGCGGACAGTACCGATAATGCCACCCGAACTTGGGTAACTGGGCAAGGATTTTCAACACACGCTCAGACCGAGTCCGATACGAATACCTACGACGCCACCCGCACCTGGGTTACTATGCAGAATTATCTGCCGAAGACGGATACGCTTTCACTCAGCAATCGTGTCAACGCCAAGGCCGACAGCGCCGACCATGCCACGAAAACATGGGTGGATGGACGCGGATTCATAACAGGAAGCGACACGCTCTCGATCAACGACCGGATCAATGCAAAGGCGGACACGTCGGTGTGGCAAATGGCGCAAACAATACTCGGTACGAAGCAGGATACCCTAACGGCTTTAACCTGGCCGGACACGGCTGTTACTCAACCGATTGCCACCAAGTCTTGGGTAAACTCGCAAATCACGGTATCTAACGGACAGCAATACGCCGACACAAATACCTACGATGCGACGCGGACTTGGGTGATGTCACAAATCACCGTGGCGAATGGGCAGCAATATGCGGATACGAATACCTTCGATGCGACGCGCAGCTGGGTCAACGGTCGCGGCTATTTAGCGGCGGCGGACACACTATCCCTCAGCAATCGCATCGCGGGGAAAGCCGACAGCGCGGACAATGCCACCCGGACGTGGGTGAAAAGCAACGGCTATCTGCGGGGCATCGGCAATACGGTTAACGGACACGGCTTCATCGGCGGCGGCGACGGGCATTATGCCGACAGCGTATATGCCACGATCGGGGGCGGCTACGGAAATACGGCCAGCCATGAATACTCAACGGTGAGCGGCGGCCAAGGATGTTCGGCCGGCGGTGATTGGGCTACTACCAGCGGCGGGGCCGAAAACGCAGCCAGCGAGAATTATGCGACCGTGGGCGGCGGACGGCGCAATTCAGCCACCGGGCAGTATTCGGTGATTGCCGGCGGCGGCGGTCCGGCTACGGAAGAAAACGAAGTATCCAATTGGGCGGACGGTCAGTTCTCGGCGATCTTGGGCGGCGAGTTCAATTCGGCTACCGGCCAGTATTCCGCGATCGGCGGCGGCCTCAACAACACCGCCAGCGGCAACAAGTCCACTATCCCCGGCGGAGAAAGCAATTCGGCGGCGGGCGTAGGGTCTTTTGCCGCCGGAAAGCAAGCCATGGCGAATCACGATGGAACGTTTGTTTGGGCGGATCAGCAAGACGGAACGTTTGCGTCTACGCAACTGAATCAATTCCTGATTCGCTCGTTCAACGGTGTTGGTATTAATACGAATAATCCGGCGGAAGCGTTGGAAGTCAACGGCGACGTGAAAGCCGACACGTTCCGCGCCGACGCGGGTGTACGTTTCCCCGACGGCACGTTCCAGAACTCGGCAGCGACAGGCGGCGGCGGATCCGGCCAGCAGTATGCCGACACCAACACCTATGACGCAACGCGCGCGTGGGTGAAAAGCCACGGCTATTTGCGCGGTGCGAACACGGCATCCGGAGGACTGAGCGTCGTGAGCGGCGGAGACAACAACACGGCCTCGAACGATTTTACAACCATCGGCGGCGGAATGGATAATATCGCCAGCGGCGACCGCGCGGTAGTCGGCGGCGGCGAGGGGAACACGGCTTCGGGAGACTACTCGACGATTGGCGGCGGCGATGGGAACGCTGCCTCTTACGCGAATGCCACCATCAGTGGAGGCGAATTCAACAATGCTGCCGGATATAGCGCGACCATCAGCGGCGGCAGTTATAATGTCATCAATCAGAACTATGCAACGATCGGCGGCGGCATGTACAATCGCGCACGTGGATTGTATTCCGTTGTCGGGGGTGGCGGCGGTCCGACGATGGCCGATTCCAATTCTGCATCGGGCGACGCGTCATTTGTGGGTGGTGGCTCGAATAATAGGGCATACGGACGGAATTCCGTCAACAGCGGTGGTTACGACAACGCCGCAACTGGTGATACATCGGTGGTATGCGGTGGACGCAGCAACTCTGCAAATGGTATCGTATCCATCATCGGCGGAGGCGTGGGAAACATCGCCAGTGGAACCGCCGCAGTCATCTGCGGTGGAGCCAGCAACACTGCGAACGCCGGCTATACGTGTATCGGCGGTGGGTATCAAAATGACGCGATAGGCGAGGCGTCAATCGTCGGTGGAGGAAATTATAACTATGCATCGGGAACTGGATCGTGTATTTTCGGTGGGTCCGCAAACAATGCGTCAGGATCTCAATCGTGTATCATGGGCGGGTACGGAAATTTTGCTTCAGGCCATGCCTCAGTCGTTTGTGGTGGGGGTGGAGGTCTTAGTCTCGGCAATGTGGCTGCTGGTGAATCATCGGCGATCGTTGGAGGATTTGACAATACGGCAAATGGCCAGTATTCATTCATTGGCGGCGGCAGATACAATGTGGCCACCGGTGACTATTCGGTTGTTGCGGGAGGGGGGACAAATGTTGTAGGCGAATCGGGAAATCATTCTGGAGGAACCTTTTCAACGGTGGGCGGCGGCCATGCCAACCGTGCAGATGACATCTGGTCAACGGTCTGCGGTGGTGATTCCAATATCGTCGAGGCAAGCTCTGCCGTCATTAGTGGAGGTAGATATAATCGAATTGAAGGTGCGGCATCTATGATACCTGGCGGGAGTCGCAACTATATTGGGGAAGGAGCCGCTTTATCCTTTGCCGCCGGTTGTCGAGCTCGCGTCTATAATGACGGGTGCTTTGTCTGGGCGGATTTCACGGAAGCCGATTTCAACGTCTCGCAAGATAACACGTTTGCCGTGCGTTCGAGCGGAGGTATCTATCTCTATACGAACCCGACTTTGTCGTCGGGAGTGTATATGCCGGCGGGGGCGAGTTCCTGGCAGACCGTATCCGATTCCAGCAAAAAACGAAATATTCGGTTAGTGGATACCCGAGACATTCTGCAAAAAGTAGTTCAAACACCCATCAAACAATGGAGCTACAAATCGCAGGATCCGGGAATTGAGCATATTGGCCCCATGGCACAGGACTTTTGGACTCAGTTCCACCTCGGCGAAGATAGCTTGGGCATTTCCACTATTGATCCGGACGGTATTGCGCTGGCGGCGATTCAGGAACTGGCTAAGCGCAATGAACGGTTGGAAATCCAGAATCAGAAGCTGGAAGAAGAAATGGCCGTTCTTCGCGCACAGGTGCAGACGATACTGGCCGGAGTGCAAGAGACGCTGCGAAAGGAGCGGTAACATGAAGCGAAGAATACTTATGGGGCGGTCTGTGGTTGTCACCGGGCTGCTCATTGTCATGACGGCCGGGATCGTTGGCGCGCAGCCCCAGAGTCCGAACTTCACGATGACGGCACAGACTTTCAGCGCCGCCGCCACGTTTGACAGTTCGGGCCATTACACGCTGTTCAGTTCCGTCGGCCAGTGGTCGCCCGCCGATACGCATCGCAGCGCCAACTACATGGTTACCAGCGGATTTCTGACTCCTAACTACGGTTCCGCCACGGGCGCCTTTCTGACCGCGAACCCGACCGTCCTGAATTTCGGCAATGTGCATACGGACAGTGTTTCAGCACTCACGCTCACGCTGAGCGATACGGGATATTGGAATGTGCAGGTGAACGAAATGACGTTGCGCTTGAGCACGGTATTCCAATTCGCTTCCGAATTGCATTTGCCCGACACGATTTATGCGCGATGCTCCCGCGACTATCTGATTCAATTCCAACCTACGACCGCGACTACCTATCGTGATACTCTGATCATTGGACACGACGACGGAGATTCAATCGTCGTTCCATTGGAGGGAATCGGAATCGCTCCGGCGATAACGATTACTCCCGATTCGCTGCCATTCGGAGATTTATGGACAAGCTCGTTTGCGCAAGATTCATTTTGGGTCCATAATCCGGGCAGTGCGGATCTGCATGTAACCGAGATCACATCCGACAATCCGGTCGTTCCTTCCATTCCGATTCCGTTTACCGTGCCCAGCGGCGGCAGTCACGGCGTGGCCTGTGAAGTATCTGTCCCCGATACGCTAAATTATCGCGCGATCCTCACCGTTCACAGCGATGCCGGGGAACCGACTCTACCGGTCATTGCTCACGGGATTTGGACCGAGTTGAGTGCGAATCCAGCCGATGTTCTGTTGGAAGGTGTGATGATCGCGGATACCATTGACACGGTCATTACGCTGTTCAGTATCGGCAATACCTATCTGACGATTGATACGGTACGGTTGCACACGCCGCAGTACACGATCTTGGTATCCCCATCGGACACGGTCGGAGCCTATGACAGCACACAAGTGACCTTGCGATTTACGACGGAAACCGCAGGGATATTTATTGACACCTTAGTTATCGAACACAGCGCGGGATTCCCGCTCAGAATTCCCCTGGCTGCCGGCGCAACAGTTATCGAAGATAACGCCAGTCTCATCCCGAAGGACTTCTTCCTCAATCAGAACTTTCCGAATCCGTTCAATCCCGCTACTCAAATTCGGTTCGGTTTGCCGCATAGCGCTTTGATTGTAATTGATGTATACGATGTATTGGGACGCCGGATGGCGACGCTCGTCTCGAATTGGATGCAACCGGGAGTGCACTCCATAATCTGGAGTTGTCCAGACTGCTCCTCGGGAATGTACTTCGTTCGCATGCACACCGAAAACCGGGTGTTCATTCATAAGATGCTGCTGATCAAGTAAGCCAATTGCGCAGAAGCGTTAAGCAGGCTCCCCAGAAATGCGGAGCCTGTTTTTTATCAGCTATTATACTCCGCACTCCATGAATTCACCAAATGAAAAACTACCGATACCTTACCAACAGAGATTTCATCATGAAATAATTCGATTCGAATCCTGTCACGTCATAAAAAAAGCCAAGCAGTGTCATCTACCTGGCGTTATGCTTTCAATCGATTTCGGAAGTGATCCGCTAATACATTCAGAGTGATACAGATTATCGTCTTAACCCGAAATAGCAAACCCTGCATCAAGCAGGGTTTGTTGTTGCTTCCAAGTAAGTATCAGTGGAGCCGTTCAGCGGAGCAGAATCATTTGCCGGTTGATTACCGCTTTGCCGGTTTGCAAACGATAGAAGTACATTCCCGAAGCCAGCGATGTCCCGGATGACGAGCAGCCGTTCCATTGGATTTGGTGATGTCCGGCCATGAAGCTGCCGTCGGCGAGGGTTGCGACCTGCTGGCCTATCGTATTGAAGACAGTTAAGGATACATCTCCGGAGTTCGGCAAGTCGAAAGCAATTGTGGTAGTCGCGTTGAATGGATTCGGGAAATTAGGATAGAGCTCGCACGACTGTGGAGTCATGTCGCGGGCCGGATCCGCGGCATTGGGAATCAGATTGTTATAAATTCCCAAGTGCGTCTCCGCCGCGACGTAGATTAGCGATCCCTGGACCGTCAATCCATTGGCAAGGCTCGATGATTCATCATAACCGATTCGGGCGACGGATTGCGGATCACCGATATCCCAAATTTCGATACCCCGGCCGCGGAGGCTGATATAGGCGATCCGGTCAACAACCTTGAGATCGCTGATCCAGAAATCAGGCGAACCATCGGGATTAGGAATCGTGGTGACCGAGAGTTGACGAGTATCGGAGATCGAATAAATCGCAAAATTCCGATAGGAGGCGGCGTAGAACATGCCATCAACAATTTGTCCGTGTTGAACAGACCAGCTCAATCCTTGCCGGTCAAACGGACCAATCCATTGGGGATCATCAAGATGTTCGTGGGAACAAATGTAGAAACCATCGGAATGGGATTTTAGAATATATCCGTCCTCCAGTATCGAGATATTGGAGAAGTCATTCGACGTCTTTTCCGCAAGATACAGATGTCGCGGGTCGGATACGTTAACGATTTGGAAGCAATTCTCTTCCTGGATACTGATGCGGGAATCCGCATAGATGAATCCCCGACCTTCCTTCAATTCGAGGCTATCGAGAATTGCTATACGATCCGGATCGGACAGATCGAGGGAATACAAGTATCGCTTAGACCAGTATTCGTCACCGCACAGCATATAGCCTACTATACCGATAATCTCGGTTTGCAGGATCATCGGATGACGCCAGTAGAGCGGCGGATCCGGGTCCACCCACCGATAAGCCGCACGTTCGCGGGGCTGCCGGGGATCGGAAACATCCACGGCAAGCAGACGATCACGTTGCTGAATATAGAGCATATCACCGTTCATCCCGGCAATCTGCAGATCCTGTTCGCAATCGTCATAACCGTGCGTTTCCGCAAGATGGTATGGATCACGAACATTCACCACCCGCAATCCGGACGTTAAATCCGCGATATAGGCGGCATGGTTCGCAATCACAAACTTGGAAATATTGTCCGGCGGATAATAATTTGATAAAACCACCGGGTTCATCGGATCGGCGATATTGATGACGGCCAGCGGACAATCATAAATATTGTAGTGTACGTAAGCCAACGAATCCACGATGCGAACCGCGATCGGGTAATCGATATCGGTCGGCACCAGCGGATCAAGATCGGTGATTCGCGAAACGATTTCATGACTGGCAAGATCGACGATTATAAATCCGCCATCGCCGGCGGCCAGGCATCCATAATCGCCGTAAATCGTGACTCCCAAAATCTGTTCCCAGCTGCTGAAGGCGATTGAATCAACCGCCTGCGGTGAAGACATGTTGGTCACATCGAGAACCAGGAGTTTGTCGTCCACCCCGACATACGCCCGATGGTTGCGAATTTCGATATCGGAGGCGATGGCAATGGTCGCGGACGACCATTCCGGTTCGAAGGTCTCGTCGTGACCGATCTTGATGAAGGATAAGCCCTTTCCGGCAGCCGAGATGGCGCCGACGCACAGATAATCCCCCTGGATACGAAGGGTATTGAATGTACAGTCCGGCATGCGCACGAATTCCTTTTCACGAGGCCGGATCGGATCGGAAACATCGAAACTGTAAATTCCCTCGTTATTGATTCCCAGATAGAGATTGTGATTTTGCACAGCCACGGCAGTTGCGTGGATATCGGCAATCCGTGCTACATCACGAATATTGTCCAGGTCTGAAATATCCAGAACATGTACACCCTCTTGACCGCAGGCGAGAAACGCATAGCCATTCGCCACAGCGACGTCATAGCTCCCATCTATCCAGTCGTGATAATACTGCTGGATACATGCCAGGTTAAGCCCGGTTTGGGCCTGTGCATTCTGAGGGAAAAGAAAGCATCCGAGGATGACGACCAAGAAGAGAAAATAAGATATCCTGCTCATGTTAGACTCCTTCCTGATTGCGGATTGAATGCAGGCACAAATACGAACTAATTCAATCAGTTTACTGGGTCGCAATAAATGCACATTGCACAGATAGAACTCATTTCTATTATATAGCAAGTATTTATAATTCAATGAAAATAGTAATTAACTGAACTAAATAAGACACTCTGGAGTTTTATAAGTGGCAATCGCTGTGCCTCACCAGAATTCTTGAAAGAAAATGGTTCGTGACAGACGATCCTGTCCCCACAAGGCTCTTAATGATGGAAAAGGATTCGTTCCCGAATTGGATCACAAACAACTAAAAGGTGGGTTTACGGGTACAGACTGCGGTGCCAAAACCTCCAAGTATGTACAAAGTTGATCCCGGTAACTCCGCATCCGACCCCGATAATAGAATCAGATTCAATGCAGTAATTCGATCTTCCTGAGATTGGAAGCTATGGCATTATTAATATGAATCTTAAATATTTATCTTGACAAATTAACTCCAATTTTATTATATTTCATTTACGTTAATAATTCCCCCATTTTCTGCGACACAACCATTTTAGAGCAGACTGATCTGAACATCAGCAGATGTTTAATAGGCAGCAACCCTCGTTTATCGAGGGTTGTTCTTTTTTCGTGACTTCTTTCCCAAGGTTTACCGGGCGCTTTCACGTCCGTGAAAAGCATCGAGACCGGATCGATGGCGCGTTGCGACATGATATCGAGAAATGCTTCACCTACCGATTAATAAGAACTTCCAAGGAAACCCATGAAGAAACTCATGCTGTGTCTTGTTACTGCGAGTTGCCTGTCACTCGTGGGATTAGCCGATGAGCTTTCCCGGTGCACGGATCTGCCGGGGTCGGAGAACGTGCCGGATTTTCCGGCGCTGGAATCTTTGCAAGCCCGCGGATCCACTCCACTTGAAATGAGAATCCGCGCATTAGAGCTGGAGCAGCAAAATTACGGTCGAGCTACAGCGCCGGACGATTCGACCCTGCTGCGCGTCAAGCTCGAGCTTGCCGCACTCTATGACCAGCGCCCACGGGAACGCCCTGCGCTGGATGACGGCGCGGATACCTGTCCCGCTCCGGATTTGCCCGGAAACATTCAACCCTATACGGACTATGGCACGACGATCGGCGCGGCGAACAATTACAATCCGATTTCGCCGTGCGGTACAACCTACGCACCTGACAAGATCTACCGGTTCATTCCCGCCAGCACCGGATTCTATACGTTCGATACCTTCGGTTCGGATTTCGACACACAGCTTTATATCAATACCGGCGGAGCATGTCCCGGAACAACGCAAGTTGCCTGCAACGACGACTTCGGCGGTTCACAATCCAAGGTTCAGTGCCTGATGAATGCCGGACAAGCCTATTATATTATAGTAGACGGATTTCAGGGTTATTCCGGAAACTTTGTATTACATCTTACCACGGAATGTTCGGTCGGTAATGGCGCAACATGGCAACAGGAATGCGCGGAAGCGGTGGGGGATCCATCGCATGCACTCTGGGATTGCAACGGCGGCTGCAACAACCAATGGTACGGCGGTTTTCCGCAGTGGCAGGCGATCAACCTTTGTCAATGGGTAAGGGGCAATTGTTTTACGTATCAGGATCCAAATAATGTCAGCATCCGTGATATTGACAGCTATTACTTTACGCTGACCGAGCCGTGCATCGTTCAGGTGAGCATCTACTCGACATTTTCGTACAATCTCCTGATTAACGATTACGGATTCTGTCTGCCCAATAATCATCTGATGATCTTGAACATTCCGGCCTGCGACGGCGGGACGGTAACCACGGCCTGTCTTCCGGCCGGCACATATTCGGTAGAGATCTCACCGAACTTCTACTCGGGAATGACAAGTCCGCAGGGTTATTACTTTGCCGTACAACCCTCTCCCTGCTCCGGCTGCCGGATTGACGGTAATGTAGTGGCACCGGCATCCTTCGTTGCCAACGGCTGTACCGGTTCCGATAACAGTTTGCGCCCCAGTGGTGAGGCAACCTACTGCGTTGTCATCCCCTATGCCTCGGACTGGACGTTCAGTGTTTGCAACAGCGGGATCGCGTGGGACAGCTATCTTTATCTGACATCGGAGTGCGACGGGGGAATCATCGCGCAGAATAATGACGGATGTTCACCGGGCGGACACGCGAAAATCGAATGCGTTCCACTTCAGCCCGGAAACTATTATATCACCGTTGAGGGGAATAACGCGGGCGACTGCGGTCAATTCTACATGTTCATAACCGAATGCGCCGGTTCCTGCTGCTACGGGGACGATCCGTATAATCTTCAGTGCTCATACGGCTCACTGACATCCTGCAATGTGCTGGGCGGGGAGTTTACGCTGGGACAGTCCTGCGCGCCGGAGGTTTGCGGCATTCGCCCGCAATGCGAAGACAGTTCGCAATTCAGTCAGCTTCCGCATCTGCCGACCGAATCGTGGACCGCCGTGGCATCGGACGTCTATCCAGGATACAGCCTATGGGAAGACTATTCCGTGAGCGGTCCGATCTCATCCGTTCGCTTCTGGGGATTATTTACCGACTACAACAATGGTCTGCCGTGCTTCACTCAACCCGAAGCGTTTCAGATCACGTTCGTTGACAGCGCGAACGGTCCGGCTGTGCAAACTTTCAGCGGAACAGCCATTGGATATTTGATGCCGCAAAACTACGGGGCAAACTTCCCGGTTTACCAGTACGATTTTGATTTGCCGACGAACTGCAATATCCTCTCGGGAAGAGTGAGCGTGCAAGCCACAGTGAATGATCCCTGTGTTTTCGCCTGGGTGACTTCGCCGCAGGGCAACGGATCGGTCATCCTGGTAAATCCCGGCGGAACCGTGTCACTACCGCTGGATATGGCGATCTGTATGGAGCGCGGCTGCAGTGCACCAGACAGCGTGGTTATCCGCTGGGCGGCGGCTAATACGAACGAAATCTGGTTTCATGTTCCGCAACCGTCTTATGTCCGAGTCTACTACACAACAAATGTCAATGCGGTTTTTCCGGCTACGTATAGCGAATTGACGGCGGGATCGTTTCCGGCAGGATCGTGGTCAATCACGGATGGTACCGCCGATGCTCAACGCCGTTACGTGCTCACAGCACAATGCGGCCCGCCTCCGATTGCGATTGAAGAATCGAGCACGCCATTGCATAACCGAGACTAATACTGTGTGAGAGGCGGATGCGAGCAACCGACTTCCGCCGGAGCGAGCATTATTCCCGATCAATAACGGTCAAAACAACGGTGTGAAACATCCTTCAGTTTCGAAAACATCTGAATAAAAAAGGCGAGTCCAGTAAGACTCGCCTTTTCGTTTCATTGATGTGTATTGTCAACGACTACGTTTTTGTGCTCCCTTATCGCGCGAGTCAATTGCTTGACTCTTGGAATTGGAACGGCTGCTCCGCGAATTGCCTTTTACAGCCGGTGATTTTGAATTAACCGATTCCGACTTGGCATAGGTTTGTCTGGTTTGTTTGGTTTGTTCCGTGGAGCGCTGCGGCACCTGTATTTGCTTCGATGCCGATTTGGAAACCGTGGCTTTACGTTCCACCGACGTTGAAGCAGCGGCCTGCTTTTGGTAATCACGACTGTTAGCAACCGTTCTCTGATTAGAACGAGACTGCAGCTTGGTTGACGGTCTCGGTTTCTGCTCGTAGAGATTCTTCTGCTTTTCTGCAAGCAGCGGCATCGGCCGTGCCCCGGAGTCATCATCATTGCCCGATGCATAATCGCGGGAACGGCTGCCGTTCCGCGGGGAATCATGTCCGGGGTGTCCGGGAGGCTGATAGCCGCGCCGGTCATGCCAATAGGTCCCGCCTCTGCCGAAGCGAGGACCGTAATGCCACGCGAAATGGTGGTGCCGCCAGCGAGGACCATAGAAACAGACATAAATGCGCGGCGGGGGCGGGGGCAAGATCAAATAAACAAAATAGACCGGCGGACAGTCGTACCACACCATGTAGGATACGCAGCTTGCCCGGTAACCGAGGGAATAGTAATAATCATCGTCAAAGATTACCCAATAGGGTACTCCCTCATGGTTGGCAAATACGAAGTGGAAGTCCGGTCCCCAGATTTCACCGACGAAATACCACTCCGTGTAAACGTCCAGCGGATCATACCAGACGTCCATCGTTACGTATTCGCCAGTCGGCAGATAATAGTGATGGGCATTCCAGTAAGATTCGGGACCAAGTTGAACGGCAATCAGCTCCCCGTAGTCCGTTTTCAGATAAGCCACTTGATCATCAATATATTCGACATAGCCGCGGACTTCCGTTCGTTCCAAATTGTAAGACTCCGACGCGGTGCCAGCCGCAGCCGACGAACCCGTTCCCAAGAGTCCAACAACCAGAACACTTAGTGGCAGAATCATTCGGAATCGCATGGCAGCCTCCAGCAATAGTTCGGTGTTCTGTTGATTGGACCCTCATAATCGGTATTCGTTTAATCTGCTCTGCATCGAACCACAGGCAAGCGGTTTTATTCGGATTAAGTCCATTCTGAGCAGAATTATAATATACTAATATACAAACATTAACACAGCCTATGTAAGTATCTACGAGGTTTCTTTTGTATCACTAAATCGCTTCCATTCAACCGCTCCTGTGGAGGGTTTCTGATTTATTTCACTATTCACACTATTAATCGAAACTGCCGCTAACGCATTAGATAAAAACGGATTAGCGCAAAGCTAATCCGTTTTGTGGTTCAGATAATTAAAGAGAAGCAGGAAATTAAGCTTTCGAATACAGCCGTCCGCGATCGAGTCGCCGGAAGTCACCATTTCGATCACAAAGATGTGATCCACAATCGGGCGTAACACACGTACTTGCAAACTCGGTATAAGCGGAACCATGCCCACGGATCTGAAACAGTGCGAGTGTCGTGCATGTGCGGGAGTCGGAATCTATCATCGGCTATAATTTCAAGCACCATTGTTTAGAAACGAAAAGAGCCGATTGTTAGTATCGGCTCTTATTGGAAATATGAACGTGAGATATTATTCGACGAGGTGCACGTTAGGTATCGCTCGAACCAATTGAAGAATCTCTTCAAATTCAGTTCGATTAATGTGGCGAGCTAATTGGAACACCGCTTCCGCGTGATAGCACGGTCGATATTGATCCATGATATTCAAATCCACCGGACCGGGAAATCCGGACAGAAATGCTAATATGGTTTCGCTGGCCGCCAAGTTATCCGGCAACAACAAGTGTCGAACCAGCAGGCCGCGATAGGCAACTCCTGAACGGTCGCATTGCAGCGATCCCACCTGACGATACATTTCCTGCACGGCGGATTGATTGACCTCAACGTAATCTTCAATGCCGCTCAATTGTTGGGCGGTATCGCAATTGCCGTATTTCATGTCGGGCATATAAATGTCCACGATTCCATCGAGCATTTCGAGGACATCGAGACTGTCATAACCTCCAGTATTGTAGATTAACGGGATCTTCAAGCCATCGTCATAAGCACGCCGGAGCGCATCCAATAGCAGCGGTGTGACGTGGGTCGGCGACACCCAATTGATGTTGTGCGCGCCGCCGGCTTGCAGATTCAACATCGCTTGCGCAAGCTCGGCGGGTGTCATTGGCCGGCCGATAGCCGTTTGACTGATTTCCCAGTTCTGGCAGAAAACACAATGGAGATTACAACCCGACAGAAAAATCGTACCGGAACCATCGGTTCCGGAAATGGGATATTCCTCGCCGTGATGAAGACCGATGCTGGAAACAATCAATGTATCGGCAATGCCGCATTCGCCAGTCTCACCCTGCGTCCGCCGCGCCATGCATTCCCGCGGACAGAGCCGACAGGGATCAAGCAGCGTTTGCAGTTCGGGAAGCCGTTCGCGGATTAATAGCGATTTAGTAGCCGGGCTGGGAATCATAATAATAAATATGCTCGGTTGAAATATAAGAATCAAGCGTTCTCCAATAAATGCAAAAAGCCCACCGAATCAGTTCGGTGGGCTTTCTATCGATTCGGCAAAAGGCTATTTGGTCAGTACCATCGTTTTGGAGAACTGCTGTCCGGCAGCCTGCAGCGTGTAAAGATAGGTTCCGGACGGCAGGTTCGAACCATCAAAGGTTACCGTATGATGCCCGGCACTGATTTGACCGTTCAGCAAGGTCGCGATCTCCTGCCCCACCAGATTGAACACCTTCAATGTTACCGGACCGCTTTGTTTCAGATCAAAGGAAATCTGTGTTGAAGGATTAAACGGGTTCGGATAGTTCTGATTGAGGGTGAAATCGCTGCTCGTCAGCTGCCTATTATCGATCTCCGGCCCGAGATCGTCGATTACACCCGGATCGTTCGTTTCTTCGAAACTATCCTCCGACAGCCGCTCAATAGTCCGGGTAACGGATTCTTCGGCAATCGTATCGCCATTGACAATCCACGTATTTTCACCGTCCGGGGTCGAGATGGTGATATTCTTGATGAGATCGCCGTCCAGATTCAACTGCTTGATGATGGCTTCCGTGGAAATTGAAAATGAATCCGCATTCATCTCCGTGCAATCCAAGCGTTTTTTAAACGCAATCGTCCGGCGCCCGTCCGCTTCACACATTCGCATCAGTGTATCACAGACCGCATCACATTCGTCAGCCGGGATCTTCTTGATAACGACTTTCATCCCGTCTTTCGTGCTGAGCGTAATTGTATTGATGATCACCGTATTCCATAAATCCTTTGCCCAGCTCGGATAAACCGTCGTCAGCCCGCCGATTAAGACAAGCAATACAACCACAAGCGCCGTGTAAGCGCGGCGATTGTGATGCGACGGAAGCTTATCGGATTGCAGCTTCTTGCGCAGCGCTTCGCGATGCGACGGCACCGAAGAATCCGGCATATTTACGCGTTTGAATCGTCCTTCCCAGTCTTCCATGGTCAACTCCCCACGGTTAGTTGTGAAACCTCGATAATGGATTCGCCGTACGCTTCGCGGAGACCCTGATCCTCCTGAAGCTTAGCGAGACCACGATGAATCAGGGATTTCACCGTGCCAACCGGTCGCTCGAGGATGGCGGCGACCTCATTCAACGACATGTGCTCAAAGTATCTCAGCATAATCGGCGTATTGTATTTCGGCGACAATTTCATTAGCGCCCGATGCAGATGCAGATAGCTTTCATTCCGCTCGATATCCGCGCTCACCGATTCGATTTCCAGCTGATCAAGCACGCTTACCGGCTGGCCGGATTCCAGAAAATCAGACAGGGGAATGATTCGCATCAATTTTCGGCGCCGCAACTCGCGCCGCCACTCATTAACGGCGATCTGAAACAGCCACGACTTGACGGGAGCATCCGGCTTAAACCGCGACCAGGCTCGATAGGCACGATAGAAGGTTTGGGAGGTCAGTTCCAGAGCCGTATTGACGTCGGCGGCGGAATGCAGGTGGAATCGCCATACATCATCGTAATACTGCTCATAAACTTCGTCAAAAGGAGGCTTCATAGTTCGCCAATAAGTTTCTGCGTCTCACTCAATAGAACCCCGCGACGGTATGAAGGTTGCACTTGCTACGAATCTAATTCATAACTATTTGAATATTATTACTATGTGACTTGTGTTTTCGATACTTCTGGACCATTTGTTGGTCCTGAAACACGGTGAAGCGTTCCAGACTCCAATAAGAGGCCGATAGACCTATCCGGTCACCGGCCACATCCTTTTCATCTTGGCTGCATTCTGGAGTCATACTATGTGCAGAGTCAATCCCTGTTTTCTTACCCTCTTATTCATTCTCTTCTCCGCCGCTACCTGGTGCATAGCCGTGGAGCGTACCGAGATCCCGCTTCAGTACACATGGAAAACCGACGATCTCTACCCCACCCTGCAGGCGTGGGAGGCGGCGTTCGATACGGTTCGCTCGAAAGTCAGCCGGTTAGAGACGTATCAAGGTGCTCTGGGAAAAAGCGGCGGGATTAATGTGGTCGAATTCACTCAGCTCAACGAGCAGGTGGATGCCGAAGTTTCGCGAATCGTTTGGTACGCCTATTATAATTATCAAGTGGACATGCGCGACCCGGTGTGGACGGAGCGCCGCGATCGCGCGTTCGCGTTATGGTCTGAAGCCTACCAACCGTTGACCTGGGTTGAACCGGAGCTGTTGACAATTCCGGAAGACACGCTGATGGCATGGACGGTTGTTCATGCGCCGTTGAAACCCTATCGCCAGAAATATGCGAATATGTTTGCCTTGAAAGCACATTCACTATCGGAGCCGGAAGAGCGGATATTGGCGCTGGCCAGCGATGCGGTGGGCGGATCGTATGATACGTATACGAATCTGATGACGGTGGATATGGACTTTCCCGCGATTGTAGATAACAACGGTGACTCGATTACCGTCAGCGCGGCGGGATGGCGGGAAGTGTACCGAACACATCCGAACCGCCAGCTACGCGAGGCTTATTTCCAAGCGCTGTACGGCCGATACCGGGATTTCTCCAACACCTGTGCCACCACTCTGGCCAACAAGTTTCGCGGTGATGTATTTTATGCGAAGGCGCGCAGCTTCAACGATTGTCTGGAAGCGAATTTGTCTCCCAGTTATATCCCCACTGAGATTTATTACAATCTGATTCAATCGGCCCGAGCTAATACCGCCCCCCTGCAAAAATATATGACGATTCGCAAGCGCGTACTGGGCGGCGAGCATTACTGCATGTGGGATGAATACGTTCCGCTGGGAAATGCAAACAATGATGCACGTCTCACCTGGGATCAAGCCGCGCAAGCTGTCGTAGAAGCGGTTAAGCCGTTGGGCAACGAGTATGTCCAGGAAGGCCGGTTCGTTCTTGATCCTGCCAATCGGTTGGTGGATCCTTTCACCAGTACCGGAAAGATCGGCGGGGCGTGGTCGCATAATTCGCTCTGTGAACCGGCGCGGATGCTGTTCAACTTCGATTACGCAGGCGGCTTGACCGCCGAGAATATCATTACCATCGCCCACGAAACCGGTCATACGCTGCATGCCAATTACACGATGCGCAACCAGCCTGTTCCGTTGCGGGAAGATATCTCGCTGGTGGCGGAAGTCCCCTCCACCGCGAATGAAGCGCTCTTTCAAATCAGTCTGCTGGACGCGGCAAGGAATGACTTTCGGGAGGCGACGGGAGCGAAGAAGGAAGCCGCGCGTCAACAATTGATTTATCTGATTGATCGGATTCTGTCCAAGGGTGCAAGCGGGTTCTATCGGCAAATCATGTTCGCCGAATGGGAGTTGGAGGCGCATCGGTTGGCAGAGCGCGGTGAACCGATGACCAACGAGTCACTCACGCAATTATTTTCCCAGTTATTACAGGATTATTACGGTTCAGCATTGGAAGCGGACGAGCTGACCGAACATATGTGGGCATCCGTGCCGCATTTCTACCTGGGATTTTATACCTATAGCTACGCGGTCGGCGAGGTTGCGGCGAATGCATTGGCATCCGATATCACAGCGGAATTCCACGGCGACCGATCCAAGCGCGGAACGACGGAGCGCTACCTGCAGTTTCTGAAATCTGGATCATCCAAACATCCGGCGGAACTACTGAAGGAAGCGGGCGTGGACTTAACGACGGCATCCCCCATCGAAACGTACACTCGTAATTATTCGAAGCTGGTGGATGAACTGGATGCTTTAGTCAAACAATGAAATGAACATGTTCATTTGTCTGAACGGCTCTTCCGAAGGGAAGGGCCGTTTTTATATCATTATTATTCAATTAAATAGAAAACACTTGCTCACAGTTGACGGAACTGGAGAAAATGCCCAAGCTTGTGTATATTGATCGCATACGGAAGTTTCAGTAATCCCGATCAAGAGTCCTCCGCAAGCGACATGTCTCCACCGGATGATCAGACAGTTTTAGAGAAACTACTAAGCTCTGCAAAATCGGGAAATGAAGCCGGTTTGGACGAACTGTGCCGAATTATCCGGGTAAGATTGCTGGGACTGGTCAGATTTAAAGTGAGGAACTGGTCCCGCGAAGATCATGAAGATCTGATTCAAGAGACACTGGTGATTTTCGTTCGCGATTTATCGAAAATCAAGGACAATCCGTTAACCTATGCTTATGCCATTCTCCAGAAGCGCATCTGGAACGAGATGGATAAGGCACGGCGCAACCGCGAGCTGTCGCTCGATCATCGGCTGGCGGATGGAGCCGACTGTGAAACGGCGGAAATTCAGGACGATTCGACCGATGTAGCGGATGATGTTGAACGAAAACTGAGACTGGAGCGGGTCTGGCAGGCGATTCAAGCGTTGAATCATGAATTCTGCAAGCCACTGTTGACGGCAATCATGGAAGGATATGACATCGGAGAATTGTGGAAGCGGTTCCAGCAATTGGACCCGCAGCTCAACCGCAATGCGTTTTATAAACGGGTTTTCGATTGTCGAAAACGGTTGTGGGCGGTATTGGGAGGTTCATTGTGAGTTCGGAGAAACCGACACAAACCTGCATTGATCCGCAGGTCGGCGCGCTGCTGATCCCGTATGCTTTGAGTACGCTGCGGGATGAGGACATCGAACGTTTCGAACTCCATTTGCTGCACTGTCCGGCTTGTCAAGCCGAGTTGGAAGCGGCGGTGGCTGAGATCGAAATGCTGACCAACACTCGCGACGAATTCGTACAGCGCGCATATAGTGAAAACGAGGATTTCGAATCGCAATACGAACGGCTGCGACAAACGGTGGTTTCCGCCCCTTCACGAACACCGATTGCACGAACTCCGAACTGGCTGGAGATGACGTGGGAGGTTCTGTGGCGGCGCAAGTGGGTAGTGGGAGCGGTCGGAGCAGTGGCCGTGGCAATCCTGTTCGGGATTCGACCGGGACCGGAGTCCATTCCTCCGCCCTACGCCATCAATGACGTGCCGTTAGGAGCGAAGTCGAGCAGCAAACCGCCGGCGAAACCTGAAGGAATGACAGCACTTCCCCAGCAGGATCCAGCGGAGGGGATTGTCGCCACTCCTGAACATAAAGCCGTAATTGAACAAAAAGTTGTTAAGGTTCAACCGGAAACCGTCCCGCAGACGGCTGTTACGGTTACGCCGCAAGCTTTAGATATTACACAACCCGAACAAGTAAGTGCACCAGCTACAGATCGAATTGCCGAATCCGCCAAACCGGAAAGCGAGCCATATCAACCGTTGGCGGACAAGATCGAATCCACGGGTCAAACGAGGGCTGTCACCGAAATCAGTAGCTTGCTGAAAAAGCAGCCGGGCTTTAAGGTTGATCCGGAAAGAGCCAGCGAGCCGAAGGCGCCGGTGGCTGAATCCGTAACTGAGCCGGCTCAACCCGAGTTATTGCCTAATGAAGTCGTGATTGAATATCAAGCTCCGCAAGTGAAAGTGGATGTATCCTCAAAAGAGGTGCGAATAAGCGGAGCCGAAAGAGAAGAGCGAGCGAGTGCATCCGAGCTTGTTCAATCCGCCGAATTGCAGCAGATGGCCGATCTGGCTTTAGGCAAACTTGATCCGGGAATGTACACACTATCGAATGATACATATTCTTTGGCCGCTCCGGCTAAACAATCCGGTTCAGTAACAGATACAACCGTGCAGCGAACCTTTATTGAGCCGGGGGTGTCGGCGCTCACGGAGAAGAAGTATTCCAAAGCAAGAGAATTATTCCAATCCGCTTACAACCGACTTCCGGCCGGAACACAACGCGATGAAGCGGACTTGCTCTTGATCCGTACGCTGATTCTAACCGGACACGTGGATGCCGCCAAAGAACGACTGCGCAGCCGCGAAAAGTTGGTCGCCGATTCCAGCCGCCAAGCCGAAATCCGGCAGGCAATCGTGACCATTGATTCGTTACAGGCCGTTCAACCACGCAAATAAGTTCAATAATTACTTTCTGTTTCTTTGCAGCACCAAGCCCGGAAGGCTTGGTGTTTTTTTACTGCAGTAAGATTGCAAGGGCATGGCAGATCATCTGAGAGAGGGCAACCGCGGCAAGATATCCGTCGGACGCCTTAATCCGCAACACCGGTTAACCGCAAGCGAGGTATTGCCATGTCTATCAAACTCTCCATCACATCATTGATCCTCGGGATCGGATTGCTTACCACCACCGCCATCGCCCAGATCGCCGTTCCGATCCGACCCTATGACGATTGGAATGCCTGCTGGTCCATTCGCGAACGAACCGTGGATATGGTCGTGCGCGATCAGGTTGCCTCAGTGACGGTTACCGATCAGGTACAGAATCGCGGCGGGCATATCGTAGAAGTTCAATACCTGTTACCGTTGCCGCCGCAAGCCGCGGTGGATCAATTCACTCTGGTGGTGGACGGTCGCGAATTGACCGGTCAGATCATGGACGCGCAGGAAGCGCGGCAGATCTATAATCAAATTGTCCGCCGGCAACGCGATCCGGGACTGCTCGAATATGCCGACTATGGCCTCTATCGTTCCAGCGCGTTTCCGCTATCACCGGGAAAATCCGCGGAATTGATCGTCCATTATACCGCCACCTGCGACCGGAACGGCGATGTGGTGGAACTCTGGTATCCGCTGGCATCGGGACGATACACGGCCGAGCCGGCTAATCGTTTCTCGATTAGTGCGGACATCGAATCCGTCGCCGAAATCGCTAATGTCTATTCGCCCAGCTTGGATTTGAAGATCAACCGTAAAAACTCGAAGCGCGTGATCGCCAAGTTCGAAGCGCAGCGCTATCGTCCGGTAAACGACTTCCAGCTCTTTTACGAATCCAGCCGTGAAGCAGTGGGCGCGACCTTTCTCACCTACTGGCCGGATCTCGACCAGGACGGCTACTATTTGATGATGGTCAGCCCGAGTCCGCGGCTTACATCATCATCAGTTCTGCCAAAGGACATCGTCATTGCGCTGGACCGCAGCGGCTCCATGAGCGGCGAGAAGATTCAGCAGGCGCGGGAGGCGGCGCGATTCGTGGTCGAGAATCTGAACCGGGATGACCGTTTCAATTTCATCGAGTACAACGATAAGGCTACGCCCTGTTTTGAATCTCTACAATCCGCTTCCCGGAGAAATATGGACCTCGCCGTTGATCGCTTGGATCGCATGGATGCCAGCGGCAGCACGAATATCTACGAGGCGTTGGATATGGCCCTCTCGCAATTTGCCGATCAAGACCAATCCGCCACCCGTCCGGCGTATATTATCTTCCTTACTGATGGCCTGCCCACCACCGGCAACACGAATGAAGCGGCCATACTTGAGAACACAAAGCAGGTCAACCGGGCGAAAGTGCGCATCTTCACATTTGGCGTCGGCTATGACGTAAACGTGCGGTTACTGGATAAAATCGTGGAACAGAATCACGGCCGCAGCGCCTATGTCAAACCCAACGAATCCATCGAGACCAAGGTGTCGGCGCTTTACAATCGGATTCGCAATCCATTTATGACCAACATGACGGCGAAAATCGAAAATCTGGGCACCCGCGACGATTGCCCGTCGGAATTAGGCGACCTGTTCGAGAACGACCAACTGATCCGCGTGGGCCGGATCTATCCGAAGGAACCGGGAATTCTCGATCAGTGGCGCTACGATGATTGCCCGGTGGCTTTAGTCGTGACCGGAATGCTGAACGGCGCGAAACAGACTTTCGAATATCCGGTCACACTGAACCTGGAAGGTTCGCGATCACCCTATCGTTTTATCGAAAAGCTTTGGGCAACCCGCCGCATCGGCGAACTGCTGGAGGATATTCAACTGCACGGCCGCGTGCAGGAAGTGTACGACGAGTTAGTCCGACTCAGTAAGCAATACGGCATCGTCACTCCGTACACCAGTTTTCTGGCGGACGAACACCGCGCGGTAACTGAATTTTCAAGTTTGCTGAAGAAACAACCCGGATTTAAGGTGGACCCCGAAAGCCTTGACTTGTCCGAATCGAGCGGGGCTGTAAGTGATCAGCGCACCCTCGCATCGCAGGACATTATCTACGAGCCCCCCGTTGTTAAAGTGGATGTATCCTGCAAGGAAGTGCGAATAACATCTCAAATGAATGCCACGGCTAGATCGGAAGCGATGATGATGGCAGCTCCGCCGGCCGTCTCGCCCGAAGGCCATGCCATGCGGCTGGGCGCGACAACGCAAGACCAATATGAGCGCGGCGTCCGAGACGAGATCAACAATATTCGCGTCGTGGAAAATATTACGCTCTACAAACGCGGCGATACGTGGATTGCTTCCGAAATTTCGGATCTCGATCCAGTGAAGGACATCGGCAAGTTTACCGTGATTAAGCGGTATTCCGATGAGTACTTCGCCCTGATAGCAGACAATACTCCCGAAGAAAACAAGGTTCTGGCATGGCAAAAGCCCGATGAGAAATTAGCGATTCGGCTGCGCAGCGCGAATTATCTCATCGAATAGCTGCACATCCGACAAAAGACCATTGTTGAACAGAAACAGGCTCCTCGCAATTGAGGAGCCTGTTCCATCGTTCGCTAAATACGAAGTTATTGAAGATGATTACAACAATATCGCGCTCAGAATTTCTTGTATTCGATGTCGGATTTCGGCTGCGGTGCCTCCAGTGTGTCCGATTCGATGGGCACGGGAGTATACTCGCATTGAAATGAGAACTTTTCAATATCCAGCGGATTATCAATAGATTCCAATGAAATAATTTGCTGCAATTCTTCCGTGCGATATCCCGGCGGGAGCGTTCGTGGATCGAGACCGATTTGATAAGTACCCGATTTCAGTTCGCCGAGATAATAGCTGCCATCGGCCGCCGTGACAGATTTACAGACGTTCTTATTGGTTTGATTTCGGGCGGTAACCACGATGCCCCGCAAGCCAATGGTAGTGGTCGTGTCCACCGGATTCGGACCGTAAACAAACCCGGATACGGAATTCAGCAATGCCAAGCTGAGGTTCACTTCAGTTAAAGCCCCTTCCTTGACCTGCGCCCATTGCGCACCGTTCACGGCATCATAAAAGGCGGGAATCGTTCCCGGATTGAGGCTTACATACATTTCGTGATCCGTGCCGCGCGGCGGTACGCTGAAGCTGCCGTCACGAGATGTTCTAAGGCGTTGACCGCTGTCGGTAATGATTTCGATATTTCCGACCCCCGGTTCACCGGCTTCGCGGAGACCATTGCCGTTGCGATCCATGAAGACATTCCCATTCAAGCCGCCTGAGCGCGGATCAAGCCGCGATCCGGTCAACAGATGTGGTGTCCCGCCCAATAGGGTTATGGTCGGCTGTAACGATAGAGATAAACCGAATATCCAATTATCCCGGTAGTAGCGTGCGAGTAATCCAATCGAACCGGTGCCGCTGCGATCCAGCCGATAGGAAATCTGCGATTCTCCGAAGGCCGTCTGCGGATCCCAATCATATCCTCCCTGCAGTCGCCACTGGAAACTGCGCTTGCTTCGGGAATGGAAGATGTGATCAACATAGGATCGCTTGCGATAGGATAGCTGACTGTGAATCAGGGCGATATTGCTTCCGCCGAAAATGCGGTGACTGAGGTTCACTTCCCAGCCGCTGCGGCTGGACCGCGGCATATCCGAGATGCCAAGGTCGCTCATCAACTTCCGTCCGCTGATCTTGTTGAAGTCGCTACCCCACGTCGAAAAGCCCTGTAACCGGAACTCCCACGGCAAATCGGTTCGCCCTTCGATATTCCAAATATAATGCTCGCCGTCATGCACCGGCGACAAATGATCCGTGGATACTTGCCACTCGGAACTCTTCCATAACCGCGGCAACACTATTGCGATCCGCTGCCAGTTCAGGATCTCAGTCGTATCGCGGTCATGATTTACGTTGTTCTCAACATGCCCTGCGGATACCGTTATGCGAGATTGCTTTGCGACATTCCACAGCGTACTGACGGCATATCCCTGACGATCCTCCAACCAACCGTGAATACCGTTGAAATAATCGGGCTGATATAGAAATGCCTGCGGCTGCAATTGCAGCGAACCAAACGTGCTGACTAATGAAGCGCGCCCGGCGTAACGATGAGTCGAATCATCATCGGCTTTGCTGAGCGCACCGGCAATACTGACCAGATTTCGATCGAGGAGTCGCCATGACCATTCAGCGCCCGAATGAAAGCTCTCCCGTGGTACATGCATTCGTGATGACTGACTCCACTCCGCAGCTTCATTGAGAGGAACCGTATAAACATAGTTGCGCTGATACGCCGCCATCGGACCGAAAGTCATGGAAGGCAATAGCCCGACCGCCACGCGTCCGGCCACCACTTCGCCCTGCGTAAACCAAAATCGTTCATCGGGTAATCGGCGCGTACCGGCCCCGCCCATGAACGCCACTTGTCCGGCTCGCAACAATTGATCGCTGCCGATAATTTCGCGATGCTGTTCACGGATCGTGCTGTCCGGCTCGATGATCTCGATCCGAATATCATTGCGCACACCACGCGTCAGATTGACTCCTCGAAAGAGATATTTCCCCTCACCAATCGGCGCTTCTTGCGTTTCAATGACGGTCTGTTCGTCAACCAAGCGATCATTCTGATAGAGACGTACGGTTGATCCACGCTTGGCGAAGCCTTGAAAATCCTGCCGCTGTCCGAAATCCAGACGACCGGTACGCGACGAGCGGCTTGTCCGCGATCGGAATTCGTTGCCGAGGATGCCGTCGAATTCAAGTCCGGTCATGGAGGCGGCCGGGAGAATCAGATCATGGAGGCCGAAAACGACATCGCCCAGATTCATGTTGACGTTGTTGCGGCTGCCGTACCAATACGCTTCATCAAGCCGCGTGTACGATTTCCACTCCAGTTCAGATTGACGCAACCGAAGCGAATATTCACCGCTCAACAGTCGCCCCCATGACTCCAGGCTGCGATAAACCATCAGATTCCCCGCCGTCGTACCGCTGAAGCGAAGTCCGGGGCGGATGATACCGATACTTGGATCGCGGAACGCGCGCGGGATGGCCGGCGGAAACAACTCCGGAATTTGGATTTGGTTTTCCTGCAGCGGGCGGGTTGAAATCGGCGTTTTCCGGTGTTTCTTGCGTTCCGCTCGCATCTGTTCAAAGCGCGGAACATCGAAATCCGTTACTCCAACATAGGCAAACCGATTAGGATCCCAATGGAGGTCCAATCCCAGAAGCTGCAAAATAACAGATTCGGGCACCCAAAGTTCCCAGCGGTCGGTGAAGTCGGAATAGCCGGTTTGGAAATCCACCGTGTGCTCACCATCGGCATTCTCTATGAGTTTCTTCCGCCATTCGATCCGCAGCGTATCCGAGGACGGAGTAACGACAAATATTTCATTAGAATCGCCGGAGGTATGTTCCAGTCCGAACTTCTCACAAAGGCGAAGCAACGGCAGGTAGCGTAGTCCATCACCCAGCCACAGAATGTCCAAGTCATCAACAATGATGCGGTCAGACTTGTTTTTCCCCTCTAAAGATAATCCGCAAATCACGGTTTCGCGAACGTTCGCTTCTCCATCTGCGACTGCATCCTGCGCAATTCCCACCGTGTGACCGGCATTGGCGGCGGCATCGGATCGAGCGAGTCCCATACCGGTGAAGACGATTCCGCCGGCAGCCAACAAGCGGATTATAGTATGTAAGCGACCGTACATAAACGGAGCCAAGGCTTACGGGTGTTCCAATTTCTGGAATCGTGTTTCGCCAGCCAACATATCGTTGGCCTTATCCGAAGCTACACGGGCGCGTACTGTGTACATTCCGATGGGGATGGGATCGGTCACTTTCAAACTGACAACACGCTCGGAAAACGGAAAGAGCGATATTTCACCGCGCTCTTGGTGAGCGATCACGGCGCCGCTGGAATCCACAACATCCAGTTCCGTGCGAAACGGCACACGGCCGTTACCGACATTGGACAGTGTGATCGCCACTTCCGCATTATCGCCGACCTCATGCGCCTGCATTTCCATAATGGACCACTTGTAGTCCACATCGCCGATCTGCACGAAAATCGGAACGACAATCGCCGAGGACACCACTAACTTCACATTGGTCTGATGAGTGGAATCATGGGATGTGACGGTTTCCGTCGTCAAGGGCATAAACTCCAATGCCCCCCAATAGTCACCGACATCCGCATCCTGCGGCACAATCAATGTATAACGAATCTGCTGTTGTTCATTGGGAGCCAGTGTAAACTCGCGGGGATTGAACTTGATCCAGTCTTGAACGGCAAAGGAATCGGGTTCCGCTTGCTGCATCTGCCCGTTGCGGTTCAGCCGAAAATGAACGACACTGGCGCGAAAACGATTTTCCGAATTCGCCGGATTCCCCACGGTGATAACACCGGTCTGATGCTGACCGGGGCTGATTTGCAGGTCTAAGAGAGCCGGTTTGACGGCCAGTCCCCAACTGGACTCAACACCAATCAACAAACATAGAACAGCACAAAGGAAAATCCATGTATTCAAATGACAGCGCATGATACATGTCCTCATAGTATTCAAGAAATCATGCAGAAAAAGTATAGGAAGGTCGGCACGGACTGATCCACTTGTCATCAGAAATTCCTCGACTATGATGACATTTGCAGTCGAGGTGACGGGTTTAAATGTCTACATACATTGCCCACAGGACTACGCCGCCGCTGTAATCGCCTTGGAACAGCTCGGCGTCGTCGCCCAGCCAGCAGATGAATACTTCGACATCATAGGACCATGTGCCGCCATCACCCGATCCGAAGTTGAACCAGTCCGTGTGATAGACAGACACGTCGCCATACGGTCCTACGGTGTGAACCAGTTCATTCACCGGTGCGCCTTCATGGAATTGCCCATAGGCAGCACTAATCCGAGCCAGATGCTCCGGATTAACCGGAATCCAATACCTCGAGGTGGGAATATCGTCTTTGAACAGCTTGGATGCACCGCAACGCATGGCGATATCCTGTCCGTTGGCATGGACAGTGAACATCAGCGTTGCGCAGACTTCATCCAGCGCGTCAATCGCACCCAAGTTCATTTCCGCACCGCTGTAATAGACCGCCACTGTGGGAAGCACTTCCACAAACACGCGACCCCAGTTGGCGTCCATCGCTTGATCCTGCGCGAAGGCAGGCGCGACGAGGAAACACATCGCCGCGATAATCAGAAAGAAACGGGCCAGCATGGTTATTCTCCTCTATTAATTCCTCCGCAAAGGGGTTCTCGATCTTAGTCCGTGCCGACCGATACCTAATTGCGTATGAACTACTTCAAACATTCATCGAGATGGATTGCACAGTGAAGGTTACGGCTGTACACTCACGTCGCGCGCCGTTACCTTTACTTCAAACGGAAGCTCGTAACGTCCACTGAAATGGCTGATGGACACATCTGAAGCAAAGACAATCGGAATGCGGATTTCCGATACCCTAAACAGCGGCGGCTGTTCTCCGGAGGCAACCGTAATCGGTTCTTGCGATACCGGCACATTGTCCGGCAACCAGGATGTCCACTGATCCCCCGGCGATCCCTCGACCCGCAGCGAAAGCGCGTCCAACGGCAACTGACCGTGATCACCACTTAAACCTTCCGCCAGACTCCGAAACGTCAGCGTCCAATCGGAGTTGGAACGAACCAGCACTTCCGTAATAAAACTTTCGCCGTGTCCATAATCGGAGTGATTGAATTGCACTTCAACGGTAGTTTCGTCGGGTAAGAGTTCCACGGTTGCCGCTTCGATAATTTCGAATTCAACGGAAACATCTATCGGCAGGCATAGCGGTTCGCCCTGTGCGTTGAGCAGATCGAACCGCAGGTACGTTCGATACAACCCCGGAGGATCCGTTTCCTGCAAGAAATCCAATAGTGCCATTTGCAGCGGCAGCCAAACGAATTCCTCACTGCGTACGCTGGAATCCGCCTGACCGTCCAGTACGGCGTAGGGCTGGAAATTCAGAATTTGCTCAGGAATATAGGATGGGAAGAATTGCTGGATTCGCTGTAATGGGAGATCCTGACCGTCGGATGCTCGCCGAATCGTTTCCGTCAGAGTGAGGTATAACGTCCAGCTCTCCTCGGTTGACTGAATCCGGAGATCGGTTTGGACACCGGCAAACTCCGTCCGTTCAGGAATCAGCGTGCAATAGCTGCCGACATAGGATACCGTCGGTTCAACCTGAAGCGTGGCATCTGCCAGCGTGTATTCATAATTCAGCAGAAATACGAGGAAAATTATGAATGTATGGTGAGTTGAGAATCGGTTCTTCATTGGCCATGTGAAATGAAGATCGCCGGGGGTGGGACTTGCTTTTCCATGGTATTCGGTTGTATATTGAAAAAGCACACAGTGCCGGGAAACGGGAGAGAGTTCTCCCGTCCCCAGCTACGTGATGCGCGCCCTCGCCGGATGGAACCGCAACTCCCTTTTCCGGCAGGGCTTTTTTATGAAAGATTAAGCCCGAAGGCGGTCAAGACAACCTTCGGGCTCAAATGTTGATGGGACTATCGTAGATTCAGTCAGAACGGTGAACAAGGTTTCCCTTGCTTGTCCGATTGCTGTCTCGTTTGATTGATTAACTAAGTAAATGAGTTTTACTGCATGGGCACTCGTGTAAATACGTTAAATTGGAGCATCCCACTTTCTTGTAAGCAAAAAAAGTAATAATTGGTCAGGATGTCAAGAAAAAAATAGGAAAATGAGACCAAATGAGATAGTATGTTCCTTTTTGAGACTGGGTTCGTAACAATGATTTATTTCATATTGATCAAAAAGTTGTATAACAGATAACATAATCATTTTTACTTATATCGCGGCTTTTAGTGCATATTAAACGAATGATCAATTATGTGCCTCTCTTAATGAGTGGTATAAATAGTTGAAGCCTTGGGTAAACCCAAGGCTTCTTAGCGTGCCGGCCCGTTTCAAGGACAGCGCAGCCAACCGCGTTTCCGCGGATATCTTGTAGTGGATCAGTTACATTGATTTTACGAATTATCACTGGGAATGTTTCGCGAATCTCATGCCACGAATGTTGAAGCATCCCCATCCAATTATAATATCCTTTTTCCAATGATATAATCCAACATTTCAATAATATAAACGTGGGTCCTGCTTTCAGTAGAACCCACGTTTTCATGGTTTGTGACGGTTGTGATTACTTACCGTTTACGTAATCGAGCCATAACGGTTGACTCCTCTACAGTTCCATCTGCCGGTAATGATAAAAGGGTGGGTAGATCGGACGTGGTGGCGATCACGTGATAGTACATTCCATATTCATAGTGAATCACCCCATAATGCAGATAAGTCGGGTCCGGCGTGAAGCCATGATAATTATATAGCCCTTCAAGGGTGGACGAGTAGAATACCAAGTAGTGGGTTACGACAATCGGGTAGTCCCTAGGAGAACGGCTATGTGGAGAGCTTCAATGGCCGATTGAAGCGGTTCTTGAAAGGCGAGATGTTTGACACGCTGCGGGAATCGCAGATCGTCATTGAATCATGGCGGATGCATTATAATAAGGTTAGCCCGCATAGCTCCCAAGGCTATCAGCCCCCCGCACCCGTGATAACCGTGTTCCTGCTTCCGGCTCCGCATCGCTACGCCGAAAGCAGGAAATGCCCCAGAGTGTGACCTCACACGTGGCACAAAAAATGGAGGCAGACCAGTTAATCATTAATATTTGCAACTATTGTGCGCAACCGTTCGCATGTGATGAGCTGGTTTATTGGACAATTCGATAGAATAATGGTTTGCATTGTCACAATCACAAGAAATTGCATCACTAAGATTAGACGGTTTTCTCATCACAATTATTCGCAACAAAAAGGGGTGACTCGCTGAGTCACCCCTTTTACATAATACGAAATGCGGTTTATTTCATGAGAATCATCTTCGCCGTATGGGAAAAATCACCGCTTTCCAGACGGTAGAAATACATGCCCGACGGCAGATTTTCGGCACTGAATTGAACTTCGTGACGACCGGCGGATTGCCGCTCATTAACCAGCTCGGCTACACGCATACCCAGCAGATTGTAAACCGCTAATCGGGTCATGCCGTCGTTCTTCAGGTCGTACCGAATCGTGGTTGTGGGATTAAACGGATTCGGGTAGTTCTGATACAAGGCAAAGTCGGTGGGAAGCTCATTGTCCGGAGCCGGGGAGACCGCCACCGGTTGAACAATCAAGGTAACCGGGAAAATCGCTGTGGAGTCATAAATCTCACTCCGGATATGCAGATTCACCCGATAGCGACTGGGACGGAGGAACTCGGGATCGAATTGCAGGTTGATTTGCCGCGAACCGCCGCCGGGAACCTGAAATTGCGCGGGCGTTACTTCGATCCACGTGGTATTAAAGGTCATTTCATAGATGCCCAAGCGGTCACCGCTGCTGTTCTGGATGATGCCACCAAAGACTAGCAAGGTACTATTCCAACCCGGTGTAATCGTGCAGCCGCCCGCCCGATCGCCGGATTGTCCCGGCAGGTCAATCACGGTTTCGCGCAGTTGTGAAATCGGATTAAGGCGGGTAATGCGAGTCAGTTCGCCGGTTCCGTTTTGGCTGAAAATATATAGCTTATAGCTATTGGCATCGGTGGAGTTCCAAGCCAGGCCCGTAACAGAAAGCTGATTCGTTCCGCTATTGGGAATGCGGTTGATGATATTGCCCAGAGTGTCAATTTCGAAAAAGTCCTGAGTATAATCGCAGACCCAGAAATGCGCGGAACCCGGATCATAAGCAATAGCACGAGTCGGATTCATCGGGCTGGGAATCGTCCGACGGACATTCCCCAGCGTGTCGATTCCGATAATATCGGGACCATCCGATCCATACAGCAATTCTCCATCCCATGCCAAATCAAACCAACCCACCGCGGTTGTAGACGGCTGCGGAATACTGCCGACCAAATTGCCGTCGAGATCGAATTTGTAGAGTTTATTCTGGCCATCGGGACCGCCCCCGCCGCTAATCCACCAATAATCACCGACAAACTCGCAACCCATGATCTGATAGTCTTCGGTCGCCTCGGTAACCAACGCACCGCCCACCGAGTCCCATGGACTGGGATTCTCGTCCCCGGCATAATAAATCGTGATATTGTAGTCCAACGGACCATTGCCCGCATTGATAATATCAAAGGACTCCGAAACCGGCTGATCGGAAGCCGTGGCAACAATGGAATCCACTGATGTTGCGAATTCGGGGTGACGCAGGCTGAAGTCAGCCGTCGAAGTGCTGTCTAAAGCGACCACAACTCCCGAAACTGTTGCGGAATTATATCGGTACTCCGAAGCGCGAACCGTATATGTTCCGATCAACACGTTTTCAATGGTGTATTGTCCGGCGCTGTTGGTGCTGGTGTGATAGCTATAACCGTCAATCGTGATTTCGACATCCTCCATCGGTTCGGTCGTGCCGAAATCGTGGACGGTTCCCTGAATCGTTCCGAAGAGCTGGCGGGCACTGGTCGTGTAGAGGATGGCTCGATTATTTACCAATGCCGCCGAGCCGGGTGTATATTGATTGCAATAGAGATATCCCAATCCCACTGTTCCGCGCGGGGCTTGGATGCCGGTGGTGTTACCCTGAGGTTCCCACGAATCACCGGATAAGTTGAGCACTACCTGCTGAAACTGCATCAAGATGAACCCGTTGCCGTCCAAGGTGGGATGATAGGTTGTATCATATAAAATCACCTGGAAATTCAATTGGCTGCCGGTACTAAAAGCCCCAACCGCTTTCCATTGAACAATGTACCGATGTTCGGTCGCATCAAAGTAAGCCCAGACTCCGCGGCCGCTTCCGGATGTGTTCAGATCATCCCAATAGGGTGCGATCATCGCCTCAGGAGCCTGCATGGCCGGAATGGGATAGTTGCGGAACATATCGTTCCAACTTTGATTGCCGAAGGCAATCCAGCCGTTGGAACAAATCGTCACAGAATCATAGACCGTACCGTAGTACTTGAATCCAAACGGCAATTGACGGGCTGTGGACCAGATCTGAGAAATAGTCGTCTTTTCACCCGTATCATTCAGATTCAGATTCGTTCCCATACCGGAGGAGATATCAACATATGCGAATGTCGGCGCCAGATCGTATTCAGTATCGGTGTTATCGTAGGCATAATAGCCGTAAGCGTCTGGTCCGGTTGGATCGGTCGTCGCCGCCGTTCCGACATTGACCACAAACTGCGCCGTATCTATTTCGCCGTTAGCGGTCGTCGTGATCACCAGCATCGGCGCTTGATGACCGCGGAAAGTCAGACTATTGGAAGATACCGTAAACGGGACGGCCGTATTGGTAACCGTTTGACTGACGGCGATATTTCCGTAGTTGGTTTGCGCCGCGTCCACCTGCACGAAGGGACTAAGGGAAACCAGTCGTCCGGTTACGGTGGACATCGACTGCCCGCCGATATTCTGCACCGTAACCTGCAAGTTGCGGGTCGTGCCGGGATCGAATGATCCGCCCGTAAAGGCGTGGTTTATATATTTCACGGCTCCGGCAACACAATGCAATTCAATCGCGCCATTGGTGGTCCCCATCTGACTGGTGATCGCCATCGTCAACAGTACCGATTCATCATGCGGCATGGTCGGGGCAACCGAAATCCGGAACGGAGTCGAACCAAGCGCCGAATCTCCGGCGGCGAGATTGACATAAGAAGCATTACCCTGAACCACGGTAACACGGGGATCATCACTGGTCAAAACGGCGCTGATTCCCGTAGCTGCTCCGGATATTCCGAAGTTCTTGATATAAACCGGCAGATCAATGGTCTCGCCGGGATTCATTACGCCGTCATTATTGCCGCTGCTGCCGCCGGCATTATCATCGTCTAAATCGTAACTGCTGAGCATCGGCATGATCTCCGGCTGCACACAGGAAATCGTGTACAAATACGGCTTGTGGTTTTTCTTGGATACGGTCAACCAGAGATCGCCGGTGGCGTTAATATTCACCGGCAAAGTAATCCGGCCTTCCGTATCAGTTCGGCCAAGGACATAGGTGGAGTCGGCGCCGCGCTTCCACAGCACGACCAGCGCATCGGCAATCGGCACGCCGTCGGCGGCGCGCACCGCTTCGACGGCAACCGCGCGCGTTCCGACGTTTACAATACTCGGATGAGTGCAATTCATGACTTCCGGGACATCCGTCCAATGCGAAAGCCCGGGATCACCCATCAGATTAAAATAATGGCAGAAGTTAACCGGTTGATCCTGCACATTCGTCGTCACAAACGTCGAAAACAGCCACCACTTTGCACCGGTAAAGGCCATTCCCAGGTGATCAAGACCAAGATTGGCGATATTATACATCAAGCCCCCGGCCAGGCAAACATTGGGCGGATTATGAGTTCCGGCCGTGGACGTTCCGGTCGCCGCCACACCGCCCTTAGGCGCAGTGGGGGTTCCCTTTACCAAATAGGCTTCGGCAGTACCTGTTCCGCTGGCGAATTCGTTGGCTCCGCAGGTGATTAATAGACAAACGGGAAGTTTCCAGCCGTTGGTCATAGGATCAACGATGGAGGCATCCATTTGGCTTAGCCATGTTCCACGCCAGAAGAAATACGAGAGTCCTTGATTGAAGAGTTGCTGGACGCGCGTGTCGTTCACATGACCATTCACATGCTCGACAATTCCACTGTCTACCCCCGTATAATTGCGGAACATCTGCCCGCCCCACTGCATGAGCGTATAGTTGGATGCAATATCATTCGCCACACCTCCCAAGAAATACCCGCGATGATACCACATCGTATCCGCCATATAGGGATTGCGTTCATAGCCCATGATTTTAGCGTTAATGGTCGCCATTTCGCTGGTGCCGTTGCCGCTTAGGCGTCCGACGGCGATATCGGGGATCTGATCGCCGTTGTTGCCGCGGGAATAATCGTGATCAAACGCGCCCCAATCATCGGTTTCCACTCCATTCGTCCAACTGGGATCGCCGATCAAACAGACGTATTCAGGCGGATTCGGCCATGTACTGTAGGCGGACTGAATATATGAAACCATCGTGGTTTTCGTCCAATTCGATCGCGCCTCAATATGAACCGGAAATCCCAAGCGGGTTTTCCATAAGAAAAGACTGTCCGCCCACTTCTTCGCATCGTTATTCGTGTGACACAAAATCAGATACGTTCCGGGAGTTGTCGTGACATCATCCAACGCGTTTTCATCGAGATTGGCGATGACCGAACGATAAATGGGAGCGAAATAGCCGGAAATCTGACGGGGATTCAACAACTCGTTTTCGCCTTGCCCGCCGGTGGAAACAAGATCCACTTGGATGTTGTGATAGATACGCGCCTGCCGGGTGACCGGATTGACCTGAACCGGAAACAGGGAAACCGTGGCGACCCGGAAATCGCGCATAATCATCGGCGCGGACATTTCGGCAACGTGAGCGGGATACCAGCTATCTTGATCGTAGACTTCGCTATTCTTGGAAAATTGGCTGAAGTTCTGCTGCTCGATCTGAACCGGATAGACATCAATGTTGTCGAGAACATCGTATTCGGCAGCCGTAATCACCAACTCCACATTGCCGGTGTTCGGCAGACGATAGAAACGGGAGACGTGGGGCACCGTGGGATTGCCTTCCGCGAATAACACCGGCTCGCCGGGGATCGAGAAGACCTTGTAGGTTTCAAAATCCTCGACATGATCGATGATCTCGATTGCGGGCACATCGAGGGCGATGGACGTCACTTCGGGCGTGCCGCTACTAACGGACAAGTGCGCCCCGGGATTCGTAAAGCCGGGCAATCCGGCCGGCACCATCGTCGTTTCAGAAGCTATTCCCGAATACGGAACAGCCAGCAAGCACGCGCAAAGCAGCAACTCTGTAAATCGTCTCATGAATTCCTCCGAATTCGGCATGTAGAACGGAAATCCAGCCAAACGGAAATGACCGATACAAGCAAAAAGATACCGATTGTCCCTCTACGATGCAACACTCCCCAAAGCTACTCCCCTGAATAATGAAATTGCTCTTACCGTAATGAATGTATCCTAAATACAATATTTTAAATTAAATAAATTTTTCGCATAGACACTGAATAACCATCCACAACGCAAAAATAAGAGACATTCCGGCATTAGACTTCCGGTTACAATAAAAAAAATCCACCCATGAGGGTCGAAGATGTTGACATTTATGGCGATCTATGTCTAATTAATTTATATGCTTAGCTGGCTAATATGCAGAGCATTATTTTCGTTTCTCAATCCGCAGCCAACTGAACGAAAGGCTTATGATCGCACTTTACGATTCTGGTCATCAATGACCAATCGGACTTTGGAAGCCAATGCGTGCAGCGAAAATGGTTTCTGAATGAAGTCCACCCCTTCATCTAAAACTCCATGATTCGCGATGACATCATCGGAGTATCCGGACATGTAAAGCACTTTGAGATCCGGACGGGTTTGGACCAGAGTCTCAAAGAGCTGGCGACCGTTCATCGTTGGCATGATAATATCCGTGACTAACAAATCAATCGGTTTCTGATGGCCCTCGGCAATTTTTAAGGCTGCGTCACCATCAGCCGCGGGGAGTACTTCATAGCCGTATTCCCGAAGAATTTCAAACGCCACGGCACGAACCTGCTCTTCGTCCTCCACCAACAAAATCGTCTCTTTGCCGCGGCGGGGTTCGGCTTTTGACTCAATCGGTTTGAACGTTTCAATTTGTTCGGCGGATCGCGGGAAACAGATTTGGAAGGTCGTTCCTTGGCCCGGTTCGCTGGTTACCCAAATATGTCCCCCGTGCTGACCGACGATTCCATGAACTGTTGACAATCCTAAACCGGTTCCGCGCCCTAATCCTTTGGTTGTGAAAAACGGATCGAAAATCCGGCTAAGGACGTCCTTATCCATTCCGATTCCAGTATCGCTGATCGTCAGCCGAATATACGGACCGGGAACCACTTCTTCCACACCGTCGCCCGACGATCCATCCAACTCGACTTCACCGGTTTCGATTTTAAGCTGTCCCCCCTCCGGCATGGCATCCTGTGCGTTCAGCGACAAATTGAGAATAATCTGCTCGATTTGTCCTTCATCGCCCATAAAACTGCCCAACGCGGGAGCCAAATTGATTTCGAAAGTAACATTTTCCCGCAGCGTACGCCGCAACATGCGCTCGAAATTGGAAATCACATCGTTCAGATTCAGCGGTTTCATTGCTAAGGTCTGCTTGCGGGCAAAAGCCAAAAGCTGACGAGTCAGGTCGCGGGCGCGCATCGCCGCCCGCATGATCTGTTCGAGGATTTCCTGGTAGGGGTGATCTTTGGATAACTGATATTGCAGCAGTTCCGCGTAACCGGCGATCGGCGTCAGCATGTTGTTAAAATCGTGGGCGATGCCGCCCGCCAGATGGCCGATAGATTCCAATTTCAGCGCTTGCCGGAGCTGCTCTTCCAGACGGTTCCGTTCTTCCTCCGCCTTTTTCCGTTCCGTGATGAATCGGGCTTGCTGAACATTCTGGACGGCAAGATTCGACAGTTGGTTGGCAATGATATAGAGAGCGTCACAAACCTTGGCAAACTGTTCGCGAGACATCCGCGTGACGTCTTTCAGTGCTTTGCGAAATTCCGCTTCATCGGCACCGATCTCGTGGGCGTACTTGATCATCACCTCATCGTTAACCGGCTCTTCCAGCACTTGTCCGATCAACCAGTTGGCAATATGGTGATCACCGACACAAATGCTGGTACCGCCATCCCATAATCCGCCGCTCAGACACGGCTGCACGATCGGTCCGTCGGGGTGCTTGCGACCGATGATCGCATCCGAATGGTAACAGTTCTCCAGTCCGCGATCGGTTTTTCGAATGATCTGCTCGCATAAATGGCAGAAATTACTGGGACGGGTAATCGGATTACCATTGGTATCCGTAATGATTGAAGCCACTCCGGTTGCTTTGGCAAAAGCATCTTGGATTTTCTGAATCTCGGTTAAATCGAAGATGTCTTCGAGCCTCAAGGTCGAAGTATCGTCCAGCGGCTGCGTCAAGGCGATGATCCGGCTCTCTAAACTGGCATTGAGCGCTTGAATCTGCTGTTCCGCTTGCTTTCTTGCAGTGATATCCGTGAAGATTGTCGCAAATCCGAGTTCACCCCACGGAGCAATCGAGATATCGAAGTGCTTTCCCAGCGGCGGAAAAAAGGTCTCGATATGCGAGGGCTTTCCGGAAAGCCAAACCTGGCTGAATTGCCGCAGATAGGGCGGATCAGGCGTTCCGTAAACCTCTGTAGCCAGTTTATTAACCACGTCATCGCGGCGGACGTTAATGATCTCCTCATAACGTTTGTTGATTTCCAGTATCCGATAATTTATCGGTACGAAGTTATCGTCGAAGATCAATTCATGGAGCGCAACTCCCTCCAACATATTGGCAAAGAGCGATTGCAGCTGCTGCTCGCGCTGCTGCAGCGCCTGTTCAGCCAATCGGCGATCGGTAAGATCAATAATGCTGCCTTGAATCTGAACCAGGCGGCCATCCTCATCAAACGTTCCGGTGGCATTTTCCGAAACATAAATTATCCGGCCGTCGGTCCGTCGCAATTCTTCAGTAACGAGGTTGAGAGCGCGGTCAGTGGTCAATTGTTCTATAAATTTTTCGCGTCGGACCTGATGCACATAGAAGGACTGGACCTGAACCGCGTTTTCCTCACCTGTATGCAAACCGAGAATGCGACGAAAGCTCTCATTACAGAGTAAAATTCTGCCATCAGGCGTGCTGACGTAATTGCCGGCCAGCGAATGATCGAATAGAAACCGATAACGATTGGCGATCAGAGCGGTTTCAGCCATGGACTGACGTAAGCGATGGGAAAGCACACCCTGACCGATGACCGATATGCTCAGTACGAAAATAATCGCCAGAATCAACAGCCGCCGCCGATAAATAGCCGCTTGCATTTCGCGGATATCGCTGACCAGAATCAGATGAAATGATGATTGCGGATCGGCGTGACCCGCAGTTAGCGGAACGATTGTGATAAGATATTGTTGATCCCCGAAAGTGATAACCGCATTCTTCTTGGTAAACCAGTTATGCTTCTCGATATCATCCTGAAAGAGCAACGGCAGGTGTTGCATACTCCGGGTTAAATGCATTTGATCCGAAGTAAGAATGTTTTCATATTGGCTGCCGATTTTTCTAAATACGAATAGCGCGTGTCCCGACGGCAGATCTACATTCCGCTGCTTCAGTATATTATGCAGATCCTGATCAATCGCCAGCGAATCCCTACCGTCATTGGACAATAATTTATCAAGGTTGAAGTGAACAATCGCCGCCAGATATTCTGCCTTTTCCCTAAACGATTGGCGGATGGAATTTTCCTTATAGGTGCCACGAACTGAGACACCGACCCAACCGACCACGAGAATGGGAATCAGTACTAACATTATTCTCGTATGGCCATAGGGAATGAAAATCTGCTCTCCGAAAAACGTGCCTTTGGTGGGTAGTTGACTTACAAACTTTGATAGAGCGAAGGCCAGGAATAACGCAATTATGCCCCGCACGAAGGCGGCCGAGAGCCCAATGCTCTCCAACAATCGGGACTGATTCAGTACATTTGCCGGGAAGAAGGAAGCTTCAGAGGTAATCAATCCCGCGGAGATCGCCAGGAACACCATGGCGATGGCGCACATCCGCATTGCCGGTTTTCCGTACTCAACACGCTGGGATAGTTTCCAAAAACCCCAAGCCGTCAGCAATCCGCCGGGCAACGCCAATACATAACGCGGAATCACTTTACTGACTTCATTGCTGCCGAAAAAACTGCCGATCGCGACCAATAACAGACCGGCCGTCGTCCACCACGGCAGTTTCACCACCCCCAAAATCGCCAAAGTGCGGCGGCCGAATTCCGTCAAGAATGCATAGGATAGAATCATGAGCAGCAAGCGGAAGTGCGCGAAGTGGACACTGTCACCAAACGCCAGGGCAAGGGTATTGGACCATGCCACAATTCCCAGCAAGATCGCGAAACTGCCTAACAACCACCACGGCAGACCGTGGGTCCGCTTGCGCTGCAGCGGGGATGTTACCGCGGCTACCAGCAAGTAGGACAGTCCGTAGCAGAAGAAGACAAAATCGAGGTTATGGCTGAGTGTGCCGATCATAAACCTATCTCCGTGGACACAATTGGGTACTTTGCCGAATAATCAGCAGGAATGTGTCATGCATTATCGGATTCTATATACAGGTGCATGAAATATGCCGTTCATTCTTGAACTGAATATGACGGTTTTTATCATTAGATGCAAAATCAACCTTTTTGTCCACATTGTTACTTATTATAATAATATTACTAAAATAAGGATTTTCGCATGGAGCATTACCTTGTTATTAATATTCTTGAGTTGTTGGTCTTGTATTTAATGGGGGGATTCGGTATCATAAACTAATTGGCAATTCATTTCTTAGAAAGATCACAAATCACGGTCACGACGTTATGACACATCCTCCCCAACATGGCGAAATCGTCGCCACACCCTACCGGCCACCGGTAAGACCGCACATCCGCGACTATGAGGAGTATAAACGGCTTTACGAACGCTCGATCAATGAACCGGAACAATTCTGGGCTGAGCAGGCGAAATCATTGTATTGGTATCATCCGTGGACGAAAGTACTGGAAGCGGAATTTCATGATGGAGAAGTAACGTGGTTCCAAGGGGCAATGATCAATGTTGCTTTCAATTGTTTGGATCGGCATTTACCGGAAAAAGCCGAAGACACCGCCATCATTTGGGAAGCCGATGAACCGGCGGCGAGCCGATCTATAACCTACCGTGAGTTGAAATGGGAAGCGGCGCGATTGGGCAACGTGCTGAAAAACCTGCGGATTCGCAAGGGCGACCGCGTGATTATCTACTTGCCAATGATACCGGAACTGGCCTATGCCATGCTGGCTTGCGCGCGAATCGGCGCGGTTCATTCCGTGGTTTTCGCCGGCTTCTTCGCCAATGCCTTACGCGACCGGATCCTGGATTCGCGGGCTACCGTGGTCATTACCGCCAATGAAGGAATCCGGGGCGGCAAGAAAATCCCTCTGAAAGAAATCGTAGACGAAGCTATTGCGGGCGTAGATTGCGTAAAAAATGTACTGGTTGCTAAACGTACGGAAAAAGAAGTTCCGATGCGGCATGGTCGTGACATCTGGCTGGATGACGCCATGGCCAATGAACGAGGAACGTGTCCCTGTGAGTGGATGTCCGCCGAGGATCCGCTGTTCATTCTTTACACCTCAGGTTCCACCGGCAAACCCAAAGGCCTTATGCATACTCAGGCCGGCTATCTCCTCTATGCCTCACTAACGCACCGCATCGTTTTCGATTACCATCCGGGCGATATCTACTGCTGCGTAGCCGACGCCGGATGGATTACCGGCCATAGCTATGTTATCTACGGACCGTTATGCAATGGCGCAACAACCGTCATGTTCGAGTCCACGCCGGTATATCCCGATCCCGGCCGCTATTGGGAAATGGTTCAACGGCATCGCATCACCAGCTTCTATACCGCGCCCACGGCGATTCGGTCATTGGCGCGGGAGGGCAATACGTGGGTGAAGAAATTCGATCGCTCCAGCTTGCGGATTCTCGGCACGGTGGGTGAACCGATCAATCCCGACGCATGGAAATGGTACTACGACGTTGTGGGTGAAGGTCGCTGCCCGGTACTGGATACATGGTGGCAGACGGAAACGGGCGGGATGATGATCACACCGCTGCCGGGAGTTACCGATCTCAAACCCGGTTCGGCAACCTTACCTTTCTTTGGCATTTCCCCCTGCGTGGCGAATGAAGAAGGGCAATGCATTGAAGGCAACGGCGTGAGCGGACATTTATGTATCGAACGACCGTGGCCGGGAATGGCACGAACAATCCACGGCGATCACAAGCGATTCCGCGAAACCTATTTCGTCCAGTATAAAGGACGCTATTTTACGGGAGACGGCTGCCGTCGCGACGAGGACGGATACTACTGGATTACCGGACGAGTGGACGATGTAATCAACGTCGCCGGACATCGCTTGGGAACGGCCGAAATCGAAAGTTCGCTGGTCAGCAATTACCTTGTATCCGAGGCTGCGGTTGTCGGAATCCCTCATGAAATCAAGGGAACGGCGATTTTCGCGTTTGTCGTGCCGTCTGTCGAGGCAGAGGGCATCAGTCGCGAGGAGCTGACCGGATCACTGAAAGAACACGTTCGCACGGATATCAGCCCGATTGCGGCACCGGAAATCGTTCTGTCGGTTCCCGGTCTGCCGAAAACCCGATCCGGTAAGATCATGCGCCGCATCCTGCGGAAAATCGCTGAAGGCGAATACGAGGATCTGGGAAATCTGGCTACGCTGCTGGATCCGTCAGTGGTGGATCAAATTATCGAGGCGCACAAGAAACTCCCTAAGTGAGTCTTGATTCATCTCGGCATCTTGAGCTTCTATCTTGCATTATTGGCCTTGTGCACGAAATGCATCATTGCACGAAAAAGGTAATAGTACGGACTCGTATGTCCATAATCTACACGAAATACACTTAACCTAAGTCCAATCGATAAAGGGCTTATGGCGCGACAAGGAAGATTTGTATCGAGCTCATTACGGGCACATGGATTGCCAAGAATTCTATTGAGTATCGTATTCAAATCAGAGGGCGATCATGAAACAGGTGAAGCTGTGGGTGGTTGGTATCGCGTGCTCTGTAGCGGCAGTATCCTATAATCTCAGTTTCCTTTTAACAGCCGAAGCAAGCGACCGTCGTACAATTACGACTCGTGTTGTTCCGGCTGATTTATTTTCCTCCGATACGTCTCCGTCCAAACGGCCAGCACCTTCTGATACAGTAAATCTTCCCCGCCCGATACACAGTCGAACCATTGATTGTTTGACTACGGCTCCCAGTGAACAGCAACTACCGATTCCGCTGCCGGAGAATCCATTGCCGATCGAATGGACCATCATCGAGGACGGCGATGTCGTTCATGTAATTCCCAACTATCCGCTTGATCCTATTGACGGATTGGATTCGCGAGAACCGGCGACGCTCGATGAGGGAAGCGATGCGTGTCCGGCGACGGTAATTACGGCATTGCCGTACGTGGATCAGGGAACAATGCACGGGACGCACAACGATTATTTGACCTCTTGTCGCCTTGACCGGACACTGCCCGATCGTATCTACCAATATACCGCTATGCAGTCAGCGATGCATGCTCTTGAACTAACCGGAAACTACTATTACTGGAGTTTAGGCGTACGCACGGAAGGGGCATGTCCCGGTTCCGTAGAGATCGCGTGTGCCAGCAATAACAATTCCAATACCCACCGTCTGCTGCTGAATCTCACGGCCGGAACAACCTATTATTTCGTCGTGGAATCGGACACATCCGATGAAGAGCCATCGGATTATATATTCCGTGTTAGCGCCGCGTCTGCCTGCCAACCTGATTTCGAATTAACCGCGCCCGGCGCCGTGAGCGGAATGACCTGTTTTGCCCACGACGATTGTCCGTTGATGCGAGGCGATGATCAGTTGGTGGAATTGACGATTCCGCACGACGGTTATTGGCGAATTGCATTATGCGACGCTGCGGAGTGGGACGCCAAACTTATCTTAACTCGAGCCTGCTGCGATTCGATTATCACCTCTTCAACCTACGGCTGCCCCTACAGTATCACTTATTATTCTCGCCCCATGATTGATTATTATTTCCTGTCGGCAGGAGTCTATTTCGTGCACGTTGAAGGACGTTATTGGAGGGCATGCGGTGCTTGGGCCTTGACGGTTGAGGAAATTCTCCCGTGTACGGGCCGTCCGTCCAACGACGATTGCGAGGCGGCCGGACCGCCGGCAGCATTGCCGGCAACCTTCATCGGCGATAACACTTGTGCCACGCGGGACTGTGAGCTGCTGACGAGGGGACAGGGCGAGACGTGGCATGCTTTCAGCATTGATGCAACATCGGATGTTTTCATTGATTACTGCGAATCGGAGACGTATTCCTATTCCATGTATCGCGTGCTGGTGAGCGGTTGTCTCTGTCAATCACTGATCCAGGCAACGGAAACCGTTTATAATGCATGCGTCGGTTCCGGACATGTCGCCTTCGTTTTCCGAGATGTCGCACCGGGGATTTACTATTATCCCGTTTTACGCGACAGCACTTACGGGGTGGAGGGTCCGTATACCGTTCATGTTCGCAGTATGCCGACCTGTCAAGTCGAAAATCAACCGGGGGATATTATCGAATGTCTGGACACCCCCGCTTTGTCGGCAATCGGAATTGACTGTGATCGCGGATGCGGCAGTACCGAATTCTTTCAACCCATCGAGATCGGCCAGACGGTTTTTGGACGGAGTTTCACTTATCTTGATCAATACAACTATCGCCGTACCGAATCCGATTGGTTCGAGTTCACGCTGGACGACACCTCATCATTGACCGTCACCGCGACAGCGGAATTTCCGATTCAATTCGGGATTTATGACCGCGAGTGCGCGTATCAATCGGATTATATCCTGACGTCCGTCGTTTTCCCCTGTTCCACGGTAACGATTACTTCCGATTGTCTCCGCCCCAATCGCTACGCATTAGGCGTAAGGCCAAGCGGATTCATGGCACCGACCGATACCATGCACTATCGCGTGACGTTATCATCAGAACTCTGCGATTGGCCGTGCGACATTTCGCAAGAAGCGGGCGATCAGCCGGAGGGCGAACCGCTGTGCGCAGACAATTATCAAGACACATACAATTCCGGCTGCAACGGATATCCCGAGGTTTTTCAGGATATCGCCTGTGGGGATACGATTCTCGGAACCTCGGGAGTCTTTCGCCGCGGCAGCGGGATCGAACGCGACATGGATTGGTTCCGGGTTACGATCACGGAACGTTCGATCATTACCTTATCCGTGATTGCCGAATTTGACGTCTACCTGATTCTTTCCGATTATTGTCCGGGCTGCGATGGCGGTCTGTCCGAGAGTTTCGGACCAATGTGCGAACTGGTTCAGACCCGCGCTCTGTGTCTTCCGCCCGGCAGCTATATACTGGCGGTGTTCCCGCAAGATTGGTCTTACCTGCCCTGCGGGACCGAATATCGCATGTGGGTGACCTGCGAACCTTGTACTCCCTGCAACGAACTGCTTCAGGCAGGAGATATTCTTGAAGCCGAACCTCCCTGTTCTACCTATTCGGACTATGTCGATCAATACAACGGCGGCTGCAACTCCGAGCTACCGGCATTCGGTCCGGAAATAACCTGCGGTCAAACGATTCTGGGAACGACCGGTACATGGTGGAGCAGCGGTATGCAACGCGATACGGATTGGCTGCAGTTCAATTTAAACGGAGCGAGCACGACCCACTTTTGTGTTGTCGCGCAATTTCCGGTCATGACCGCCATATTAGGTCCGGGCGGTACGTTCAGCTGTGATTCCATCATGCTGTATAGCGATATCGGTTTCGGCAATCCCTGCGATACGGTTTGCGTAACCAGCTTCAGCGAATTGATTTCCGGATCCTATTGGCTTTATGTCTCACCCGGCGTTTTCGAAAACATCCTGTGCGGTTCGGAATATCGCGCGTGGGTGTCGTGCGACGGGTGTCAGCCCGACACGGTCAACGATGTAACGATCCGGCGAGTCGACGACGATATCTATCTGCGTTGGACCACTGATCCGTCATTCACCGGAACGTATACGGTCTATAGCACGGCTTCCGTCATATCCGCCTTCGGCGAAAACTGGACTTCCGTGGCCAGCGGAATCACGCCCGAGCACGAGACCAATCGTGCCGTTTATATACACCATGACGCATTTCAGACCACCGGCCACCAGTACTATATCGTTGTCGGAGTGTGCCCGTGATGAATGCGTGAAATCCGGTCGTCGGACCGGATTTCAATTCCTAATTCCAGTTTCTGCAAACGGAAAACCCGCCCATAAGGCGGGTTTTCCGTTCTTTATTCCAACACTTCATCAGAAGGTTGAACTTAAACCCTGCAACATGTGCGGGATGAGTCCGTTGTACTCGGAATTGCCGTGGAACATCGTATAGACCTGATCTTCATAGCAGAAAAATAGCGGCACACCGAACACCGCCACCCGATAGCTCAGATCATAGATATAAACGGCATTTCCTCCCGCTATCGGATTCGTTTGGGGATCGCTGACCGTCAGCGAACCGATCACAATACACTCCCCGCGCGGCCGGAAAACCCAGCAGCGATCCGCCAATCCGTGCCACGTCGCCGGCAGTTTGGTTGAATCAATTGTGCAGCCCGCGAAGCCGTTGACGCCTTGGAAGCCCATCGTCGTGCGAGTTCGATTGCGATAGGCGTCGAACAACCGTAATTGCTCCCGTCCAAAGGAACCGGCGGCAAAAGTGATAGTATCGGCGTCCGCAAAACTTCTCATGACATCCCATCCGGAAAGAACCAGGCGACCACCCTTATTCAGGAAGGCCCGGATCATCGGAAGGTTATCATTAAAAACTTTGGCACCGCGATCGTCACCATGCCAAACCATCAATCCGGCATTCTGCAAGTCATATGGCGAGACATAGCGGGTAGCACCCCGGGAGGTATCCGCATAGTTAATGGCTCGTACCTTATAGCCGTCCAGGACACGCGCGTAAAAACTGTTTACCGTGGAATCAGCGGGCGAGCCGGGATTGCCGTTACCGCCGGCAGTGGCGTTGATGATGATGACGCTGTCTGAAAGCGCTTGCTGCACCAAGCGAACCGTGTAGAGTTTCGGATCGGTCACCTCACCGGCCAAGTCACGCGCCATAAACTGGAACGGATACACACCCGCTACCAGATCCGATGTATCCACCGCCGCTTCCCGATGCCACGCACTCCACGGACCGTCACCCAGCCGGTAACGGTAGCCGCTGATCTCTCCGCTATAGTCAATCGCGGTGGCGGAGAAAACAATTTCTGTCTTGGTTCCCGACAAGACCTGATGGTAAGCGGATCCATCCGGATAGAGGTCGCTTCCGCCATATTGCGCGGTGACGGTCGGATTCATCACGGGGCGGAATCCATCCGCCACATTGAAGTTCAGAGTTATCACCGGGCTTGTTGCATCTCCCGCATCTTTAACACGGGCGAAGAGCCGATGCGGGCCGGGCGACAGCGATGTATTGGGAACACCGTGGGCGCTGCGTGGAAATACGATTGTGTCGGCAATAACGGACGGATCGGCGATCAAGAAAATCGAATCGCGTCCCCATTCGGTCCAGCCGGCTACTGAATCATCCAAAGCGACCGAGTAATACATCAGCGACCAGTTGGCATCCACCGGGTCCAGCGTGACCCGGAATCCGCGTCCGACGGTGGCGCCGTCGGCAATCGTGCCGGGACGCAAAAACGAAACGGCGGGAGCCGTGTTGACAACATAGAAGAAACGTTGACGCTTGCTGATCGCCGTCGCACTGTTATCGGTATCGCTTAATCCCTCGTTATCAACGGCGATGACCGAGAACGTATGGGGGGACGGTGTTCCGTCAGCGGGAGCGCCAAACGCGATGGTCGTATCACGGGCGGTGGTGTACGCCAGTGTATCACCATCCATAAAGAGCCAAAAACCTTCCACCTTTCCGTCGGGATCGTTGCCGGCCCATCGGAGAGGAATGTAATGGTTGACCGTGGCGCTGTCGTTGGGAGCGACGGTAAGTGCGGTGCTGGGAGGCAGGTTGGACAAAGCACTGCCTTCATCCGCATCACACCCCGCAAGCCAAACGACCATGCCGATCGCCACGATGAACATGAATGCAATTTTTTTCATCGTTATACCTCTTGGCTTGTGGGTTACCATTCGAATCCCAAGGAGAAGCGGTGCGGCTGTCCGGCAAAATCGTCCACGGCCTGACTAATGCGGCCCCAATGAGAATACGCATAATCAAACTTGACGCGATATTCGGTAAATACCGGAATCCGCAATCCAAAGCCCAGCGCGAAACTCTCTTCATCGTAAGCGAATTTGCCGCCGGCCCGCAGGAACAACAGATTCCGATAGCTGCCTTCGCCGCCGAAATTGAGGCGCTCGCGATTATCGTTGGGATGATTCATTTCCACAGCGAAGGTCGTCGCGTAATCGGGATTCGCTTTAATTCCGAACATTTCGAACACATCGAAAGCGATTCCCAACCGGAACATCGTCGGCAGACTGGCGCCTTCGTAGTTTTCCTGAACCAACACGTTGTCGTTCTGGATGCGATTCCGGTAATCATCGAAGGTTCCCGAATACTTCACATCGGGGCCCAGATTCTGAATCGCCATTCCCAGCCGCAACGAGCGCAAGGCGGTTTTATAGAGGGTGCCCAAATCCAGCGAGAAGCCGTCGTAGCTCTCTTCTTCGAGACGACTATGAAGATAGCGGACATTACCGCCCAAGCTGAAGCGGTCACTGAGCTTTCGCGCGACTCCTCCGCCCACCACCAGTTCCCAGGCGTTGAAGTTTTCACCCGTTCCCAGCGGCCGATCCCACGTCCGAACCGGCATGTCATCGGTGAACAGGTTAATCGCATGCAGCGAAACGGCGGTATAATCACCGACCGATTGGGCCATCGCGACGGTATTCAAATGGACATCCGCCGGCATATTGATTTGCGACAGCAACACATGCCGACCGCGCAGTTCCGTTAGCGCGCCGGGATTCCACCACACGGCCTCCGCATCCCGGGCATCCGCCGTCAGAGCATTACCCATGGCAATGCCGCGAACTCCCATCGGAATCTTCAGAAGCTGCATCGAGGTGGTTCCCACTTTATCCACCGCATAGGCAGGCAAAGCGAAGATTACCGCCGCCGCCACGATACAGAGAAGCAGACAGCGATAAATCAAAGATACTCGCATTAGGATCCCTCCTCGGCATAGATCAACACGAGAGTTCCGGTGACTTGGGTATTTATGCCATTGAGTCTTACCCACAACGTATGCGGCCCGGGCTCAAGACAGGGTCGCGTCGAACCGGGGAAGCAGGTCACCCAGTTGACTTCCAAGGTCTCGTGAATGTTCAGAGGGTCACAAGTTTGGAACTGCTTCATATCCAATTGGAATCCGCGCGCTTTCAGACCGGTGGCGGTATCCGGCGGTACGGCATAAATCGCCTGACCGCCCAAGGTCAGCGCTACGTCCATATACACGGCTTCCGGATAGCGAGTCGTCGTGTCATCGTCCATCCAGATCGCCAACGTGTACTCGTTATCCAGCGCATAGGCCAGCGTATCCTGCTCGCCCGCAAGCCGATCGAACGCGGCAACGGCCCATGCGGTGGAATCGTTATAGGTCTGGAGTCGGCCGTTGATCCAGGCGCGGCAAACACCGAATCCCGTGGTATCAAAAGCCAGAATCATCGAATCAGGATACATCACCCAATTCAAACTGTCGCAATAAATGGTGTCACCGCAGACTGTGACATGCGTATCGCAACTCATAGAATCGAAAGCGGGAACCAATGAATCAGGATAAAGCAGCCATAAGCTGTCCGTTACATCCAAGGTTCCCAAATCCTGTCCGAGGCGGAAAATGATCGTTTCGTAGCGGGATAATGCGTCATCGAGCCACGCCAGCGAGTCCACGATGTCATCATAGCGGATCAGATCGCCGACCGGTTCGACGTAGGCGACGATTGTCAGCAGCGCGGGCGTTTCGGTATCCGCCAGTTCGCGGTCTACCACGAAGTCCGCGCGCAATTGCTGTCCGGAGGAATTCTCCTGACTCCACAGGTCAATCTGCTGCAAATGACCGGGGGTCGGCGACCGAGCCGGTTCGGTGCGGGGGTCTCCACAGCCTGAGACGAATCCCCAGAGGCCGAGTGCGATCAGCAATAGCCACAGTGCACTTCGGCGGAGACATGCACCTTCTCCCTGCCCGCGGCGACTCCGTGGCGGATAAATGGATGCTGTCTCTTTCATTTGATCACCACAAATTTGTCAATGAAACGCTCGGTACCGCCGCCTTTATCCGGCGGTCGGGAGTATTCGACAGTATAGTAGTAGATTCCGCTGACAATCTCTTGACGGCTGCTCGTGATCATATCCCACTGCTCCTGCTCGGTGCCGTTGGTATGATGCAGCGTTGCAACATGGTCACCGGCTAACGAATAAATGCGGATAACGCAATTATTCGCCGGGAGTCCCATGAAATACAGTTTGCGGGGATATTCGATGAGACCCTTGGACGGATTGACCTGCCCGCCTTCTTCACCGCCGTGGCTGCCCTTATAGGGATTCGGGAAGACATAGACTCCGTCCAGATTATTTGCCGTTTGCGGAGTGGTCTCCTCGGTACGGGCTAAGAGGACTTCGAGGACGTTGCCGGTGCGTCCGGAATACAGGATTCCGGCACCTAAAACGCCGGTATCGTAAGCGCGCACCGAATAGTAATAGGTATGCCCCGGCACGAGATTGCGATCCCAGAAATAATAGTATTTAGTGGAATCGTAAACCCAGTGATCGTTGATGAAGGAAGAATCCACCGTCCACAGCACATCCGTCGGCATCCCGCGATTATAATTCTGCCACTCGAAAGGTATCTCAAGGGTGTCTATCCGATCATAAGCGGCGATAGTCTGCCATGACAACTGATCGGTGGAACGTTCGATAATATATCCTTCGAAATCCGCTTCGTTGGTGATGGGATCCACCGAGGCTTCCGCGTTATCCTTCCACAGAATACGAACGGCTTTGTTGTTCTCATCATACATGCCGTTGCCGTTCATATCCGTGTAAGATTCCCCCGCGTCATATTGTCCGTTGCCATTCCCGTCCACGTAAGGTTCGGGATTGCCGGGAAACGGATAGATCTCCGCTTCGAACTCCGGCACATCGGGCGCGGCCGGACCCTGGAAATCGTTCAGGTACATGCGCAACGCCCATTCGGCATTCCGCCCGACCGATTCCGTATCGGCACCGGCGATAAAGGCTACCGTAATCGGTAATTCACCGCCCGGCGGAACATAGAAGCCGTTGGTTGACCGCGCGCCGAATCCGATCAGATAGCGCCAGTCACCTTGCTGCGGCGTGGCGGGATCAATATCTCCCGACGAGATCATATTGTACTTATCCGCGTTGGTTTCCGGATCGCCGCCGGAGACGCGCTCGAAGTTGCGGAAGGATACCAACAGCGAATCCAACGCAACGGGCGTCTTGACCACGCGAATCGCGAACACGCCGGGACCGGTTCCGTCGTTGTCGTCCAGCTTATCATACTGAACCATCATCAGACGACCGGGATCATAGTAGTTGAAGTCGTCCAGCGACGCTGCATCGCCACCTTCACCGGGACCGCCGATATCGGCATCGGCGAACATTCCGACAAACACGTTTTCCAGCGGTACGAATCCGAAGTTGCGGATGCGATAATCCAAGAGGATGAATTCGGAAGCATAATCTTCGGGGAAGGCATAGGAACGCTGCGACACTTCAATACGCAGCGGCGTATGCCCGTCATTATCGGGATTCCCGACGAAGCTGGCTTCGATGTCATCCTGAAATACGGTGTAGTATTCCTGAACACCGCGCGCCACACCGTCTTCATCGGCTTCGCCGTCGCCGTCGTCATCGTTGAAGCCCACATTCAGATCACCGTCGAAATCGGGATCGGCCAAGTCCACCAGTCCGTCGAAATCGTTATCGACGCGGTCGGCGGACATATCTCCCGCCGGATCCTCATCAATGTGCGGTTCCGGATCGTAGCTGCAGTTTCCGTCACCATTGATATCGCCGGTGATATCCGTGTCTTCATCAATAAAGCCATCACCGTCATCGTCCAATCCGTTGGTGATTTCTTCATCAATCAGATCATCGCCGTCGTCATCGAATCCGATCAATCCCCGACCGCCGTCGTAATTCGACGAGGGCTGAGCTGGATTGCGTCCGTCATCGAAATTCGGATTATCCAAATGATCGGCCTCGGTCCAATCGCGATCGTCATCCGCTCCCTTCGCGCCCCAGATGTAACTCATTCCGGAAAAGACATCGAAATTTTTCGATGTCGCGAACCAATCCGGATTGTTTTCCAAGCGATCGGTGGGTATCGCTCCGATATGGACCGGCCAGAACTCATTGGTTCCGTTATCGCCGTCCGTGGCGGTAGTAACGAGCCGCTGTCCGTTCACGATAGCTCCGACCCATACTCCCGCGGAGAATAGGAAGTCGCTTCCGCTGTTGATCGGATACTCGAATCCTTTATAACCGGGGGTGCCGTCGGGATTACCCATTTCACCCCAGTTCGCCAGCGTCATGCGGACGTTACCGATGTCATGCGCAATCAACGCGCGTTCGGCATCGGGATCCGCCGCATCCAGATTCGAATGTCCACCGGATTTGTCAACAACCGTGCGGGACAGCACCGGGATAGCAATCAACAGCGACAACACGAGAAGGACAGACAGCCGACCCCAAGCCTGATTACGGGTTATGGTCATAGGTCCCTCGGGGTTAAAATTCCAGGGCTAAACCGGCGCGAATCACACGACGAGCATCCCAGGCGTCCGGATTCGGTCCGCTCTTGGGATTCAAGCCGTAATTCGGCGACGCATTGTCGTTGACATAGCCCGGTAAGCCGTCCAAATAGGTATCGATCGTGCTGGGTGAAGCATCCCATCCCAGCACGTTCTTGGCGTTAAACAGATTGCGGACTTCCACCAAGAGCATCCAGTTCAGCTTGCCGTAACGGAACGACCGATTGATATTCAAATCCGTCGTGTACGTCCACGGACTGCGCTTGGCGAACTCCTGTCCTTCCACATCGGTGCCGCTGGCATAAGTTGGTGTATATGGCAAACCGGATAACGCCTGGCTTAGCACATTCACCGACCATCCCGATTTCATCCAGGATGCCGTAAAGGGTTTGCCTTTAAGCGGGAGGTTGTAGCCGAGATTGAGCACAAGCTGATGGCGGCGATCCCACGCCAGCGGCGTTTCACGCTTCGGCGGAATATAATTCTGCCGCGACACATCACCGCCCAAGTCGTAGGAATTCTTGCCCGTCGCCCACGAAATCGTATAAGTGGCGCGTCCCGAGAAGTTCGAACCGTAGCTCTTGGAAAGATTGAATTCGAAGCCGCGCACTGATGCGTAGTCCGCGTTATAGTAGATCGAATTGTTCGACCCTACGATCTGCTGCCCGTAAAGATCGAAATAGAGCTGGTTTTGCGACGCCGTATTGATCCAGTTTTTAATGTCCTTGTAGTACGTGGACATATCCAACAGGAAATCTTCGGCGAATTGGTGCCGCACTCCCAACTCATAGGCAATCGTCTTCATCGGATCGAGGTCGGGATTGCCGATAATCGGCGTACCGCCCGTTTGCAGCTGATTGACCGCCGTAAAATAATAATCGTGACGGCCGCGCTGATAGAAGTAGCCATAGTTGAAGTGGAACACATCGCGTTCCGTTACACTATAGGCAATACCCAATCGCGGCGACCAGTAAGTATGGCCGTCTTGGCTGGGAGGTACGTAATCCTGATAGTTGGTGGAATTTTCCCGCGCCTTCACATCGCGGATCGCATTGCCGCCGATCCGCCAGTAATCCACACGGAGACCGGCATTCACGATAATATCGCTGTATTCCATCTTATCCTGCACATACAACGCGCCGGATGACGGATAATAGCGATAAACATCCGTGTAAATGCCTTGACCGTCATTGTTGATCGAAGGATAGGGACGATCTTCGGAAGACGTATTGTAGTAGCTGTACTCAATACCGCTCTTGATCATATGTCGCGGATTGATCTGACTGGTTACGTCCGTCTTGAACGTTAACGTTTGCGACTCGAAATGCGACCACGCCGGAACCAACTGCTGCGTCGTACCGCGTAAACCGTTACCGGCGATATGGAATCCGTTCACGTTCGGGTACTGGTTGCCGGGATTATTGTAGTCCCACATCCCATCTCCATCCAGATCGGTGAACGGTTCTCCAATGTCATAACGACCGTTGTACTGCCCGTCTTCATTGGGCAGATCTACATACGGCTCCGACGCTTCCCCATACTCGGCGGCGGATTTGTTGCCGCCGGAGCGATAGCGATCCGCATCATACATGCTGAGCCGAACCGTGTAGAAGGTTTTCGGACTGACGTTGTGATTGAAGGACAACAGGAATTGCTGATCGCGAACCCGGTTGGTCGTAAGGCTGTTATTGCCGTTGAATTCGTAGAACTGGAGATCCTCATCGATGAGGCCGTCGCCGTCGTCATCCTGCCAATTCAACGCTTCTTCATCAGTGCGGCCATCGTTGTCGTCATCCGTATAGAACAGGTTCTGGAAGTCCGTCGCATTGGACGGCAGTCCTTGCAGTTTGGATAGTTGATGAACTCCCAACGATTGCTCTTCCAGTGAGAAGTCGTAAGGGAACGTTCGCGACAGGCGGAACGAGTAGGGATTTTCCCACGTTTGCGCCTGATTCCATCCGAAATTGAGTTTGTATTTGGGACTGGGAGTATACGTTAGTTTCAGGTTGCTGTTGGCATACGCTTGGTTCTTGCGGAGGTCCATTCCGAACAAATCCGTCACCTGATGGCGGAACCAGCGATCCGTATCAATCCAAACTCCGTTATACGTCGTATTGCGCCCCCACACGTTGCCGGATCCGAAGAACGTCATTTCGCCCGGGATTTTCACTCCCAGTCGCGGCAGGAACTTCTGGGTGATCGGTTCCGGACCGGAAAGCGTCGCTTCCGTGTAGTCATAGTCCTGATAATGACCGCCATCCTTACCCCCGGCATCGAACAGACCGTCAAAGTCCATCGAATGCTCCAGGCGGCCATGATAAACCGGGTCGCCTTCTTTGATCACCAGATTCACTACGGCCGACTGGGCTTCGCCGTATTCGGCGTTGAAGCCAGCCGTCAGCACCTGCATTTCGCCGATCGCGCCGCGGCTGACGTCCAAACTGCGGACGGCAAATTGCGGATCGCGCACTTCGACGCCGTCCACCAAATAGAGAATTTCATCGCCGCGGCCGCCGCGGAAGTGGAGCGTGTTTTGACCGGATTCCACAACTCCGGCCGTGCGACCCAAAGCTTGCCGATAGGTGGTCACCGGAAGCGCGTCAATCTCTTCGGCGGTTACAGAGCGTACCGTGGTGGCAACGTCGCGCTGGACAATATCCCGTTCGGCGACAATCGTTACCTCCTCGCCCTGGATCACCGATTCATTCAGATTGACATTCAATTCGAACGTCTGATCGGCAAAAATCTCGACGCCTTGGATACGTTGGGTTTCGTATCCGATCGAGGTCACTCGAACTTCATATTTCCCAACGGGAACATTGAGGATAAAATACTCGCCGTCGATATCGGTCGTCGCGCCCATCGTCGTTCCGATAATCGAGAGATTGACACTCGGAATGGGTTGGCTATTCGCGGCGTCCACAACTTTTCCGGCCACCTTTCCCGTGTTCGCCGCCCAACTTGGCAAAGCCAGCAGACCGAGGGTGAACGCCATGGTAAGGGGTAACAGTAGCCGTTTCACGGTACACCTCCGGAACCCGTACGGGCTCCTGTTTCATACTCGGAAAACACTACACTGCTGCAAAAAGGCATAAATGCCCCGGGACCAGCCGTCCCGGGGCATTTACCCGTATTGAATTACTTCAACAGAACCATTTTCTGTGAAGCGAAGAACGAACCGCCTTCCATCGTGCAGATGTATACGCCGCTGGCCAGATCGCTGCCGTCAAAGGCGATGCGATGCAGTCCGCGGGCAACCATGCGGTTATTCATCAGGGAAGCCACTTCCTGACCGAGGGTATTATAGACCTTCATTGTCACCTGCATATCCGTCGGGACGGTGAATTGAATGTAGGTCTGCGGATTGAAGGGATTCGGGTAATTGCCGACGATTTGGAAATCATTGGCTGTCACCGGACCGGTCGGATTATCCACTCCCAGATATCCGCTGCCGACAACAATGGCTTGCTCGGGTCCATAACCGGAATTGCCGGGAGGATCGGTCGCATGGATATAGAACCACACGGTATCACCGTTCACCCATGTGTAGCCATCCGGATGCGAGGCGGGCAGCGTGAAGAAATAGGTTCCAGCCAAGCGATCGTTGGTATCACAGCCATGGCAACTATCGGCACCGCCGCCTTCGCCGCCCCATAATCCGTAGTACGTCCCCTCATCAATGGGATTGTACATGTACTCAATCCGCACCCAATCCGGACCGTCGACTTGAATGTTGTCATCCAAATAGGCGCTGATTACCCATGGACCGGGGCCATTGGCCGGCGTCGAGGGGTCAACGGTCTGATTGGCAACGGTCGGTTCCTCGATATCGGTAATGCCGACCATACCGCAGGAAATGATATAAGCGGTTCCAGCGCTACCACCGACGATTTCGCAGTTGTTGACCGTTCCGGCGTCAATCTGGTCATCCACGTAGTGATAAACGGACCAATTCGGCGCCCAGGTTGTACCGCCGTCGGTGGTATAGGTCACGCGGATGCCGTCGGGAGTGAAATCACCCCATTGGTTCAGCGAGACCGCCGCGTGGTTGGCGTCGAACCAATAGGCTTGGTTCATGTAGAAAAGCCAATAGTCACCGCCGTCAAACGGAATGCACGTAAATTCATTGCGATCAGTCCATGCATTACCGCCATAACCGAATTCATCGTAGCTGTACCATGCACAGTGTTGGCCGGGCGCGCCGGGAACGCCGCCATTAGAAATCACCCACGGAGCCGCCCCGCCGATATTCAACGCCATGTTCGGATAGCGTTGGGCGCCGGACACCGATTGGGGGTTGAAAGTAGCGCCCATATCATTGGAGTAGTAAACGGCCGTACCAGACAGATCGGAATTACGGAAGCAGACGTATAGTGCGTTGGCGGTTGGATCATAGGCAATGGGCTTGCAATTACCGCCGTAATAGCTGACGTAAGTCCCGGAATACGCATTTAGGTTGGTCACGGTACCAGCACCGCCGCCCACCGGGCACCGCAGTACATACTGATCATAACCGGATTCGCCCGTGACTTGATAAACCACGAAGAAGTGAGTCGCACTGTTCATATCTGCGATATGCGGGTACAGATCAACATCCGCGCTCGAACCGCTACCCGGAGGCAGCGTCGGCTCGGTGGCAATCACCCATGGCGTTCCCCAGGATGTTCCGCCATTCGTGGATTTCGCCGCCCAAAACGTATTGGTAGTCCCATTATCCAATCCCCAGAACAATGCAATCAGATCACCGTTGGGCAGTTTACCGATATCCGTGTGACCACGTCCGGTAAAACCGGTCGCCCACGAGATATTGCCGGTTGCTTGAATGAGCACCGGAGTGAAATTCGGACCGGTCAACGAATAAATACCGGGCGTTGCCGCATCACCCAGCGTCACCACGTAGCAGAGTTCGTTACTGCCGTTGACGATGGCGCTGAAGTCGGGCAAGGATGACGTCGTGGGGCTGAACGTCCCCAGATCGCCGGCCTGCTGCATCGCGGTCCAAGTGGCGCCCATATCCGTTGTTTTCCAGTAGCGTAACTCCGTGAAATCATCATCCAGTGTGTTACGGTTCTTCTCAACTCTCGGGACTTGCTTTCTGACCAGATCAAGGTTGCTGTCGGCCAAGCCCGCAGCAAAGGCACTGCCCAGCAGGGACAATACACAGAGTATTGCCACGGTACCGACCAGAAACGATCGTTTCGTAGTGTCCATGATCCTCCTCCGGTTCACTTGAGTGTCAAACAACTAAAAATACTACAAATAGAAAATGGTTCGTAACGATTGTGACAGGGGAAGACGAGCGGATTGAGGGCGACCACGCCCTGTCAAAAGAATGTGCTTCTTCTCGGCAGATTTCGGCGCGATGCAATTAGGATGGATCAGACAGTGCGTCGTTGGGTTTCAGTCACTGCGTAAACATAAGTTAAGTTGCGATGGCGGCTTTGTCAAGCGAAAAATGTGCATAATACGCAAGAATCAATGCGAAGCTATACAATTAACACAATGAAATATTCGAAATTCTGTGATGTGTAGTATGTATCTCAAAATAGAGAATTTAACAATGAGTAAGCAGGTGACATTTCATATTTTTTCCTTGCTGTATGAGCAAACGAATTTCGGGGTTTGTGAATAAGGAAATATTTTCGCCGGAAATCCACTGCGCGTCTATCTTGTTGACTTCGAGAATGCTGTTGGTCATGATCAAGTACTTTATGTTTTTATTTATTAGTGATATGCGGATGATTTTGTATTGAAATAGTGATCGCCGTATTTGCATGATTCCGCAATTATAGATCGAATAAAACTCCAAATGGGCGTTCAAGCTCAGGATTCATGAGGATTATTTCGCAATGTTTAAATGGGGAGGCGAGTGGCAACAGTTCTTCTACGACACAATTCCAATCATGTTTATTGCTTTGTAAGAAATGTTGGCCAAGAAATACGATTACCGGCTCAAAAAATCCAAAAAACCTGAAGTGAAATTGGATAATCGATACAACTCGCGCTGAAACGTTTGCAATTTTGCCAAGAATAGGCTACACTCTGCTTCGGCAAATCCATTCACCCACAGCCAAAGGTAGCATCCTGTGCTGATTTTCCTCGCGATCGCACTTTCAATTACCGGACTGATTCATTGGTTTCTTTATGCCCGATTAGTCGGGGCGTTGGATATTGTTTCCCTCGGGGCGTTATGGACGCTGCGGATTACCGCGATATTTCTGGCAATTTCGTATTTTCTGGCGCATATCATTGAACGGCATTGTCCGGAATGGATCGTATCTGCATTGTACTGGCTTTCGACGGTTTGGATGGGACTGATGTGGGAACTATTGTGGATGGGTTTGGGGCTATATGTAGGAAAGCAAGTTCTGGTCGTAACCGGAATATGGAGCAGCTTGGGAGCAGCCACGATCGCTGCAATAGGACGCTATACGGTTTTCGGTGTTATCGGCGTGGCGAGCCTAATGTGCGGTTACGGTATGGTTCAGGCGTTGGGCAGTGCTCGAATTGCCCACGTCCGGATTCCCGTAAAAGAATTAACGCCGGAATTAGCTGATCTTAAAATTGTCATGGCTTCGGACTTCCATGCGGGCGTGATGGTCGGCCGGAGGCATTTGGACCGCATGGCAAATCAAATGATGTCGCTCAAACCGGATCTCATTCTGCTGCCCGGCGACATTCTGGATCGAAACGCGGATCGAATTATGTCACTGACCGACGTATTCCGTAGGTTGGAAGCTCCTTTGGGCGTCTACGGCACTACGGGAAATCATGACTATTATATCGGTCTGAAATCCGCTTTGAAATTCTACAATGCTGCCGGTATCCGAATGCTCATGAATGAGTCCGTGGAGTTATCCAACGGATTGGTAGTGGCGGGAATCGAGGACCGGACGGCACAGCAGATGCGACTTCCCCGACCAGACATTTCCGAATTACTGAAGAATATCCCTGAAGACAAAACCGTCATCCTTCTCAACCATACTCCTTCCACCGAAGAAGCAGAGCGGGCGACCCAATCGGGAGCCGATATTGTACTGTCCGGACACACACACGCCGGACAGATCTGGCCATTCTCGCTTCTCACTCGTGCGACCTATCGTTATCATTGGGGACTCTATAAGACGGCGGCGGGGCATGCGTTCACGTCCTGCGGTATTGGTTATTGGGGTCCGCCGATGCGCATCGGTGCACCGCCCGAAATTGTGCTCATCCGGTTGACGCATGAAAATGAACCGCGAGCCATACGATGATTGAACTCGTGATATTGTACTTATTTTAATAGAATTATCGGGTCTCGAAGGTTCACCTTCCAAACTGATGAATGATCTCGTTTGGAGCCCCGCGTTGCATTCCTGCCTGTGGTTTCGTAGATTGTTACAATTCTGTTAAGGCAGCACAGCCGCCGCTGAACGACAACTCAGTCGTCATATGCAGATCCCAACTTTTTGTGCTTGCCCTCACTTTTCCCCGACTTCATTATTATTTGGCTTTTATTCATTTAACCGATCTATTTCGGTGGAGGAACTTTGAGTATTCTGGTGAAACTCCTTGGCAGTAGCACGCCGTTCGATTTGCTGCTCACGCACCTTCGAAAAGCCATGGAGTGTGTAGATCTGACCAAGCCGCTGTTGGTTGCCGCCACATCCGGCAATCTCGCGGAAGTTCGAAATATCGCCGACCGCGTCTTCAAGCTGGAACACGAGGCGGATACGATTAAGAATCAAATCCGCGATCATCTTCCCAAATCCATGCTGATGTCGGTATCCCGGGCCGACTTTCTGGCTTATCTGCGAGAACAAGACGGTTTGGCGGACAAGGTCGAGGATTTAGCGGCGATGCTTTGTATGCGAGACTTACGATTGCCCGCTCAGTGGTCGGACGGCACGTTTCGCGATGAACTCCTGAAGCTGGCTGATTATGCGGTGACCACAGCGCGTCAAGCGTCCGCAATGATGAATCGTTTCGAAGAATTGCGTCGTAAAGGCTTTTCGGGTGAAACCATCGAAGAGCTGCGCGACGAAGCCGGAGCGATCGGTCATAGCGAATGGAAAGTGGACAAACAGCAATATAAATTGCTGCAGATGGTGTTCGGTCTCGATGATCCGGCGTGGCCGTTCGTATCCAGCTACGTGCTGTTGGAAGTGATCCGGGCATTGGGCAGAATGGCAGATCACGCGGAAGGAATGGGCGATTATATTCGATTGATGATTGCCGAATAGCATGAATTTTTTCGCACATTGGTTCGGCACGGCTGATCCCGTCGCCATCTACATCTCGTTGACGGCCGTCGTCCTGGGGTTTTACACCGCATGGACGATCGGAGCCAACGATGTTGCCAATGCGATGGGAACATCGGTCGGATCGGGGACTTTAAAGTATTATCAAGCCATTCTGATCGCCGGCATTATGGAGTTCGCGGGAGCGGTGCTGGCGGGCAGTCATGTCACGAATACGATTCGCAAAGGGATCATTGATCCGCAACTCTTCGCCGGCGATCCCAGCGTTTTGATTCTGGGGATGCTGGCCGTGCTGCTGGCGGCGGCGCTGTGGCTGCATTTTTCAACCTGGTTCGGACTGCCGGTTTCCACGACGCATTCCATTGTCGGCGCAGTGCTGGGGTTTGGGATCTACGCCTGCGGAATATCCCAGATTCAATGGTCCGCGGTATTTCGGATCGCCACTTCGTGGGTGATTTCTCCGGTAGTGGGCGGCTTATTTGCCTATTTTCTGTTCCGGTTCATTCGCTGGAGAATTCTTACGGTGGATGATCCGGGTCGCGCCACGCTGCGGATTGCCCCGATCTTCGCCGGATTGACCGTGGGCATATTGGTCCTCGCCACCATCTATGAAGGTCTGCACAACCTTCACCTTAACTTCACATTGATTCATGCGCTGTTGATCGCGGGTTTGGCGGCGGTCGCATGCTGGGGGATTTTTTTCTTTGTTATTCGCGCCAAAGGCCAACACCGATTCCGCGATATCGGCAAGGTCGAATCCGTGTTTATGGCATTACAGGTCATGACAGCCGCTTACGTCGCGTTTGCGCACGGCGCCAATGACGTGGCGAATGCGGTCGGTCCGGTGGCCGCCGTGGTTATGATGACGACGAAGGGGGTCGTCATTACCAGTACCGCCGTACCGCTCTGGATTCTGGTTTTGGGCGGCTTGGGTATCGTCGTCGGTTTGGCAACGTGGGGCTACAAAGTGATGCGGACCATCGGTAAAGCGATCACGGAGTTAACTCCCACTCGCGGATTTTGCGCCGAGTTTGCCACGGCAACGGTAGTGTTGGTTTGCTCCAAATTGGGTTTGCCGATGTCCACTACCCATACACTGGTCGGTTCGGTTTTGGGAGTCGGCTTGGCCCGCGGATTGGACGCAATCAACCTGCGAGTGGTCAGTTCGATATTCTCATCGTGGTTCTTGTCCTTACCCGCGGCCGGCGGATTGGCGATTGGTATCTACTACATTCTGGCACACTACTTTCTGACACCGTAGCCGTGATTGAGGAATTCTTAAGATTAAAATGAAGCGGGTCGGCTTTGAGCCGACCCGCTTCGTTTCTATATGTACCGTCTGTGCTACGCGGCGACCGATGACGCGTCAAGCAACTCGCGGACTTTGCGCGCCAGATGATCCGCGGAAAACGGCTTGGGAAGAAACGCCGCTCCATTACGGTCGAGATTGCGGTTATTCATGCTGTCATCCGTATAACCCGACATAAACAGGATTCGGATCTCCGGCCGTAAGGCGGCGAGGTCATGCGCCAAAATGTCGCCGCTAATATGGGGCATAATCACGTCGGTGATCAACAAATGAATGTAACCATCGTAATCTTGCGCGATACGCAGGGCATTGCGGGCATCGGACGTGGCAATGATATGGTAGCCTTTTTGTTCGAGGATCCGGCGGACCAACTCGCGCACCCCCTCCTCGTCTTCCACCAATAAGATCGTCTCATGTCCGTTCTGGGAAAGCGGCGTAATTGGACGTTCAAGCTTGGCCGCTTCGCCGGTAGCCCGCGGCAAATAGATTTTAAACGTCGTTCCTTGTCCGGGTTCGCTGTAAACCCAAATGTGCCCGCCGCTTTGATTGACGATTCCATAAACCGTTGACAAGCCCAAACCGGTGCCTTTGCCGATCTCTTTGGTGGTAAAGAACGGCTCGAAAATATGTGAACGGGTTTCCGCGTCCATACCGACGCCATTGTCGGAAACGGCCAGCATTACATAACGACCCGGAGCAACCGCCGTATGACTCCAACTGTAGGATTCATCCAATTCCACCTCAGCCGTCTCGATGCAGAGCCTTCCCCCCTGCGGCATGGCATCGCGGGCATTCACCGCCAAGTTCATGATCACCTGTTCGATCTGTCCGGGATCCGCCTTGATAACTCCCAACTGCGAATCAAGCTTTGTGACCAAGACAATATCCTCACCGATCAATCGCCGCAGCATTTTCTCCATATCCGTTACGGTCGAATTCAAGTCAAGCAAACGCGGCTGCAAAACCTGTTTCCGGCTGAACGCCAATAGCTGCCGGGTTAACGAGGCGGCGCGTTCGGCGGCTTTCATGATCTGCTCCACGCTGTCCCGCAAGGGATCGCCGTCATGCAATTTGTAGAGAGCTAATTCGCTGTGTCCCAAGATGGCCGTCAGCAGATTATTGAAATCATGGGCCACACCGCCCGCCAGCCGCCCCACTGCCTCCATTTTTTGCGCTTGGCGCAGCTGTTCTTCGCTTTCCAACAAGGCATCCAGGGCGCGTTTGCGTTCGATCGCCATTGCGACATGACCGGAAATCAGCGATAATAATTGCAGATCGCGCCATGTGAAATGCGTGCTGTCGTTATAGCTTTGAACAGCCATCACCCCAATCACACCGTGAACCGTCTTCAACGGCACGCCCAGCCAAATCCGCGCCATTGTTCCCAAACGTTCCACCAATCCCTGCGACTCCATTTTGAGAAACATTTCCTCATCCACCAGCTGGGCATTGCCGGTCCGCCGGACATAATCAATCAGAGTGTTGGGCAGCCGGATACGATTGAGGCCGAAGGAATCGTATTGATCCTCGAAAATCGGGAATGAATACATATCTCGTTCGGCATCATAAAGCGCCACATAAAAATTAGTCGTATCAATCAGATCCCCTAAATAGAGGCGCAGACTAACCAGAAAGTCCTCGAGCTTGTCCGTCATACTGGTTGAATCCAGAATGCGCACCAATACGGATTGCATTTTTTCGACCTGCTTGCGCTGGGTAATGTCGGATACGACCACGTCAATCCGTACCAGATTGCTTTGAGCATCCAAAGCCGGCTTGATACTGGCTTCTACCCACCGCACTTCACCGTCCGGTCGAATAATGCGATGCTCCAGGGATATCGTTTTCCCGTCATAAGCGCCCTTGATCGCCGCCAGAATTCCCGGTTTATCGTCCGGATGGATCACGTCCAACGGCAAGTCCGGTTGGTTCAGGAATACTTGCCGCGGCAAACCATAGACTTTCTCGCAGGCCGGAGACACCTGGAGCACCTGCATGCGCTGGGTGTCCAGCGACATAAAAACGTAATCGAGGTTATCGAACAGGTTCTTAAGCTGGCTGGTCGTAGTTTTCAGCGCGTCTTCGGCGCGTTTCCGTTCGCTGATATCTCGTGTTACGCCCAGAAATCCAATCGGTTTATTGTCGGAGTCGTGCAATATTGAGATTCTGACTTCCGTCCAAACCGTACTGCCGTCCTTGCATTTCAATTCCAAATCCACGGTGTGGATTTTCTTGACGTCCATGGCGCCGGCTTTTTCCGCCGCGATCACATCATGCAAGGCCGTCGTAACATAACGATAGGATTCGGGAGTTAAAGTATCTTCCAGGGGTTGATTAGCCGCTTCTTCAGGAGTGTACCCGCGGAGACGATAGACGGACGGGCTGGTATAAATCCGCCGGAATTCGAAGTCCATTGTCCAGATGACGTCCGTGATATTTTCCGCCAGCAAGCGGTACTGCTCCATGCTTTGCTTCAAAATCTGATACGTTCGCGAACGCTCCACGGCATAGCGAATCGAACGTAAGATCAATTGACCGTCGGTACGGCCTTTTACCAGATAATCCTGCGCGCCCAATTGCAAAGACCGGGCGGCAAACTCCTCGTCGTCATGACCAGTCAACACGACAATCGGCGTTTCTTCCGTACTCATCCGAAGCTGCACAAGCGTATCGAATCCGTCGCTGTCCGGCAAGGATAAGTCCAACAATACGACATCGAAACGAATCGCCTTGAGGCTTTCCAGCGATTCCGCCAAGGTCGGGACATGCGTCAACTTCGGCTGCTGGCCGTTCAATCCCTTGAGCGCCTCCCGGAGCAGACGCACGTCCAGCGGATTATCCTCGACTAAAAGAATATGGAGCCGTTCCATAGGCAGCCTCCGAATCACGCGCTTTGAGGGGGCAGAGCAACGATACTCAGCCAAAAATCCTCGATCGACTTCACGACGTTGACAAATTTATCCAGTTTGACCGGCTTGACAATGTAGCAATTGGCATGCAACTCGTAGCTGGCCAGCACGTCCTGCTCGGCATCGGACGTGGTCAGAATAATGACCGGAATTTTTTTCAATTGCTCATCGGCCTTGATTTCCTGCAACACATCCCGTCCATCCAACTTGGGAAGATTCAGGTCGAGCAGGATTAAGTCCGGTCGTACGGCCTTGGAGAAATAGCCTTCCCGGCGAAGATACGCCAATGCTTCCACTCCATCCCAAGCGACATTAAGATGGTTGGCAATCTTGCCGTCCTTCAGTGTTTCGATGGTCAGACGCACATCCGCCGGCGAGTCTTCCACGAGTAATATCTCAATGGGCCTATGCAGCGTTCGTGTCTCCATGTGCGAACACCCTCCTTTGTGCCGTTTTTCGTATGGGAATTGTAAAATGAAATGTAGTTCCCTTGCCGACTTCCGATTCGACCCAGATTCGGCCGCCGTGCCGTTCAACGATTTTCTTGCAAATGGCAAGTCCGATTCCCGTCCCCGGATATTCATTACGGCCGTGCAGTCGTCGAAAAATCACAAAAATCCGTTCGAAATATTTTGCATCAATACCGATTCCGTTATCCCGAACGGAGAAATGCCATTCCGTATCGTTCTGATCAGCCGAAATGTGAATATGCGGTGCTTCTGTCCCGCGGAATTTGATGGCGTTGCCGATCAGATTCTGAAATAGCTGCGTAATTTGCGTGGATTCGACCGTGATTTTCGGCAGTGGATCATGAGTGACGACGGCGGCACTTTCTTCCACGGACATTTGCAGATTCTCTAAAACCGACTTTAGCCGCTCTTCAAGATCCACCGCCTCGAATTTCCGTCCCTGAGTATCCATTCGCGAATACGCCAACAAGCCGCGGATGAGCTGCTGCATCCGCTCCGCACCTTCGGTGATATAGCCGATGAATTCATCGGCATCTTCATCCAACTTGCCTTTATAGCGGCTGTGGAGCAAATCCGCATAACTGGACATCATCCGCAATGGTTCCTGCAAGTCATGGGAAGCCACATAGGCGAACCGCTCCAGTTCCATATTGGAGCGTTCCAGTTCCAGCGTTCGGCTTGCCAATTCATCTTCAGCACGTTTGCGTTCGGTAATATCCTGAATCGTCCCAATCATCCGGAGCGGTTGCTGATCCGTGTCGAATTCCAGTTCTCCCAAGCCATGAACCCATCGCGTTTCACGATCACTTTGGCGAACAATTTTATATTCTTTATTGAACTTCTGACGCTGACCGATGACTTCATTCATAAGGTGATTTGCCATCATATCCCGGTAATCCGGGTGAACCAAAGTCAACCAGCCGCCGGCCGTCCGGGTGAAAGAACTGTCAATTCCGAATATGCGATCGAGAACATCCGAACTCTTCCATCGGTCCGCCGGGATATCAAATACATAGCTGCCCAATCCGGCAATGGATTGCGATTCGCGGAGTAATTGTTCACTGATCCGCAACGCCTCTTCGGCGCGCCGGCGCTTTATGACCTTCCACATTCCGTCCATGAGCAGCGTCAACTGATCAACATCCGTTTCGTCGTAGGGTTCCTGCTTATTGCCGACTCCCGCTACCAGCACGATTTTATCGCCATCGAAGAGCGGGATATTCATGTGCCGCGACAGCGAGACATGACCGTCCGGGACACCCTTTTTCAGCGGATTGGAGGCATGGTAATCATTGGTGATGATCGGGCGGCGCTGCCGCACCGCTTCGCCCCATAAACCGGTTGATTCCACCGGATATTCGAACGGCTTGTTCTGAATCCGGCATTCCTGCATCGCCTGCTTAGACCACGAATACATGGTGAGTACCGATTCATCATCGTTCATAAATGCCAGATAGCCGATCGTGCTGCCGGTCAACTCAATCGCATTTTCCAAAGCGATATCCGTAAGGATTTGTTCGGGTTCTTCGGACATCCGGGTCAGTTCCAGCAGCGTCGCCATGCGGATTTCATTCTGCCAAATGACTTCCTCGGCTTGTTTGCGTTTGGTGATATCCTCACCCGAGCTTAAGGTTCCGGTAATCGTGCCGTTGTCATCATGCAGAACCGCGTTATGCCAAGCGATAGTCCGCGATTGTCCCTTCGTATCAACGATGCTGTTTTCAAAGTAGTCCGGCATGGCCACTTCGCCATTCATGGCGCGTTGAAACATCGTTTGGACGGTTTCACGCTCCGCTTCGGGCAAACAACATTCGAACCAGTTGCGACCCAGAATATCCTCTTTGGAATAGCCAAGAAGATCGGCACCCTTGCGATTGATGAGCACCACTCGACCCGACGTATTCAGGGCGACCATGATCGTCGCGCTGACATCGAGATACATCTGCGAGCGGTCGCGCTCTTGACGAACCGTCTCTTGCGCCTGCTTAAGTTCCTCAATATCTCGAGTAATATTTAGGATATGGTCAACGCCATTGAGTGAAATAATGCGGGCGGACATTAATCCGGCATGTACTACTCCATTTTTGAATTTGAATTTGGCTTCATAATTCTTAACATAACCGTCTTGCTTAAGCATTTCAATCAGTCGCGGGCGATCAGAAGGATCATACCACAGATCAACATCCAACGAGGTTTTCCCTTGGACATCCTCCCAGGTATAGCCGGTTAAAGCCGTAAAGCCTTCATTGATATTTACGAATAATCCATCACTGAGGCGGTTGATGTTCACCGAATCCGGGCTGGTAATAAATGCCAAACGGAACCGTTCTTCGCTATCACGTAACGCTTGCTCCGCTTGTTTGCGTTCCGTGATATCATGCATGATCCCCAGGCTGCCGATTGCGGCACCTTCCGAATTGCGGATCGGCGCCGCCGACAACTGGATATCCAAACGGCGGCCATCCTTGGTGGTTCTCACCACTTCCGCACCGAAGACGAATTCGCCGTTCTGCAGTCGTTCGCGAATTTCGCGGTGGGCATCCCGTTGGTCCGGCGGTACGGATTGATAGGGTTGGCCGATTATTTCCTCGGCCGTCCAACCATAAACCCGTTCAGCTGCCTTATTCCATGAAGTGACGATTCCATTTTTATCCAAAGCGACGATCGGCAACGGCGTCGCATCGAAGATCGCTTCGAATCGTTCATTGGCTTCAAACAGCCGTTCCCGCAATTCGCGGCTTTCGGTGATATCCGCTCCTGTCGTCAGAACAACTTGTTCACCGCCCAGATTCATCACCCGAATCGAGGAGAGCGCCCAACGGATGCTACCATCCTTCCTTCGATACGGCGATTCGAAATTGTCAACCGGCTTCCCGCTTTTGATCATGTTTTCGAGATATCGCCGATCGTCGTCATTCACCATCAGGTCAATTAACGGTTTGCCGATAATACTGTCCAACGGTTCCCCAACACTAGCAGCTGCAGCATCGTTGGCATAGAGTACCACACCGTCGGAAATTCGCGCGATCGTTATCCCCACCGGACTCGTTTCAAACAGGTGGCGGAACCGTTCTTCGCTGTCCCGTAGCGCTTGTTCGGTATGGATGCGGTCGGTGATATCGCGCGCGGCCGCAAAAATGAACTTGTTCTCATGGGTCGTGGAGCGCCATTCGATCCAGCGGTAGGAGCCATCGCGACACCGATAGCGGTTCACGAAATTCAAAACATCCCGGCCTTCGGATAATTGTGAAACGGCGCCAAGCGTCGCTTCGACATCATCCGGATGAACAAAATCCAGGAATTTGCGGTGTTCCAATTCAGAGATATCAAATCCGAGAACCGCTTCCCAGGCTTGATTCAATCGCAGAAATGTGCCGTTCAAATCGGCAATACACAGCAAATCCAAATTAACGTTAAAAAAGCGATCGAGCTCCGCGGTTTTTTCTTTCAGCGTTTCTTCCGCCAGTTTCCGCTCGGTGATATCGGTGGCGGCAAAGGCCGTACCGGCCGCGCGATTAGTCGGGTCAATGGGACTCATGCTGAGCAGCAAATTGATGATCGTCCCGTCCTTGCGCAGGCAGCGAGTCTCGATGGTACTTGTACCCTTTTCGGCGAGTTGGCGTGCCAATTCCACCCCGGCGGAATCATATTCTTCCTGCGTGGGATAGAAAACTCGAACGTTCTGACCGATCAGCTCGTCGGCATTATAACCAGTTATCGCACATAGCGTTTCATTGACTTCCGTTACCGCCCGATTAACCACCACTCCAATCCCTGAAGGAGCCGTTCGTAAAATGCTCTGAAGCCGCGCTTCGCGTTCACGAAGCGTCACTTCCATGAGCTTGCGTTCCGTGATATCGGTGGCAGTGAAAGTAACGCCCAGCGACTGATCCGCGGCATTAATGGGCGTGGAACTGAGCAGCACATTTATAATCGTTCCATCTTTCCGCTGCCAGCGGGTTTCGACCGTTCCGGTTCCCGATTCGGCGATCTGCCGGTATTTCTCCGCGCCGACATAGTCGAAGTCTTCCTGTGTCGGATAGAGTATCCGGGCACTTTGGCCGATCAGTTCTTGCGCAGTATAGCCGATCATTCGGCATAACGTTTCATTGACTTCGGTGAGAACGCGATCGACCACCACACCGATGCCCGATGGAGCCGAGCGCAAAATACTTTGAAGGCGCGCTTCGCGATCCCGCAGCGCCGCTTCCATCCGGCGGCGATCTGTAATATCGAAGGAATAGCCAGCTAATCCATAGGGATGGCCGGTTTCATCATTAAGCATCGCCAACGACAAGTAGGCAATGAATCCTTCCCCGGATTTTTTCAAGAGCGTCGTTTCGATTTCATGGGTGCCCTTTTCGCGCAAGGGCTTAATAATGTCCTGCGCCAACACCATCTGATCAGGGTACAGAATTTGAATGCTGCGACCCAAAACCTCCTCGGCAGTATAGCCATAGACCGCTTCCGCGCCCTTGTTCCAACTGGTGACGATGCCGTTGAGGTCCGTAGTAATTAACGCATCCGGAATTTTATTGATAATGAATGCCTGTTCCTGAAGAGCAACTTCGCGACGTTTAGCCTCCGTAATATCATAAATAAAGCCTTCCAGCGCCATCAACGTGCCATCATTGGAGAATACTCCCTGGCCCTCTTCCTCAACCCAGCGTTCTTCCCCCTGGGCATTCCGAATACGATAAGTTAAATGAAAATGCTGGCGATCCTTAACGGCCGCTTGAACGTTCTGCCAAACCTGCGCGCGGTCTTCGATATAGATCAAATCGGCATAGGACAGGCGGCCGTTGTTGATCAGATCTTCCGGAGTATAACCGGTCAACTTGCGGCAGCCGTGACTGATGAACTCCATCGTCCATTGTGCGTCGTTGCGGCAGCGATACGCCATGCCGGGCAGATTGCCCATCAGGGTTGCCATCGCGCGTTCACTCTCACGCAATGCCATTTCCGCATCCAACCGATCGGCGATATCGATGCAGGACCCGATAAAGCCGATGAAATTGCCTTCCACCGTGAACCGCGGGACTCCCGAATCTAAAACCGTGTGATAAAGTCCATCGGCAGTCTTCAGACGAAATTCCTGCGAAAACGGCTGCCGCGACTGGAAAGCCTTTTCGTAAATATTTAAACAGCGTGACAGATCGTCGGGATGAACGTCGTTCGTCCAGCCCAAGCCATAAGACTCTGCGAGCGACCGCCCGGTAAACTTCAGCCATACGCGATTGAAATAGAACGAATGGCGCTTCGCTCCCGCCATCCAGATTAAAACCGGTGCCGTATCGGCTAAAGTGCGGAAGCGTTCTTCGCGTTCGCGGATTTCCGATTCGGCCCGCTGGCGCTCGGTAATGTCCATGACCACGACTTGCAACGCAGGATGACCCTGAAAGATAATTCGTCGGGCAAACAACTCCGCCGGATAAATCTCACCGTTGTGCTTTCGCATCATCACGAGATAATGATCCGGCACGTCAGCGGTGCCGGAAATCCGTTGCTCGTGGTACTGTCGAACCCGATCGCGATCCTCCTCGGCTATGAATTCAGCATACGGCCGACCGGTCAGTTCATCGCAGCTTGAAACTCCATGCAGAGTCGCTAAAGACGGATTGCAGTAAGCGACGATTCCATCTTTTACAATTGCGACAGCATGGGGTAATGAATGTATTAATGTCCGGTATTTCTCTTCGCTTTCCCGCAGTTCATTTTCGGCTTGATGGCGGTATTTGCGATTTCTGATCAGATACAGGCTTAGCAATCCCAAAACGAAGCAGACCACCAGAAATCCGATGGAAAGCCATGGGGAATCCGGTGATGTTGCTGCCGTGGACGCATAGACGATATTAGCGCTCGTTAACCATCCAGCCATTAGCATCGGAATCGTCAGCCGACGGGCAATATTGGGGACTTCAGGATTGATTTTGGATAACCGGTTCATGATCACAATGGTTCAAAAAACAACAAAATAAATTGAAATTAAACAAAGATATCCCAATATCTGACCTTCGTGCCAAGTTTGTGCCATACGACTTACGCTCAGTAATAGCGAACAACAAAGCGGGACAGATCAATCAAATACTGGTAAATACTATAGGGTAAGATCGCTGCCGGACCAAGATCAAGGGACGCTTTGGAGTCAAGAGTGATATGTTGATAAAGCAGTCCGAGCGTTGAAGGGATTCAGAAGGGAGTACTCTCGACCCTGAATAATGTAAATTGAGATCATACGTTTCGCAAGAGAAATGTTTGAAAAACAGGGTGCTATTAAATGTACTTTGTGAAAAAGACCCGGTGTGTCATATTGATTTATCAACATATCAACATACCACTCTGTGGATATTATCTTCGGAAAACTTAATATTTAAATTGCGCACAAAACAACGCATCCACAAAATGCACGTATATATGCATGATTGTTAGGACGAATCATTCAATTTCTTTTTTTGTATGCCTCTCTTGATGTCCGGGAAGTCGTTATTGCGCGGGAAAGCCGAGTATTATGAGATAGTTCCAACTTGACGCAACTTTTTTATGCCATAGAGAATTTTATCACATGGTATCCATATCTCTTGGAACTGCCGAGAGACCCATCCAAAAAATCGGGTCAGTTTGACTGAGCCGAGACTGCCCCCGAATATCGCGATTTCTACTCGACAGGAAGCGAATCGATGGCCTTCCGAACTGCTTGGCTTAATTCATGTAATACAATGGGTTTCATAACAAATTGGCGGATTCCCGACCGGCCATTGGTTTTGCTGCTGATCTTCTCGCTGAATCCCGTAATCAGTACAATGGGAATGTCCGGGCGTATCAGCACTAACTCGCGGGCTAACTGATCACCGGTCATGTGGGGCATGGTTTGATCGGTAATCACCACATCGTAACGCTTCGGACGCGCGCGAAACGCTTCCAAGGCTTCGACACTGCTGGTGCGCACGGTGACTTTATAGCCCAGTCGCTCGAGCATTCGCTTGCCCATATAGGCGATTTCCCGGTTATCGTCCACGAATAAGACGTTTTCGGTGCCGTGAGCCGTTGTTTCATCGTCTAAAATTTCCGGTTTTCGATCTTCTTCCACAATTGGAAGATAGATATGGAACGTTGTGCCGCGACCCGGTTCGCTATAGACCGATATATCCCCGCCATGATCCATAATAATCCCGTGGACCACCGATAGCCCAAGTCCGGTTCCTTCACCGACCTCTTTCGTCGTAAAGAACGGCTCGAAAATCCGCTCGATGGTCCGACCGTCCATGCCGTGTCCGGTATCGCCGACGGTCAGTCGCACATAGCGACCGACATGAAGATTCGGACGCGTTTTTACCAATTCATTATCTACTTCCACATTTCCCAGCTTGATTTCCAGCACTCCGCCGGATTCGCGCATGGCATGAAAGGCATTGGTACAGAGATTCATCAGCACTTGATGGATTCGCGACGGATCGGCCAGAATCGCGCCGCAATTGCGGTCAATATCTTCGTGTATTTCGATCGTCACCGGCAGTGAAGCTCTCATCAATTTAAGCGCTTCCTTGACGACCGTGTGAATTCTCACCGGCTTGCGCTCTTGTTCCGACTGACGGCTGAAGGTCAGGATCTGCCTGACCAAATCCTTGGCTCGATAAGCGGCTTGGATCACGTGCTCCAGACTGGAGCGCGCCACTCCCCCCGATGGGATATCCATCCGTGCCATGTCGGCGTATCCCAGAATGGGAGTCAGAATGTTATTGAAATCATGGGCAATTCCCCCGGCCAAAGTCCCGATCGTCTCCAATTTCTGCGTACGACGAACCTGGACCTCCAATTTCTCCCGCTCTTCATCCGCGCGCTTGATATCCGTGATGTCGGTGAACACGCCGAAACAACCGGTGATCTTACCTTTGGAATCGCGATAGGGCGCCGCACTGACCTTCACCCAAATACGTTGACCGTCGCTCCGCAACAGCTCCGTTTCGTAGCGATCGCTGTCACCGTGGTGACGTTCCACGGTTTTCTGATTTACCGCCGCGCGCAGGTCTTCCGGCCACAGCGATTCCGCCGCACAGCCCAACAGTGACTTAACCGAATATCCCAGCATCTGAGCCAATCGGTAATTGACATAAACGATTTTTTCATCTAAATCCGTAACGAGCAATCCCTCGCTAAGGTTCTCGACCACGGCGCGAAACCATAACTCGGAATCCTGCAAGGCCGTTTTGGTTCGTTCATGTTTGGTAACGTCATGAGCAAACAATTGGCAAATCCCGATTTTCTTCACACCATGGTAGTACCACTCGAAATCCCGTTCGGCAATCCGCTTATGAGCGGTTATATGTCCACGACTCAGAAAACTCGTTTGCACCAGTTGCCGGTGTTTAAACGGGAGAAGATCCTCGCCGCGTTTCAAACCAAGCCGTTTCAGCATCCGCTTGGCTGCTGGGTTCATGTAGAACAGGTCTCCTTCGGCAGAACATGCCATCACCGGAGTCGGATTCTCGTTGGGGAATGATTCCAGCCAGCGGCGATTCTCATTTTCCGAAACCTTGCGGCGGAGACGCTCGATTTCTCGTGTCAGTTGTGCAATCTGTCTGTCGTTTTTAGCCATCGGAAGCCGTCCTGATGTATTACATTCTCGAATCCTGACCTCTCAATCGGATCGGAGCCTTCTCTCTAATTAGCAAATAACCTGCCAGCCAAAATTTGTGGAAATCCATTACAAAGTCGATCTCAATTTCCCTATTCGAACCCCAACTATGGACAATAAGATGCATTAGTGGCATCAAATATTCATAGTTAAGAAGCACTTACGGCAGGAATCCCACAGAAATCATAATGCCCCGGCTCGCGGATGACCGTCCGTGGATTGCGGTCGGGTTGATTATTGTAAACGAGAGAAGTATATTTGTTGACGAAACGTCACTCGCTTTTGGCAGCCGGTATTTCGACCGCAACTAATATTACTTTCGAGTATTCATTTGTCTCCACGAGAGGACGATGATTAAGTCAGACCTACAGCCAACTCGTCATGTCTGTCCGTGGTGGTATGCGTACACATTTGACAATGCTCTAAGGCGTTGGCTGCAACGACCCGAGAAGCTGCTGGCACCGTATATCGAATCCGGAATGACCGTGCTGGATATCGGCTGCGGGATGGGTGTATTCAGTATTCCATTGGCGAGGATGGTAGGGCCGAAGGGGCGCGTGATCGCCGCGGATTTGCAGCCGCAGATGCTCCGTGTTCTTACCACTCGCGCACGCAGGGCACTGCCGGAAGAACTTTTCATAGTCATACATCCTCACCAATGCCAATCCGAATCGATTGGTTATTCCGGGGTCGTGGATTTTGCATTGGCATTCAACATGGTCCACGAAACACCCGATAGTCAGCAATTCCTTCAACAAATATTTGCTTTGCTTAAATCCGGCAGCCGCTTCCTTGTGGCGGAACCCTTGTTCCATGTGACTCCGGAACAGATCAACGAAACGATTGCAAGTGCAGGCAAGGCGGGGTTTGAGTTACTGGATCGGCCGCGCGTACGCTTCTCACATGCGATGGTTTTTCGCCGGCCGTAGACGAAAGTACAATCAGCAGAAATCGTGTCATGACACCTTCCTCCGCAGTGGTTCGCCGGGTATTGGTTCTCTTCAACGTTCATTCGGGTATGCGATTCAACGCCGCCGGACTCATTCAGACCTTGAGCGACAACTGGGATGTTGAGGGTGTTGATTTATATTATCAGGAAAGCAAGAGTCCGGAAGACGGCAAGCGCAAAGCGCGCCAAGCCGTTGCCGATGGCGTAGATACACTGATTGCGGTGGGCGGTGACGGCATGGTCAATACCATCGGTGCCGAATTGATCGGATCGGACGTTGCACTGGCGGTCTTACCCGCCGGCAGCGGCAACGGTTTTGCCCGGCATTTCGGCATCCCTCTGCGGCCGTTGCAGGCGGCTCGCGTGCTGCGCCACGGCAGCCGCCAGAAAATTGACGTGGGCTTCGCGGATGACCGTCCGTTTTTCGTAACGGCCAGTTTGGCTTGGGATGCCGACTTAGTCAGAGGATTAGAGAAGCTTCCGATGCGGGGGATATTTCCCTATGTCTTCGCAGGAATATATCACTTTTTCACTTATGAGCCGCAGGATTTCTATCTTGAACTGGACGGTCAAGATCTGGTCATTGAAAAGCCCTTGCTGCTCACCGTAGCCAACCTGACTCAGTTCGGCGGCGGTGCGATCATCGCACCCGATGCCCGACCGGATGACGGACGGCTGTCATTAGTAGCAGTCCCACGGATGGATCCCATCGAAGCAATGACCGGAATACGGCATCTGTTCACCGGAACGATTCATTCCCTGCCGGAGATCCGGACTTGGAAATTCGAGAGGTTAGTCGTCAAGCGTAAACGCCCCGATCCCATCCAAGTGGACGGTGAGCTGGTGCATAGTAACCATGAACTGATCATCGAGGTTCGGCATTCTGCATTGGACGTTATCGTTCCGGCGGCATCGCTGCAGGAGCGGTCACGCTGGTCCATCGAAGACAGTACCGAGACCGAAACGCTTTCGGAAGAATAATCCGGTCCATACCCATGAAAGTTGTGCGGCTAAATGAGGGCGAAACCTACCAGCCCGATCCGGGATGGAAGCGGGTTAGTCTGGCGGGAAGCCCGCTGGTTTCCATCGAGTATTTCGAAAAGCCCCCGCATCACGCATCGCCGCTGCACCAGCACGAGCAAGAACAGGTGTGCGTAGTACTGAAGGGAAGAATGCGGGCGACCGGTGGTAACGACATTGCCGTAGACTTGGATCCCGGCGATTCGGTGTGGTTTGCCGCTCATGAATCTCATCGGATTGAGAATCTTGGTCAGGAGACGGCTATTGGTTTGGATATTTTCGCACCAGCCCGATCCTTTTCATTCTGGAAGGACCGACCGGTGTCCACATAGTTTTCATTTGCACTTGAAATTCTAAGGTCAGTCTTCGGACTGACCTTTTTCTTTGGTTTCGGATCATATAATGGACAACATGGTAATCTATTATTTCCCAGCAGGCGGCAAAATCATGTCGAAATCCAACTGCGATCATGTTAAGTTATTTATAATCAAGAATCATAACTTCGAGTTTTACTGGCGCATTTCTTGCTAAAAATAACAGCGTATGCCATGCCTTGCTAAAGTGCCTCGTGTAATCGTATAAATCCTCACCAGACAAAACGCGATGTCGAGGTTTTTCGAGGGGGATTTGGCGTTGAGAAATTGCGAATATCATCATGATCCCCAATCCTTGAAAATACAGCATAGGCACCGTCTCACGGAAAATTACGAGCTCCGCCCTTTTAATTTGGGAGAAATCTTATGTCGATTACGGTAATGAACCGCGTATCTCCACCCAACACGGACCATCAGACCGTGGTGGATGCTTTCCATGAACTCTACTATTCGCGAGCCAGTGAAAACACTTGGCAAAACACCCGCTGGCTTGGCGTCAGTGCATTCAAGTGCCCGCTCGATATGTGGATTTATCAGGAAATCATCCATGAGCAGCAACCGGATGTAATTGTGGAGTGCGGGACATGCCTGGGCGGGAGCGCACTGTTTCTCGCCTCTTTGTGTGATCTAATGGGTACAGGTCGCGTGATTACCATCGACATCGATCCGCCCGACGGAAAGCCGGAACATTCGCGAATCACTTATTTGCAGGGTTCTTCGACTTCGCCGGCGATCCTAACGCAACTGGGCAATCTCATCAAGAAAACAGACAACGTGTTAGTCATTCTTGATTCCGATCATCACCGTGATCACGTTCTGAATGAACTGCGGATTTACTCGCCGCTGATTCCCGTAAACGGCTACATCATTGTCGAGGATACCAACGTCAACAATCATCCGGTCTCCCCCGATTTCGGACCAGGTCCGATGGAGGCCGTGGACACGTTTCTCGGTGAAAACCGCGATTTCGTGGTGGACGCGAGCCGCGAGAAGTATATGATGACCTTCAATCCGCGCGGCTATCTGAAACGGATTCGCTAATTTCAGGCTTCTGTATTCCAATCGCAACTCAACTTCTGCATCGAATATGACTCCAGATTTCACGCCAAAGCAAGAATCCACGGATTCCGTTTCCCGACGCAATCCGCGGATTATTTGCATGATGAATATCAAGAATGAAGACCGGTGGCTGCAAGAAGTTTTAGATTCGATCGCCCGTATTGCCGAAGGGATCGTGATTCTCGATGACGGTTCTACGGATCAGACACCACAAATCTGCCGCTCGCATCCTGCACTGCTGGACTACTATCGGCAGGAGAATGTCCCACTGGACAAGGTCCGCGATAAGAATCGCATCCTGCACATGGCGCTGGCGCAGCGGCCGGATTGGATTCTCTGCCTCGATGGAGATGAAGTGCTGGAGGAGAGCGCACCGCAGCGCATTCGGGAAGCGATCCGCACGTGTCCCGACGACGTCAGCGGGTTCAATTTCGAATTCCTCTATATGTGGAACGATCGCAACCATTATCGCATCGATGGAATCTATAATCACATTCTGCATCCCTGCTTGTTTCGTTTAGCGGGACAGAACGCAGAAGCACTCGGTTTTTTCACGACCGATCACGGCGGCAATCTCCATTGTGAACGAGTTCCCGGCAATTTGCAGGGACGAATCGTCGAAGCGGATATAAAGATTCTACATCTTGGGTACATGCATGAAGCGAGCCGTCGGAAGAAATATGATTGGAATAAGGCCCGCGATCCGAAGTACGCGAATCAGGGATACTACGAACACTTGCTGGATCAACCCGGTCAGGTGCTGGTCGAGTGGCAGGAGCGCCCCTTCCCTGCGGCGGCGACAATCACTTCAACCAATACGACGGTTTCGACACAAAAACAGGAAATCAAGCCGGAATACTATTACGCCAATGCGCGGCGGAATCTGGTGGACCTCGTGCCGCCGACGGCCAAGCGCGTATTGGATGTCGGGTGCGGACAAGGCATGACAGGCGGTTTGCTGCGCGCCGAACGCAAGATTGAAGTGGTCGGCTTGGAGATTCATCCGGAAGTCGCGAACGTCGCGGAACAGCATCTGAGCCGCGTAATCATAGGTGATCTGGAAACCATGGATTTGCCGATTACCGACGGCTATTTCGACTGCATCATCATGGGCGACGTGCTGGAACACTTGGTGGATCCGTGGACATCGCTTAAGAAACTGATGCGAGTACTGCATCCCACCGGAACAATTATCGCCAGTGTTCCCAATATCCGCAATCTGGGAATCATCAAGAAACTGCTGGAAGGATCGTGGACCTACGAGGAATGGGGCATCCTCGACAAAACCCATCTGCGGTTTTTCGCCTACAAGAATATGCTGGAAATGTTCGAGCAAGCCGGACTTGACGTATCATTGGCCGAAGTAGTGCGCGATCCGCTGTTCGAAAAGGAAATGGCAAACCCTCCGCAGGCTACAACGGATGTGGACACGGGAAAGTTGCTGTTGCGATCCGTTCATCCCGACGACTTGAACGAGTTGACCGCCCAGCAATTCATTTTCACCGGTAAACTGAAGCAAGCTATTGCAGCCGACAAACCGCCGCATAAGGATCAACAGCAACCGGAGGCCTCGGTGATTATTCCGGTGTGGAATAATCTCCATTATACCCGGCAGTGCATCACATCACTGTTTATGGTCAAGGAGCCGGTTGACTTCGAAGTGATTGTCGTGAACAACGGTTCGGATGACGGTACTGCCGAATTTCTGGAGCAATTACCGCCGCCAGTGCGAACGGTTACTTTATCGGAGAATCGGGGATTTGCCAAAGGCAGCAATGCCGGTGCCGAGGTCGCGCGCGGGAAATATCTGGTATTTTTGAATAATGACACCATCGTTCAGCCGGGCTGGCTGAAGGAAATGGTTACTTGCATTAAAACGGATCCGACCATCGGTTTGGTGGGGAATCTTCAGATCTTCCCTGATAGCGGCAATGTGCAGCAATGCGGAATTGTGTGCGGACCGGATCATATGGTCTACAGCATTTACCATAATCAACTTCCCGCCGATCACCCGGCCGTCAACAAGCCGCGCGAGTTCCAATTCATTGCCGGGAGCTGCATGCTGTTGGAACGCGATCTGTTTTCTTCATTGGGCGGTTTCGACGAAGCCTATTTAAACTCGTGCGAAGATGTGGATTTGTGCATGAAGGTGCGCGAATCCGGCAAGAAAGTGTTCTATTGCCCGCAAAGCAAGATCTTTCATTTTGAATCGAAAACCGTAAACGGCCATCCGAAGGACAGCGAGAATTATCGGCGGTTCCTGCAGCGGTGGAAGGATAAAATGATACGCGATGATTTGGATTATATGCGGGAAGACGGATTCCTAACGGATGATAAGACACCCGTTACGATGAACGTTCCTCCCCTAGAAACGGAGTCGGCCACGCTAATGGAGACATCGGTGACAAGCGAACCATCGATGCCCAAAATCGGAATACTCACGACTTATCATCAGCCCTGCGGACTGGCCAAATATGCCGAATCGCTGGTTGATGCGTTAAAAGCCAACGGTTGTGACCCGATTATACTGGCCGAGAAGACGGATGAGGCACACGGACAAGATGAGCCCTACGTTCAGCGTTGTTGGACACGACAGCCGGAGGGCGGGCGCGAGATCGTTCCCTTGATCAAGGCATTGGGCATCGAGGTGTTGCATGTGAATCACGGCGGAATTTTCGCGCTGGACGGTTGGCTGCCACAAGTCATGCAGGAGGTGCGCAAACTGGGCGTGCGGATTGTCACGACGTTTCATACCACTGAGTCCGTCGCACCGCAATTTACATTAGTTGCGCGTTATTCGGATCGGATGATCGGACACCACCCACAGAACGAAATCGAGTTGGCGGCAGTCGGCGCACCGATTCATCGGTTCGAGTGGATTCCCATCGGTATGGCTCCCGTGGCTTCCGCCGATCTGTTTGAAGCCAAGTTGAAATTGGGTTTGGATCCGGCGCAAAAAATCGTTTCGACCTTCGGCTTTGTTGAGAGCTACAAGGGAATTATCGAATTGATTCTGGCGATGAAGCCCGTGATTCAACACCTGAAGTCGCATTTGTACGTGTTGGGCGCACCCCATCCCCACAGCAGCGATCCGGGCTACATCGAGAAGTGTCGTCAGCGAGCCGCGGAGCTGGGGATTGCCGAATACGTTCACATTTCGGGCGAATACCTCTCCGATGAAGAAGTCGAACTTCGTTTGCAGGCGTCCGATGCCATCGTATTGAACTATCAAAGCTATCGTTACGAAGGCTCCGCCGCCGCCATGACCGCGCTGTCCAGCGGCCGCCCGGTGATTACATCATCCGTGCCGACCTTCGATCTGCCCTCGGCCTTGACCTTTAAGCTGACAAAGGACTTCAATCTTTCAGAAGCGATCTACGACGTGCTGACCAATCCGTTCATCACGCAAGTACTGAAGAAGAATGTGGCGGAATACGCGAAAACCGCCAATTGGATCGTCACCGCGCAGCGACACCTCGAAGTGTATCGCAAAACACTGAACGAACCGGCACAAACGGATATTGATTTCCTTGCCTACTACCGAACCCATCCCGATGAAATTTATGCCGAACCGCTGCAGCGCGAGCGGGTACGTTGGCTGAAAAGCAAAGCGGAGGGACGAATTCTGGAAATCGGGCCAGCCACCGGGTATGTCAGTGAATTCGTGGGTGCCTCGGCTGCGGTGGACATCAATCGCGGCCGGTTGGCGGTCTGCGAAGCGTTGCGGCCGGGAATCCAATTCCTATACGGCAATGTCATCGAAGGCTTACCGTTCCCGGACAAAGCGTTTGATCAAGTCATGGCTCCGGAAATTCTCGAACATGTGGATTTCGATCAAGCCGTTACCGTACTGCGGGAATGCGCCCGTGTCGGTAAACAAGTGCTGATCACAATTCCCAACGCCGATAAGCCGAATTACAATCCCGATCTGGTTCACAACTACGAACACCGTTGGATCGTGAACCGGCAGTCATTGGACCGGCTGCTGAGCGAAGCGGGCTGCATTAATTACGAATTGGACACGTCAAACGACCTGGATTTCTATTTGTTGGACGTTCATGCCGATGCTCAAGTACCACGCGCACGAATCCACGAGCGGGCGGCAATGCTAAGCTCGGTAGAGCTTGATCCCGGCGAGCCGTTGCATATCGCCATTGATACCAGCGTTATCGAGAGCCCGACGATTTTCGATTACGACATTGCCCAGTACACGATCAATCAATTGCGGGAGTTGATCACTATTCGTCCGCAGTGGACCTTCGCGCTGTTCGGCGTTCATTCAAGACCGAAATCGTCCATCGTACGTGACTTGGCGGATTATTCCAATTGTCGTTATTCGACATGGGCTGAGTTCACGAATCGGATGCCGGAGATCTTGTATTTGCCCAATCCGATGAGCGACGTGGGCAAGCAAGCCCTCGAATCAGTTTTCAATTCTGACTTATTTGTTGCGGCAACCTACGATAATCTTTATCCGCTGGTGTTCGCCGAAGAAGCCTTGTCTAATAGCGCGGACTTGCGGATGCGTTATTTACAGCACTTGGAATTGGTCAAGCGAAGAATCAATCTGTTTTTGTGCAGTTCACAGCATACAGTGATGGACCTGCAAACCCGATTGCAGCTTCCGTTAGCGAAGCTACGCGTCGTCCATGGCGGAGCCGATAGCGATTTCGTCAAAGAAGTTACGGATACGGAACGGGATTCGGTATTGCGCCGTTTGAATCTGTCCGGCAGTCCGTTCATGTTGTTCGTGGGAACACCCGATCAGCGACGCAACATCGTGGGAACGTTATTGGGTCTGGCGGCGGCAAGACAAGTTGATGGGCAGGATTATCGCTTGGTAATTGCCGGGGAGATTCCCGATTCCCTGCTTCAGCAGATTCGGCAAATGGCTACGCAGTGCAAGCTGCCAGAGCGTGCTGTTCATTTCATCGGAGCCGCCACGGACGAAGCCTTAAACGTTCTCTATCATTCGGCAACGGCTTTACTCAATCCCAGCCGCTATGAAGGACTGACGCTTTCAATCCTCCATGCCATGACTGCCGGTCTGCCGGTGATTGCCGGAAACAATTCAGCCCAAGCCGAATCCTTTGAGGGCGCCGCGCGAATGGTGGATGCTGACAGCACGGATAGTATTGCCCGCGCCATCATGGACATTCATACCCAACCCGAATTGCGTGAGACCCTTATCCAAAGCGGAAAACGGTACAGCAGCCGCTTCACATGGCGAAAAACGGCAGAAAAAACGGCGATGTATTTGTCGGAAAGTATGCTGCAACGCAAGCGAGAAACAAGTCCAAGCCGGAGGGTGGAAACTGTCGCACGATCCGCATAACGACCCCAATTGTTGATTACATGAAACCCCGGAATTCTCGCCGGGGTTCTTGTTATTCATGGTGCATAATACACGATTAACCGCATCCCGAATGGATTTGATTGCTGAGCCTGATGTGGCTATATTATAAGATTAAACTATGGATGATATATTAACATTTACCCTCCATAAGTTCGCAGGCAGCAAATCGCAATGTGCATAATATCAAGTAATTATGGCCGGCATATATTGAATTCGATATTATCTACGGAGTTCCGTTCGAGAGGCATAACTGTAACTCAACACACGCTCCTTTTTTCAGATACAACATCGTCAGATCGTTTTCTGCAACCGAAGACCCGCACTCCCGTGAACTGAGTCCACACATCCGTTGCATTCGAAAGGTTTGCTCATGAATTTCGTCACCGTGCCTCGCTTCAGCTTATTACTCGCGTTTTTTCTTAGTTCCGCTCTCATTGCCACGGCAATGCCGCCGCATCCGGAACTCGTGGAAAGTATTCGAAACGGAGAAATTGAAAATCCTTACTACCTCCGGCATCACGCGGAGCTGACCGCACAGGGTCTCAACACATCGGAACACACTCGGTCGTTGCGCGATATTCTGAGCCGTTCGCTGGATACGGACATGAACATTCTGGCGATTATCGTGGACTTTTCGGACAATACGGCTCATACGCAAGCAACGCTATTTGATACTCTACTGGTCGGCGGCGGGCGGGGTTCACTGCGCAATTACTATAGCGAAGTATCCTACGGGAATCTGAATCTGACCTGCATCAACTTGCCCGGAATGCTGGGATGGCAACGCGCTCCTCAGTCTTATCAGTATTATGTAAACGGACAAAACGGATTCGGGAACTATCCGCGGAACGCTCAGCGGCTGGCGGAGGATGCCGTGCAGTTAGTGAATCCCGTGGTGGATTTTTCGCAGTACGATAATGACGGCGATGGCGAGGTGGATGCGTTGTTTATCATTCACGCCGGTCAGGGAGCGGAACGAACCGGAAACGATAATCATATCTGGTCCCACAAATGGAGTATGCGGAATGCGCAAAATGTTGACGGCGTGATGGCATCCACGTATTCCATGGAGCCGGAATACTGGGTGCAGCCCGGCGACATGACCTGCGGGGTGTATGCCCATGAAATGGGACATGCAGTGTTCGGCCTGCCGGATTTCTACGATTATGACTATGATTCCGAAGGTCTGGGACGATGGAGCTTAATGGCGGGCGGTTCGTGGAACGGAGCGTTGGGCAATTCACCGGCCCATCCCGATGCATGGGGCCGCATTCAGATGGGATTCCTGAATGCCGTCAACATCACGACCGACATTCCGTATGTGCAAATTCCAGACATTGAATCATCACCGACAATTTACCGGCTCTGGACGAACGGACAGCAGGGACAAGAGTATTTTCTGGTGGAGAATCGTCAGCAATCGGGATATGACATCGCGCTGCCGGGCAACGGATTATTGATCTATCATGTGGACGATTCGCGACGCGGCAACGACGATCAATGGTATCCCGGCTACACGGGCAACGGTCACTATCAGGTGGCCATCGAACCCGCCGACGGTCAATGGGACATGGAACACAATGCCAACAGCGGTGACGACGGCGATCCCTTCCCCGGCTGGCAAATGCATCGTCATTTCACGGCCCTTACAGTTCCCAACAGCAATTCCTACAACAATACCATCACCAATGTGGCAGTGCGCCGGATCAGCCCGTCAGCCGATACCATGACCGCCGGTTTTTATGTTGGTTCCAATCCGAATACGGTGTTCACGTATCTTCCCGATACGACTTGTCTGGCAGGCGGGCAGATTTGCATTCCGATTCGAATCGAAAATAACATCTCATCTCAGAATGTGACCCGCGTGGACATCACAATTTCATATGATATAACAATTATTTTTCCGACTAATCCCTATTTCAGCATTGACAACGGATTGATACCCTCAAGCTGGACCGTTGAATATTCCCTGGGCACGGATGGATTCTCGCTTCATGCTCAGGGAACCACTTCACTATCCGGACAAGGTGAACTTGCATGTATCATTTTCACGGTTCCATCCGGCATTGCAGAAGGAACGCGCATTCCGTTGTCATTCAATAATTGCCAATTTAATACCGGTACTCCGGCAGCCGATACGACCAACGGCAGCATTCGCGTGATTGCGCCGCTGATAAGCACAACGCCGGAACTGCTGGATTTCGAATACGTGCGAGTCGGAGAGCCCGCAGTACGCGGAATGGTCATCCGCAATATGGGAAGCGCGCCGCTGACCGTCCTATCCGCGGAAACGCATAATATCTTTATTCATGATTTTGAAGGACCGCAAATCATTGAACCGAACTTGTGGTATCCGTTGCGGATACGACTCAATCCGACCGCGATTGAAACGTATCGGGATACGTTGGCGATTTACAGCAACGCCGCCGCGGGCACGATTTACGTTCCCATTCAGGCGGTGGGAGCGCTGCCGCAGATACAGGTTCAACCGATGATGCTCCATTTCGACAGCACAAGTGTTGCAGAGGAATCATCCGTTCAACTCAACGTCATAGATACCGGTCATTGGGAACTGGAATTGATCGGAGCAGAGTTCACGATCGGCAATGCGTTTCGGATCGAACCAGCGAGTTGGCCGACCACGGTTCCGGCCAACGACACAGTTTCCTTCACTGTCTATTTTTCGCCTACCGAATTGGGTCTGGTGCTCGATACGTTGATTCTTTCTCACGATGCCGGCGAAGCCGTGCGGATTCTGCTGGCCGGAATTGCCCGACCGAACGCGGCAGATGATATCGCCCGATCCGCAATCCCGTCCGATTTCTACCTCTCGCAAAACTATCCGAATCCATTCAATCCGAGTACCGTAATCGAATACGGACTTCCGATAACGTCACAGGTGGCGATTCGAGTCTTCAACGTTGCAGGTCGGGAAGTGGCACAGCTTGTGGATCAGCGGCTTCCGGCGGGAAATTATCAGGCAACATGGAATGCCAAGAATGAAGCGGCGGGAGTCTATTTCATTACCATGACTACCGATCATTTTTCGACAATTCGCAAGGCGTTTCTGATTAAGTAAGCACATTTTCCAAAGCAACTTCAGCCCGCGGGAGTTCTATGTTTGGTCCTTTAGTTTCGACAACGTGGCTGCACGAACATCTCAATGATCCCGATCTGATGATCGCCGATGTGCGCTGGCACATTGACAATATAGATGGGGGACGCGAAGCGTTTGCCCAGAGTCGCATTCCCAACGCGATCTTCTTCGATTTGGATCGTGAATTGTCCGATCAATCCGATCCCAAACGCGGGCGGCATCCGCTGCCAACTGTCGAAGCCTTTACCTCAGTATTGCACAGTAAGGGTATCGGCAAAGATACCAAGCTGATTGCCTATGACGATAAAGGCGGTTCGGTAGCGGTGCGGCTATGGTGGATGATGCGATGGTTGGGATTCACGTCAGCCGCCGTGCTGGATGGCGGGATTCCCCGCTGGATTCACGATGGTTACCCCTTAGAAAGCAGCACCCCGCGCAAGCCGAAACCTGCCGAAATTACCTTATCCGTTCAACTGCACAAGGAATTGCTCGCTGATGATCGGGATGTCGAAGCCATCCGGCAATCGAGAACCGTTCTGATTGATGCGAGAGCTCCCGAACGCTATCGGGGTGAGGTGGAGCCGATCGATCTGCGTGCCGGACACATACCCGGTGCCATCAATATCCCGTATGCCACCAATCTTACCGACGAGACTGCTCCGGTTTTCCTTCCGGCGGAAGAGTTGCGCGAAAAATTTGAGCAGCACGGCATCTTCCCGACTACTGAGGTGATTTGTTATTGCGGTTCCGGAGTCACCGCCTGCCACAACATTCTCGCCCTGGAACTTGCCGGAATAAAGAGTGTTCGTCTCTATCCCGGCTCATGGAGCGAATGGCTTCATTACCACACCTAAGCAACTTTCCTTCCTGCTTTGACCTGGCTTCCAATCCATGGATATTCACAAACTCGATCGCATTTTCAAGCCGAAGCGCATTGCGCTGATCGGCGTCAGCCCCAATCCCAATAGTGTCGGCGGAAAGTTATTGGGAAATCTCGTCGGCGGAGGTTTCCGCGGCGTGGTTTATCCGGTCAATCCCGACATTGAAGCCGTGATGGGAATTCCCTGCTATGCCTCGATCAAGGATCTGCCGCGCGTACCGGATTTAGGGATTATTTGCACGGCTCCCGACATAGTTCCGCAAGCGGTACGGGACTGCGGTGAAGCCGGAGTCTACGGCATTATCATCGTCACCGCCGGGTTCCGCGAAACCGGAGACGCAGGAAAGCAACTCGAAGAACAGATTCATTCGGAAGCCGCGCGGTTTCCCGATATGCGAATCGTCGGACCGAATTGTCTGGGAATCATCGTACCCGGCCTGCAACTCAACGCCAGTTTCGCCACGGGTATGCCGAAAGCGGGACACGTCGCTTTCATTTCCCAATCCGGAGCGTTGTGCACATCGGTGCTGGATTGGGCACTCGAAGGAAAAATCGGTTTCTCCTATTTTGTTTCGATCGGCAACACGCTCGACGTCAATTTCGGCGATCTGATTGACTACTTCGGCGAAGACGAGAATACTCGTTCGATCATTCTTTATGTCGAATCCATTCCCAATGCCCGCCGGTTTATGACGGCAGCCCGCGCGTTCGCCCGCACTAAACCAATTATCGTGTATAAAGCGGGACGTTTCCCGGAGTCCGCCAAGGTGGCCGCATCGCATACGGGAGCAATGGCTTCGGAAGACGCGGTGTACGATGCGGCATTTCAACGCATCGGCGTCGCACGGGTATACGACATCGGCGAAATCTTCGACTGCGCGGAATTAATCGGACGCGGCAAGCTCCCTGCCGGACCGCGGTTGGGCATCGTCACCAATGCCGGCGGACCGGGAGTTATGGCGACCGATGCCTTGATCGCCGAAAACGGAGTATTGGCACAGCTATCCGAAACGACACTGAACGAGTTGGATGAGAATCTCCCGGCAGCGTGGTCGCATCGCAATCCGGTGGATGTGTTGGGTGATGCGCGTTCCAAGCGCATCGAAAAGGCAGCGCAAATCGTCGTCAACGATCCCGGAGTGGACGCCCTGCTGATCATTCTCACACCGCAAGCCATGACCAATCCCTCTTCCATCGCAAAAGTATTGGGCAAGCTCGCGACAACAACTTCCAAACCCATCTTAGCGGCTTGGCTGGGCGGGCAGGTCATGAAGGAAGGTTTGCCAATTCTCATCGAATCGGGAATTCCCGCCTACCGTACGCCCGAGCAAGCGATCCGCGCCTTTATGACGCTGGTGGCCTATGCTCGCAATCTGGAAGCGCTCTACGAAACTCCCAAGGATATTCCCATTTACTTCACGCTGGATCGAGAAGAGGTGCGCCAGCAGTTTACTTCCACGCACTTTTTGAACAGCCTGATTCTTCTGGAAAACACATCGAAGGACTTGGTGGAAGCCTACGGCATCACGTGCACCCGTCCCCACCCGGCGGTTACAGCGGACGAAGCGGTACAGCTGGCCGAACGGATCGGTTTCCCGGTAGTCCTGAAAATTCATTCGCCGCAGATCACTCACAAAACGGATGTCGGCGGAGTAGCGTTGGATTTGGCGGACACCGGCGCGGTGCAGGCGGCATTTGAACGTATTGTGAGTACTGCCCGCGAGCTGCGGCCCGATGCGACGATTCACGGCGTCACTGTCCAACCGATGATTGCCAGTCGTGATGCGGTGGAAATGCTGCTGGGAATTAAGAAGGATCCGGTTTTCGGTACGGTTATGATGGCGGGAATGGGCGGAGTTACCGCAGAGTTATTCAGTGATCGAGCCTTGGGATTTCCACCGCTCAACGAACGCTTGGCGCTGCGGATGCTGCAATCGCTGAAAATCTGGCCGCTCCTGAAAGGCTATCGAGGCCGCCCGGCGGTTGATCTCGGAAAATTGGTGGAAACCCTTATCCGGCTTTCCTACTTAGCCGCCGACTATCCGGAAATCGCGGAATTGGATATCAATCCGCTCCTGGTTTCACCCGCGCGCGTTATCGCATTGGATGCCCGAATCGTGCTTGATGAACCGTTATTAGGCAAAACTGTTGATCCATTCTCCCATCTGGCACTGCGACCCTATCCTGAAAAATATGTACGCCGCGTTGCCCTTAAGGACGGCACCGAAGTCCTGCTCCGCCCCATCAAGCCGGAAGACGAACCACTGTGGTTGGAAATGCTGGGAAATTGCTCGAAGGAGACGGTCTATTCGCGCTTCCGCTATTTCTTCCATTGGAATTCTCACGAAGTAGCGACGCGCTTCTGCTATATTGACTATGATCGGGAAGTGGCCATTGTTGCCGAAATCCAAGAAGATGGTCAACGAAAGCTATTGGGAGTGGGACGGCTCATTGCCGATCCGGATCATGAGACAGTGGAATACGCAGTACTGATTATTGATGCATGGCAACAGAAGGAACTGGGCAGTATTCTAACCGATTATTGTCTGGAAGTTGCCGCCAAATGGAATCTAAAACGAATGGTTGCACAAACGACCACGGATAATCAGCGGATGATATCCGTATTCAAGAAGCGCGGGTTCCAGATTTCCGTGGGTGCCGATTCAACAGTGGATGCGGTACGTGAATTAGTGTGATTGATTGAAACATCCACACGGGACACACCTCGGATGGCCTCCGAGGTGTTTTTATTTAAAGTTGTATCTAAGGCCATGCGCTGGAAATTTCGGTGGCGTGTACGTGCAGTTTTTGACTCAAACTGCGACTTAGTTAGTACCACATATTTCTTATATCTATATATTATTATTGAAATAATGCATAAGGAATATGTTTTGCTATAGAGTATTTAAAACCAAACGGGTGAAATGTTGTTATCCGGCAACAAAATCACTGAAATCATGCCCCAAACACACCGGGGAGGAACAATGAAGGTCTCACGCACATTTCTAATCATTACTCTGGCTATCACTTTGTGGGCGCTCAATGCCGTGGCCGCCGGTATTGAATTCAAGCCATATGGATTCATCAAAGGCGACGCGTGGTATACCACTCACGGCGTGCTGTCCTTTACCAAACCGGGGCTCTCCGGTCCGCAAATGGCTGATGCTGATACTACCGATGAACCGCTAATCGGATTCACCAGCCAGCATTCGCGGTTCGGTCTCACGGGCTGGAAAGCCACCGAATCGGGGGTGGAAATCGGCGGTAAGGTCGAAATGGATTTCTTTACCGGCGCTGGATTGGATGCCAATGCCAAACCGCGCCTGCGTCTGGCTTATGCGTGGTTTGCCACCAAGTTGTTCGAGATTCGTGCCGGTCAGCAGTGGGATTTGTTCTCGCCGAATAATCCGGTGACAGACAACATCGGCGGCAACCTGTGGTATAACGGCAATGTCGGATTCCGCCGCAGTCAACTCCAATTCATCCTCTATATTCCCGAGGAAACCACGGCTCCAATGGTCCAGTTGGCACTATGCGAGAGCGCGAAGGAAGTTGATGGATTGGGACAAGACAATCTGGCCGCGGTTCCAATGATTCAAGGCCGGGGTTCGATTGAGGTCAACAAAAAGTATCAGGTCGGCCTCTATTTCGTCTATGCGAAATATGATCCCAATCAAAAAGTGGAAGATGACGAATACAGCACATCGGGATTCGGCGCCGATTTTGATTTGCGCTTCCATAAACTGATTTCCGTGAAGGGCGAATTAAACAGCGGAACCAACCTGAACAACTCCAACTTGCTGACCGCCGTCGGCAACGGATCGAAGGACAATGACCGCAAGAATCTCGGTTTCTGGATGAATGCTGTCACCAAGCCGACCGCCCATTTCAACTTTTCGTTGGGCTTCGGTATGGACAAAAACGAAACCGACGCCGATAAAATCGCGCCGGGAGGATTCGAGCAAAATATGTGCATTTACGGCGATTTCATCTTCCCGGTTTCCAACGGACTTTCATTTGAAGCGGAAATTTCCAATGTCACCACCTCCCGCAAGGATATAGACGACGAATCGGCGTTGATTTTCGGGTTCGGAACCAAATTGTCCTTCTAAGTTAATCCCATTTACAAAAAGGGTCAGGCAATTGCCTGACCCTTTTTGTTTGCACTCTATCTACTCTATTTCACTTGGCAACTGCCGGAATCAGAGGCATCACCGTCCTTCCGCGATAGCGTCGAATCGCTGACAACCGGACTCCATTCGCCTAATGCCTCAATGTGAACCTTTACCGGTCCGTGTCCGGTCCATTTTTCGTTGTGGTTGTAGCTCCAATCCAGATATTCGGATGCGCCGCCGCCTTCAGTAGTAATCAGAAAGATATTGTCCACGACGCCGATGGATTCCGCCACGTCCGCCGGTTTCTCTTTGTCGCCGCCCTGCGGATCCACATGAATCCAACCGTAGCCGGGCAGATAGACCTGACTCCAGCGATGGAAATACTCATCGGTGGAGGCATCGTCACCGCGCACCACCACCGCCCCCACATAGCGCGCCGGAATCCCCGCCGCCCGGCACATGGCAATAAATAGAAACGTATATTCGCTGCAGGAACCGTTGCCCCGCGTTAGAACCTGCGGCGCAACATTCCAGCCGCCAGCAAGTTCGTAAACCAGATGCTCCCGAATGTATTTGTGAATACCGCGCATCATCCAATAGGGATTGGTTTCGTCGCCAACGGCAGCTTTCACAGCATCGCGAATGACCGGATCATTGATGCGGTACTTATCTTCATCCACAAGGTAGGTATCCCGGATATCCTTGGGAATGTCCTTCAAGCCACCCACTTTGTGAGGAAAAACAAGCCAACGGGCATCAGCGAGCTCCGCTGTGACGTTCATCGTAATGCGTTCCCGCGCCGCCAGCGGTGGATTCTTCAGTTGAAAATGCGCAATCGGCTGCTGCCAGCGATCCTTAATGATCTCCAGTGGAGCCGGAGTGAATTGCGGTTCACCGAGCAAGCGTTGATTGGGAAGGTCAGCGGGAACGGCAACATACACATCCGCCGTCGGAACGTCACCCGGACCGTAATTGCGGAATTCGTGAATCAGTCGAAGATTCAGCGTATGCGGATTGTCCAGCTTGATCACACCTCCGTCTTCCATAGCCAGTGCATAAATCCGCCGGTCCTGATAGTCTACGTTCCACAGATATTCGCCGTCGGTGGCGAGATCGCGGGCATATTTGCCCGGTGAGTTAATTCCGAAGATAACTTCACCATGATCAGGATCGAAGAGATAGATGCGATCATCCCGGCGATCGGCACACCACAGGTAACCGTTCCAAGAGGTCAGTCCCGAAGACGAACCGGAGGGAGCCTTATGACTGATAATCGTCGTTCCGTCATCGATGGATATTTGGCAAATCACATCTTCCGCCCCATCGGAAATCCACAGATACTTGCCGTCCCAGGCCAAACCTTCAGGCTTGGACGTCGGTGATTCCAAGCTTCGAAGCGTGATTCCGGATCGAATATCCAGCTGGCATATACGATTCTCTTCCCCATCAATGCACCACAGATACGCTCCATCCCACGCAAGTCCCAACGGGATAAAACCGGGAGCGGGCAGCGATGCAACGATCTCGCCGGAAGCCGGATTGAGGGCATACAGGGAATCGGAAAGACGATCCGCCACCCACAAATATTTCCCGTCGTAGGCTAACCCGGTGGGAGCCGTGCCGGGGGCGGGGATGGATCGAACCGTATCACCGGGAATTGCCAACGCGGACGATGCTATAATAAGCATTACGAACACGACAAAATAGCGAAGTTGCTTCATGGAAATCCTTTCCATTCGAAAAGAAAATACACGGTTTATAATTCGGCCAGAACTTCTTCCAGAATACGAATCGAGGGTTTGGCTTGCGCGGCTTTAATCGCCATTTCGAATTCTTCATGGGTGATGCGGCGCGCCAGCGGCGGACACGTTTCAGCCTTATAGCAAGGGCGATATTGCGCCATGATATTCAGATCCACGGGGCCGGGAAGCTCTTCGTCAAGAAAGGCCAGTATCGCTTGAAAATCGCCGATGCCATTGGGCAGCACCAGATGCCTTACCAGTAGTCCGCGACGCGCGATTCCGCGATCGTCCCGCACAAGCGGCCCGACTTGGCGGTACATCTCCCGCACAGCCGCGTGATTGTGCCGGGGATATTCCCGGATACCAGAATAGCTTACACCGTTTTCCGCTCCGCCGTATTTCATGTCCGGCAAGTAAATATCCACGATACCGTCCAAGAGCGGCAACACTTCCATCGATTCATAGCCTCCGCAATTATACACAAACGGCAGTTTCAGTCCGCCCTCCAGCGCCATCAACAAAGCTTCCATCAACATCGGAACGACATGCGTAGGAGTCACGCAGTTGATGTTATGCGCACCGGCTTTTTGCAATGCCAGCATCGCCTGCGCAACCTCTTCGGTGGACATGATCGTGCCCGAGCGACCGTGGCTGACCGTCCAGTTCTGGCAATAGACGCAATTCAGATTGCAGCCCGCCAGAAAGATATTGCCGGATCCGTTGATTCCCGATATCGGATATTCATTGCCGCGGTGCAGGAATATCGAAGAGATCACCAATTGATCACCGATCCCGCATTCGCCGATTCCACCCTCTTTACGCTCGGCCATGCACTGTCGCGGACACAACCGGCAGGGATCAAGTAGTTTTATCAGATCCGGCAGCCGTTTGCGCAAGAGCTCGGCTTTTTTTCGATAATCGGTTTGCATTGCAGATCGTTTTGCAAGGGAAATGCAATAATCCTGATCGTGGAATTAGATCAAAATAGCTGACACAAGAATTGCGAGACTGCCGATGATGGCGGTTCCGGATAATCCCAAAAGCGGTATCCAGAGCAACACGCCGGCGATTGTCGCGATCGCGCCTCCGGCAAGATCGGCGGCATAGAGCGGACCGATAGGCTTATCAACCTCATTTCGTAATACGCCGGCCGCATAGGTAAACATGGCGCCAACCCAAAAACCGCTTGCTACAAGTAGCGTTCCGATCGGTACGAGTCCATTCATCCTGTCAGTGCCGATAGATAGGGCGACCCCAACACTTAATAAAACAAACATAAATGCTATGCTGAAGCCAAGGATTCGTGAGGTTGACGGTTTATTGGTTCGACTTTGGATTCTTTTTAGTAACGATTCGGTTGTGATCGGCCCAACTGCCATTCCCAGCATGAACAGCATCAACAGCAATCCCAAGTTCTGATACAGTACCCCGCATTTGATTTGGTATTGCATGAGCAATACCGTTTCCAGCAACATTCCGGCAAATCCCGCCCAACCCACCAGCAACGCCAATCGCAGCCGCCGTCGGTTGCGAATCGTCCACGCGCCTCCGGCCATCAGCAGAATCAGCAGCAGCGATATCCCGATAACGCTTTTTTCAGAGGGGCTTCGGTTCGGTCCTAACAATCGCGGATAGAATTTCGAGAGCCAGATCGAAACCGCATAATGAAAGCAAACGGGCTGTTTATCCGTATTGGGTTGGACACTGTCTCCCACCAGTTGGTCTTCCATTGTCGCGATGCGATCATTCCGATACAAATAACGGATATAATCGGGCGTCACCAGCCTCGTTGTCAATGACCGTTGTTGAAACCGTTCGGTTAAGGCATTAATATCGCGTTCCAAACCGAGATTCGAAGCCGTAATAATGTTGACCGTTCCGGGCAGAATAATCCGATCTACAAACACGGCATCCAATGATTTCACGATACCGGCATTGCGGGCAATGAGCTGCGGCGACCAATAGTTCTCTGCCGACCGCAGGCGAAAAGCGACAATACCGCTGTCTGATAAATGCTGCCGAACCGATTCGAAGAATTCGGTCGTATAAAAGCGATTGGATTGCGCCGTGGCCGGATCGGGCATGCCGATAAAAATGAGATCATAGATTCCGGCGGTCTGCAGAAGCTCGCGAGGATCACCAAATCGGAAGGATACACACTCATCCTGCAGAGCCGTGCGATCGTTGGGCGGAAGTTGTGTTTTCACGGCCTCGAATAAGCGGCGATTCAATTGAAAGCAGTCCAGTTGGTCCGGATGATACCGAAGGGCTTCGCGAACCAATCCTTCGACGCCCCCTCCCAACATGAGAATCCGCGCCGGACTTTCGCATTGGAGCGCCGCCAGATGTACGAATTCTTCTGCCGCCGTCCCTTCGTTTTCATAAGTCAAAGCGCCATTTTCATAGACGGACAATTGGCTTGCATGAGCAGCCACAGTCACTCGTCCATACGGCGTATCCCGAGCGATCACGACCTGTGGATAGTTCCAACGTGTGAGAATCAGATCCAGATCAGCCGACCAAGTCAATGCAGCACCTAAGCCTATCAACAGCGGCGGTGCCGACCAAACGATTTTCGGCAATAGCGTCCGACTTTGCCGACTCGTTGGAATAGAGAATATGATAACGGCCAGCAGGGCGGCTATTGCGCACAACAAACCGATTGTGAGATTGGGAACTGCCAGCATCAACAATAGCGTCGTAGCCAGTCCGCCAATGGCCGCCCCGGCACTCTCGATTCCGTAGGCGATAGCCAAGGAGCCGTTGTGGTCGGCATAGTACGTGGCCGCTTCGCGAAACAGTTTACCCAGAATTATCCCAATAGGTAGAATAGCCACAGCAATTCCCAGCAATTGCGATTCGAACGGCAGAAATCCGCCGGGAACACCGCCGAACAGAATCCGAATCCCGCGAATGAATACCACGTCCAATACCAGCAATACCGTAAAGAGGATCAACAACCGGTTGAACCTGCCGAACTGCGTTTTGCTGGTGCGCCATAGCGCTCCTAAGCCCGTACCCAACAGCCATAATCCCAGCGCAAGAATATAGATTAACTCGATTCCGTAGAAAGCCACACTGAGTTCACGCAGGATAACCACCTGACTGAGAATCGAGATCAATCCGATCAGCAGCAGCCGGGATTTCATGAGGCGTCAGCGGGCTAGACCGAATTCGGATTCCGAAAATACGTCTGCCTGAAAGACCGACAGTATAGCTCCGCTGCGCCAGCAATCCTTCGACAGCCCGGCCTTGCGGCAAAGCTGATCTAATAACTGCTCGCGATTCCAGCCCTGTTCAGTGGCAACTTGCGGCAGGAAGACCGCTGAGTGCCCGTCTTTCTGTAGAATCACGCCGTCCCGACCAAGCACGATTTGACCGGGATCGGAAATCGGTTTTGCGGGAGTGAGCGCGGAGATCTCGATTTCGATCTCGTTCAACTCATCCTTCGTCAACGGCGAGAATCGCCGGTCTTCAAAAGCCGCCATCATCGCCATCGCTCCCACGGTACGGCACAACGGCATATCCTCGGCCATGTGGCCGATACAGCCCCGCAACTGGTGATGCTTGCGCAATGTTACAAACGCCCCCATGGGAATTTCAGCAAACGGGCTGAAATCGCGAGCTAACGGGGTTGTTTCGCTGGTCAGATACCATTCCAGAGTGGTTCGCGCATAGCGCAACAATGCCTCTTTATCCTTTGCTGTCAAGGAGTCGGTTTCACTTACGGATGATTCTGTATTCGCTTTTTCGGTTCCGACCGAATTTCCGGAATCCGCATTGAACACCACCGCACCATATCCCACAACCCGATCACTCTCGCCTAATGAAGCATCACCCGAATTCGCATAGCTGACGATTGTACCTGATACTGCACCCAACTGCTTGGCCGCGAACATCGCTGCCATAATCGGCGCCTCGCCGCAAGCACACGTCGCCAGTTGCGGCACGCGTTCCGTCATTTGGCGGCGGACGGTCGCTTGAAAACCAGCCGGACTGAGAGCGGCAATCGCCTTCAGCGTCTCGTGATCCACCCGCACCGCATCTTCATAGTCCGGATAGTGTGACAAATCGGAACTGGCAACGATCAGCGTTTTGCCGTTTTTCGCGATCCCGGCCAGAGCCGTTCCCAACTTCTCACAGAGTTCCAGATTGGCATCGCCAACAACAATCGGGATAATCTGTGCTTTCGGAAACAAATACTGAACAAACGGAATCTCCACTTCCACGGAATGCTCGCGTTCATGCACGCGTGGATCGAATGTGAAGCGCTCGTCCGCCGCAAGTATCTGCTCGGCGGCAGCTTTAGCGATCGGCGCCGTACCCAGCGGCGTTGCAAATCCGCCTTGGGAATAGACGGACACGCCCCGGAAATTGGGCGTCGTATGGTTGGTGCCGAGAATCACAACCAAATCATAATCGTAAGCCGCCGCTTGCTTGAACGCATCCGCGGCAATCTGACCGCTGAAGACATATCCGGCATGGGGGACGACGATCGCCAGCGGTCGTCCGGTTTTCGGTAGCACAGCATGATCCAGATAGCGCGAAACGGCTAATCGCAACTCGTCGGCAGCTGCGGGATAAAAACGTCCGGCAACGGCAGCCGCACGGATCGGACCATCACCGGTGGTTCCGGCGCGACAGCCGGTATTTAAAGCAGCAGCACACATCATGATATATAGAATTAGTTTGAACATGGTCTGACCATTGTGAAAAACGCGGGAGATTGCTTAGCTCCACACTCCCGCAATTTGCTCGCCGCAATACTCGCAGCAGCCAGCTATCATGTGCAATTCCGAAATGAAGAACCCGTTCCGCAGCACGATAATTCTGCCGCATTTCGGACAATAAGTATGGTTGCCTACATGATCCGGTACATTGCCGACATAGGCATAGTGTAATCCTTTCGACAGTGCAATGTCGCGCGAACGTTCGAGCGTGGAAACCGGCGTCGGCGGGAGATTGAGCAACCGGTAATCAGGGTGAAATCGCGTGAAGTGAACCGGAACGTCGGGGCCAACCTCACCAATCAACCAATCGCAGAGATCGTTCAGCATATTATCCGAATCATTCAACGTCGGAACGACCAAGTTGACAATTTCCAGATGGACACCGCTGCGCGCGACTTGCTTGATGCTGCGCAGAACGGGTTCCAATTCCGCGACACAGACTTTTCGATAGAAATCCGGACTGAATCCTTTCAGGTCGATCTTAATTGCGGCAAGGGTTTCGCACATTTCCGTGAGCGGCTCCGCTTTCATGAAACCGCAACTGATGAGCACGCTGCGAATGTTCTGTGCGCGCGCTGCGCGGGCGATATCCGTGAGATATTCGACAAATACCGTCGGCTCATTATAAGTGAAGGCGATGACCGGTGCGGATCGCTCCTTCGCTTCATCTACAATCACAGACGGCTGCGTATACTCGACATCATAATCTTCCGGACGAATTTGCGAAATCTCCCAATTCTGACAAAATTGACACTGCAACGGGCAGCCGGAAGTTGCCAAAGACAACGCTTGCGAACCGGGCAAGAAATGATAGAACGGCTTTTTCTCGATGGGATCCACGTGAATCGCGATCGGCCGCCCATATACTAAGCTACGCAGTTCGCCATTAATATTCATGCGCACGTGGCAGCGCCCACGTTCACCGTTCTCAATCGTACATTCCCGGGCGCACAATAAACACTTAACAATATCAGCCGTGTGTTGGTGAAGTGGATTGAGGGCAATAATCTGCGGCGGATGACATGCCTGACATTGTCCGGAAGGAGCAGCGGTCGAAACCCAATAACGTGCGAGTGGTGCAACGGCAGCAAGCTCATCCAGTTTGCCGGCGGCATAGACTTCCTGTGTCAGGTTCAAGAGTGGACGTAACCAAGACGGACTTGACGCCAGCGCGCAGGCTCCACCCAGAATCACGCCATAACGGCCGGTCTTTAGAAAGAACTGCCGACGGGAAATCGAGAAATCCGGAATTTCGGTGTTTTCGTTCACAGTGATCATCCTATTCGCTATCTATAGTTTATACCGAAAGTCTCGAAAAAGCAATCCTTATTCTTCCAAGATCTAGATTTGAGATGATTTTTTAGTGTAGCATTTACATTATATAACGTTAATCGGTTGAGTAATAGCGACCATAAAAAAGCCCCTCATTAGAGGGGCTTAGCGATTTTCTGCATCTATTCCGATTCAGGTTGTGATGTAAAGCGATATCCCGCTCCGTAGAGCGTATGAATGTGTTTCGGTTCGTGAGGGTCACGCTCAAAGTACCTTCGCAAGCGGAGTATCAGGTTATCTACCGTCCGCGAGGTGGGATAGCGATCATATCCCCACACCTGATTCAGAATCTGATCGCGTGATACGACTTCACTTTCATGTTCCACCAGCAATTTCAGCAGCATGCATTCCTTCTGTGTCAAGGTAATAACACCCTGCGGGGTCCATGCTTTGTAAGCCGTGAAATCGACCCGGTTTTCGCCGAAAGTGACCATTGCGCCGCCTTGCGGTTCTTTGCGATACCAGTCTTCGCGGCGCAGGATGACCCGAATACGCTGTAGTAGTTCACGAATGCTGAACGGTTTAGTCATGTAATCATCGCCACCCAACTCCAAACCGCGAATCCGTTCATCTTCCGTATCGCGAACGGTCAGAAAGAGAATTGGCACGCGGCGACCCGCTTGACGTACTTGATCGCAAACGTCAAAGCCGCTCAGTCCCGGCAACATCACATCCAAGATCACCAGATCCGGTTCATTGGTGAGAATTATCTCCAACGCACGCTTTCCATCGGCAACTGTCTCGGTAACATAGCCTTCCGCCTCAAGGTTGATGCACAGTCCGCGAGCGATGTGCTCTTCATCTTCGACAATTAGAATCCGATTAGCCATGGCTACACCACTCGGTTAATGGAATCTCCACAAAGAAATCGGTACCGTGCCCTTTTCCCTGACTTTCCGCCCACGCCCGACCGTGAAACGACTCGGCGATGCGCCGCACCAAATACAAGCCCAATCCCGTGCCTTGAGTTTGACGGATTTCTTCCTGACCGACGCGGTAGAACCGCTCGAAAATCCGTTCCAGTTCCGCTTTTTCCAAACCGATTCCGTGATCCGATACCTTAAGCCGGGCGGATTTCCCGCGACAGATCAGTATTACGGCTATTTCGCCGCCCTCGGGAGAGTATTTTTGCGCGTTATCCAATAAGTTTTTTACCAGCAACTGCCAACGCTGCGGTTCGGTCATCGCGAACAATCCGGAATTCAACTCGGAGGTAAGTGTAATGCGCCGCAGCGCAAACGTCGTCTGCATCTGTTCGATGGCGATTTGGGTCTCTTCAGCCAGATCAGTGGGCTGTAAATCCAATCGGCGTTTATCATCCATCAGGACTTGCGCTTGCAACAGGCGTTCAATCAGATCGGACAGCCGTTCCAAGTCCGATCGCATGATGGCAAATGTCTCCGCTCGCTGCTCCGCAGTCAGTTGCCGATCTTCGAGAGTATCCACGAATAGCCGGAGCGAGGCAATGGGTGTCTTCAACTCGTGCGACGTGGCCGCCAAGAAGGTGGATTGACGACGTTCGAATTCCACTTCCTTGCGTAGTGTCCAATAGACAAACGCCATTCCGGTGAGCATCAAGAGCGTGAAAAAACCGCCTTCCCAAACGAACATGCGCACCCGGCGGGCGGCGGTATGATCCAAGCGTTGCCGAGCGATAGCGGCGATTTCGATCTGTCCATTTTCAGCCACAACCAAGTCAGGAAACGTCTGCGACAGCCATTGCCGGGTCATATCCACGGAATCCGTGTGAGTGGCAATCCACTGCTGGGCAATGGATGTCTGCTGCTCCCAGAGCGATTCCTGCTGATGAATCAGCCGCACGCCTTCTCGGACCTGATAGATAATCCACCATCCCAACTGGGTGAAGCCAATAGCCGAAACCAGCAGAAACAGTAGAAAATGCAGCCGAAATGGTCGATTCTTTGCCACTATTAACTCCAATAAAGACAGAATTATTGGGATTCGATCCCGAGCGACAATCCACCCTAATTCTATAGAAACTAAGGATTTTTTTGATGAATTTCAAGACTGGTTCGCTAAAGCAATCTTCCTGAATAGGAACCATTCCTGAAATGGAAAAGCCGTAATTTTGTAGATAGTTCTATATGATAATCTTCCACAGTTCACTGTATTGCTGGGAAATACTCATGATTGAAGTCCTTAAATTCCGAATTGCCGAACTATTTATCTTCGCACGACTTTTGGCTTGCATTCAGCAGGGGAATCGAGTATTATTAGATTGAGGTATTAGCATCGTTGATCAGGCAGTGAGTGATACCGTAAATGATCCGTGAATGAACCGTTTTGGATGATATCATGAAAAGCTTGCTTCGTCTGTTAGCCGTTTTCTGTTGGATGGGAATGGTGTGGGCCGATCCGATTCATACGACCTATATCTGGCACTTGGAACAGCCGGTCTATTGGCCGGATCAATCCACGTGGGGTGCGGGCTATCAGACCGCATGGGAATCCATTCAGTTGCGCAATGGTGGGGCGGCACATCCGCAGAATGACGTGGCAGCGATCTTCTCGGTAGCGGATCGCGTGGCCGCGTATCAATACCGCACCCGAGACGCCATTAATACGATGTCCGGCGTTGATGCCGGCGCACAAGTGACCTATACCGGCGGCTTGATTCGCAACGTAGCCAGTTTAGGAGCCGTTTCACAATTGGGATACTCGCCGAGCTGGAATCAGGCGATCATCAACGGCCGCGGTCTCACTACCAGCGGCGGCCGACCGCGACTGGAAATGACGATTATTCCTTATCATCATGCGTTGTCACCGCTGGTGGATCCGGCGGTGCTGAAGAAGGAAATCGAAATCTATCAATATGTCTATTCCTTTGTCTGGGGAGCAAATCCCGCCCGTTCGACCGGTTTCTTCCCGCCGGAATTGGCATTTAGTGAGCGGATTATTCCGGTCTTACAGGAATGTGGAATTACGTGGTGCTTCGTGCCTTCGAACCACATCTCCCGCGCTTGCGAGAACTTCCCGCTGGTGCTGGGAACCGGCGGTGAAAACTGCGATCCGCCCAATCCGGCGGATCAGATTAATCCCAGTTCCAGCCATTGGTTCTC
>CAYUIF010000002.1:0-96733 GCA_964444755.1 uncultured Alphaproteobacteria bacterium | reverse complement strand
CTCGATGGATGGCAGATCGAGGTGGTTGGTCGGTTCGTCCATGACGATCAGCCGGGGCTGCACGCCCACCGATGCCGTGCCGCTTGGCTTTCAGCCGCACTATGCCCAACATATCAATCCACAAACCGGAGTTGCCTCGCAGGTAGTTGTGGTTCCAGTCGCGATGGCCATGAGTTGGCAGGACGGGTACCAAACCTATGGCGTGCAGGATATCAATTCCATCGCCGCTTATAACGATCCGGCACATCCGATGCTGATAACGCTGGGGCATGACGGTGACAACGCCTTCGGCGGCGGCTATTCCTATTATATGGAGAGTGTCGATCACTTCACAGAACAAGCCGTAGCGCAAGGCTACGTGCCCAGTACCGTGCCGGAATATCTGGCCGATCATACTATCTCGACCAGTGACATCGTCCACGTCGAAGACGGCGCATGGGTCAATGCCGACGGTGATTTCGGAAGTCCGGATTTCATCAACTGGAATTGGCCACCTTATAATTCCAGTGGTCAATTCGATATTCCCAACGGCTGGGCGTTGGATATCCGCAATTGGGCGGTGATCACTGCCGCCACCAACCGCGTTTTGACTGCCGAATCAGCGGCGGGCGGCAGTTCACTGGCGGCAATTCAAGATCCTACCGTGAATTCTCCGGCGTTGATTGATTTGGCATGGCACTTTTTGTTAGGATCGCTCAACTCCGGTTATATGTATTACGGCGCGTCGTTAGATATGGAGATGAAACCCACCGTGGCCTGCAATGAGGCAACGGACTACGCCGATCAAATACTCATCGGCGCCGCCGACCCGGTGCCGCCGACCTTATGGGCCGTGCAGCAGCATCCGCATAATCCCGGGGGAACGGGCTTCGGTTCGTTGTGGGGTTATCAAGCAACGATACAACCGCGCGATTTCTATGTCTGGACCTTTGCCTATGACGTCTCAGGAGTCGCTTCCGCCACGTTGAAATACCGGCTTGATGCGGACGGCATCAATCCGTTGACTTCCCAACAAAACGAAACGTTTGCCGGAGGCGCGGAAGTCTCGGCATGGCGCTCGCTGGCGATGACACGGCGCGCTTTCCCGGCGAATAACGTGTATAATGATCCCGAAATTATCTTTGAAGAAATGCCGGATTATATCGCCGAGCAGTTTTACGCGCATCTGACCGATCCCGATGTCACGGATACCGGCGGTGTTTTGGTGGACTACTACATCGAAGCCGTAGATTCCATCGGCAATATCGCGCGTTCCGATATCTATCATACGTTTATCGGTACCGGATCGGGGAGTACGCCTTCCAATCGTGTATGTTGGAGTCCCGAAGACCCCGAAGCCGGACAGACCGTTACGATCTACTACGATGCCGAGGAAGGTCCGCTTCCACCGGCAACCGATCCGGTTTACATCCACATCGGGCACTCGGGCTGGCAAGGCATTCTGAATCCCGATCCGCAAATGACCTACGACAGCGAAGCGGAGGCTTGGCGTTATACCTACATGATTCCGGCGTCGGCAAATTCCGTAGATTTCGTGTTCCGCGACGATTCCGGCAACTGGGACAACAACAACAGCGCCGATTGGCATATCACGATTACTCCCGGCAACACCGGGTTTGTGATGGACGGACAATTAGATGCACCAGCCCCGTTGATTGCCGCCAATGACGGAATCAATTTGTGGGCAAGCTGGAACGGTTCCGATCTTTATGTTGCCGTACCGCGCGTGCTGGGCACGGCTTACGACCAGTTCGTATTCGTCGCCTCGTCGCCGGGAGCGATGCGAGCCGCACCGTGGGCGAAATCCGGTCAGGTGGCCGATTGGGCGGCATTCATGGCGGAGGAGGGCAGCAACGGTTACCACACGTGGACCGATGCTCAAGGCTACAGCGCTCACGCCGCCGGAGCGGTGTTGGAAGGAACATTGAGCCTTGAAGGGGAATTCGGTTCAATTCCAAAACGAGTTTGGCTATGTTGCGGACGATATCAAACGGCGGATGGAGGTGCACTCGCATTACAAGTTCCAGAAGCCTCTCAGAGTGGAGGAAATATTGAATCATCCGAATGGGTAACTGTCTTATTGCAACCGGATTCTCTCACGGTTGCCGTTTTGAATCAATATCAGGTAGAGCTGCGCTGGTCTCCAGTTCTTGGAGCAAGCGAATACATTGTTTATAAATCAGATAATCTGACTTCACTGCTTACCGAGGTCGGAAGATGCGAAAATTCATTTTTTGCAGACAGTGCGCAAATATTTCGCAGCTATTATACTGTTATTGCTTCGTTTGAATAGCGCGTCGCATTTTTTGTAAGCAAACTCTGCCACCCCACCTCGCATTTTTTTCTATTACGATTCAATGACTTCTCGTTGTAGCCGCTGTTTGCGCGCAATAATTGCGAACTTACAGTGCAAGAGATATCGTTGAATCGTGGTCAGAACCAATCTCGAAGATTTGCAAACACAGTTTGTTAAAACAATTTTCTCGTTGACAAATCTCTCCAGATTTGGTATGTTAAATTGGAATGAATGAGAAACGAGACGTCGCATTCAAATGAATGGGATGAGGCTGTTCCATCGGAGCCAACCAATATGACCGGAAAACATAACCACTTTTTGCGATCCAATACTGCGTTTCTTGCCACAGCATGGGCGGTGGGATTCTTATATGTCGCAACGGCATGGGCGGGTACCGTGGGGAAGATTGCCGGTCAAGTTGTAGACAGCCAGAGCGGTGATCCGATCATCGGCGCGGCGGTGATGATACAAGGCACTTCGATGGGCGCCAGTACCGATATCAACGGCGATTATTTCATTCTCAATATCCCGCCGGGAAAAGTAGACGTCCGCTGCAATTCGTTGGGTTATGAATCCATTGTCATGAGCGGCATTCAAGTGATTTCCGATCAAACGGCTCACGTGAATTTCGAATTGCGGGAAGAGGCGCTGGTCGGTGAGGAAGTCGTCGTCTACGCCGAACGGAAATTGGTAGAAGTGGACCGCACTTTCGGCACGGCAACTATGGGAGCGCAGGATATCGGAGCGTTACCGGTTACCAATCTGAATCAGGTCGTGGAATTGCAGGCCGGCGTCGTGGACGGACACTTCCGCGGCGGTCGTAAAAGCGAAGTTCTGTATTTGGTGGACGGGCTTTCGGTAACCGATGCTTACGATAACTCGCAAGGCACCCAGGTCGACGATCGAATCGTGGAGGAGTTGCAGGTCATTTCGGGTACCTTCAACGCCGAATACGGTCAGGCCATGTCGGGCGTCGTGAATATCGTAACCAAGGAAGGCGCCAGCAATTTCGGCGGTACCGTCAGCGCGGAAATGGGCGATTACGTTTCGAACCGGGATAACATCTTCATGCATGTTGATGATATATCTCCCACCTCGATTCAGGACTATTCCGCGACACTATACGGACCGGTACCGCGCGTGGATAAACTCTCGTTTTTCGCCAGCATTCGCTACCAGGACGACGACGGCTGGCAATACGGACAGAATCGTTGGAAGCCCACCTATCAGGTGGTCGAGGATATTTTAGCCAATCCCTTTTACGACTCCACGATTGTCTATGGCGACAACGGATATGCCGCATTGAACTACAACTACGAAAGCTGGGGACATATTAAGCTGGCTTACGAGTTGACCTCAAAAATCAAACTGAGTTATACGTCGCTTTACAGCAGCCGCGCCTATAAGGAATTTGCCCAGAACTGGAAATACCTCCCCAGCGCAACACTGCGGCGGTTCCGGGAAGGCCGAACCAACTTCGTGAAGCTGAATCATGCCTTGTCCGGCCGGATGTTCTACGAAGTCGCCCTGACCAATACCTTCTCGGAGTATCATCATTATCTCTACGAAGATCCTTACGATTCCCGTTACGTTCATCCCTTATGGACCGATCAGAATCCACCCTACACGATGGACTTCGCCGGCAACGACTTAGGTCGATTCCGACGTTGGACCAACACGAATCAGGCGGTGGGAAATCTCTCGCTCCAGGCCAATAAACGGCACTTGCTGAAATTCGGCTTCGACGTCAAGCAACATGACTTATTCTACGAGGATATCAATCTCACCGACCCCAATGCCAGTGACGATCTTCTCGAATTCCAGCAGCAGATTTTGGATGTTTCAACTCCGGCGCATGACAAGTATATCAACCATCCGTGGGAATTCGCTCTATACGCACAGGACAAGTTCGAGGTGCAATCGTTAATTATCAATGCCGGATTGCGCTTCGACTATTTCGAGCCGGATGGCCGCGTTCTGGCCGATCCCAAGGATCCCAATGTCTATATTCCGCTATTGGAAAGCCACGCTCAAGACTCACTGGCGGTGCGCGAGAGCTATTGGTACAAGAAGGCTTCGGCCAAGTCACGCATTTCACCGCGATTGGGCATCGCCTATCCGATGAGCGACCGGGGAGTTTTTCACTTCTCCTACGGCGATTTCGTGCAGCGGCCGACTTTCGAGCGGATGTACGCCAATCCTGAATACGAACTCGAATCGGGCGTCGGGCTCAACACGGTCATGGGCAATCCCGATCTTAAAATGGAAGAAACGACATCGTATGAGTTCGGATTCCAGCAGCAGATCAGCGAGAATGTGGCAATCAACACGACGTTGTTCTATCGGGATATTCGCAACTTGGTGGCCACCGATAAAATCGTTGAAACGTGGTCGCCGGGCACCAAATACTCCCAGTATGTCAATCGTTCCTTCGGAGAAGTAAAAGGCATCACGCTATCCTTCGATAAACGTTATTCCGATAACGTGAGCGCCTTCGTGGATTATACCTTCCAGATCGCCAAAGGCGATGCTTCCGATCCGCAAGCCGCTTACAACGATCAACGCGGTGAAAATCCTCGTCAACCACAAAAACAGTTGGTTCCGTTGAACTGGGATCGCCGGCATACGCTGAATGCCAGTGTTTCCTACGCGACTCATGAGCGTTCCGGTTGGGGTGTGACGTTGATCGGTAAATACGGCAGCGGTTTGCCGTATACACCGGTGAATCAGGGCGTCCGCACGGGCTTCGAAAACGATGGACGCCGCCCTGATTTCTACAATACGGATCTCTCCGCTTTCAAGGAATTCGCCTTATCATCGGACGGAAAGCGGAAAGTTGTCTTGCTGCTGACGATCCTGAACCTGTTCGATACGGCCAATGAGGACAATATCTACACGGATACCGGTCGGGCGGGTTATTCACAGGAAGAGCAAACGGCGATCGAATATCCGTTTTTCAACACACTGGAAGAATATTACACTAATCCGACTCACTACTCGCGGCCGCGCATGGTTCGCATCGGCGCGCGCTACGAGTTCTGAGATTGGCGGATCTCATCACTGAATTTTCTCTGACGAAATAGAAACGGTCGAACCGATATGAAACTTCGCACCGGGATTACGGTCATTTGCCTTGTTGGAATTGCGGCGGCCGCTTGGGGCCAGCTCGAACGATATAAAGGCAATACGCTTTATCGTGCCAAGAATACCATGAGCGGTAATCTGGTCCGGAGTGTTTTTTACAACTACGGATTGGTCGGTAACATCGGAGAAATCTCCGGGGAATGGCCGATCGGAACCGGCAATGAATATGTCGGCGATGTGTCGCCGCTGGTCGCCATCGAGTTCGTGCATCCATCGGGAGATACTCTGCGGTCGGTCATCACTTCCGACGGCCCGCGCGGCAATTCGGACGGTCCTCCGGGAGGCGGCGCCTTCTACGGATTCGAACCGCTCCCCGATTTCAGCGCTCCCCCGTTAGGAGAGGCCGATCCGCTGGTGGCCGTATCCAATCAGAAACGGACGTGGCCGGATTTCTGGCCGGACAAAATGTTCACGGATACGGCCGACAACAACTGGCAGCGCGACAATACCGATCCCGGCTGGCCGGGCGCCTGGAACGGCTATTTTGGCAAAGACGTCGAGAACGCCGATCAGGAAACTTATTTCCAGATGGACGATAATGCCGATTTAGAATGGTTTGAACGGACCGACTCTCTTGACAACCATTACTTCTATTATCCATCCCGTGGAGACTCGGCCCGACGCGGATTAGGAATTCGCGTAACCGTGCGCGGATTGCAATGGGCGCACTTTCTGGCCCAGGACTGTATCTTCTGGTTGTATGACGTGACCAATGTTAGTTCTTACACCTACAATAAGGTGGCATTCGGAATGGTGGTGGGCACCCTATCCGGGGGCCGCGAGGATTCCCGTGATGACTTGGCCCTTTACGATTTGGGCAACGATATTACCTACAGTTGGGATAGCGACGACGTCGGCTCGCCGGGATGGATTCCGGTCCGACCGGGCGAGATTAATGTCGGTTATGTCGGCTATGCCTTCTTGGAATCGCCCGGCAATCCCTATGACGGGATTGATAACGACGGCGACAGCCCCAATCCGAGCCCGGTGCTTGATGCCGGTGATTTCGCAATTCGCAGGCCGGCGGCAGGCGAGCGGATCATTTTGATTGACTACGACACATTTGCCCGAATTGATACGACATTGCCGGCGGATGGGATCGTATTCACTGCCTACGGTCGTCAGTTCCGGGTCATGCCCGGCGATACATTGGAGGAAAACGGACGGAACAATATTGACGACAATCTGAATGGTCTCATTGACGAGCGCATTGAAGATCATTTAGGTTTAAAGTATAAGAACTATTATACGGGTGAAGGCGTAGATGATATTTTGATAGACGAAGGCCGTGACGACGGCATTGACAATGACGGCGATTGGGATTTCCTGACCGACGATGTCGGAGCGGACGGCGTTCCCGCCACCGGAGACCGCGGCGAAGGCGACGGCTTGCCGACTAACGGCGAACCACATTTCGATAAAACCGACGTCAATGAATCCGATCAGATCGGATTGACCTCTTTCGATTATTTCAGCCCGCCCGGAGCCTTGCGGATGAACGACGACGCCGGTCTCTGGTCGCATATGGCTCCCGGCTTCTTCGACGTAATTCCCGGTCAGGCGGAGGACGGTGACTTCATCTATGGCAGCGGTTATTTCCCGCTGAAGCCCGGACAGACCGAGCGGTTTTCCATGGCCTTGCTCTACGGCGAGGATTTCGATGATCTCACCGACAATAAAATTACCGTACAGCAGGTTTACGATGAAAATTACAACTTTGCCCGACCGCCCGACAAGCCCACGTTATGGGCGGTGCCGGGAGACGGCAAGGTTACGTTATATTGGGACGATGTGGCCGAGCTGTCCTTTGATCCGGTGACTGGGTATGACTTCGAAGGATATAAAATTTATCGTTCCACGGATCCGAATTTCCGGGAAGTCTTCACGATTACGGACGGCTACGGTCGGCGGGTATTTCACCGGCCGATCGAGCAATTCGACCTCAACAACGGTTTGAGCGGCTTTTTCCCGGTAATCCGTAATGCCGTTATTTACTATCTCGGGGACGACAGCGGTCTTGAACATTCGTGGGTTGACACAACGGTGGAAAACGGTCAAATCTACTACTATGCAGTTGTAGCTTATGATCACGGCGATGTAGAAAAGTCGATCCTTCCTGCCGAAAACAGCAAGACCATCGTCGTGAATGAGGCCGGAGACGTAACCCTCGACATCAATACCGTGATGGTCACGCCGCGGGCCCCGGCGGCCGGCTACGAAACGTCGGAAGTCTCCCCAATTGACCACTTGAGCGGATTCTCCACCGGCGCCATCGCGGTTGAGGTGATTGATCCACGTGAAATTCAGTCCAATACCAGCTATGAATTTCGTTTTTCCGACGTTCCGACTGATACGTTATCCGCTCCGTTAGGGCTTGCGTACAGCGTAATGCGGACGCGCGACGGTCGAGTGGATACCTTGATTGGATCGGTTGGGCTGAAACCGTCTGCCAATCTGTTGCCGAAAGCCGACCGGTTCGCTTCCTATTTCGATTCGCTGTTCAATTTGGCGCCCGGAACGTATGATCCCACCGCGTACTTCACCGTCGCGGGAACCCAGTTCTATGATGGCCAGCAAGCATATATGCTGATTCCGCGTGAAATCAAGCTCATTACGCAAAACAGTCATTGGGCCGATACGTCGCGGCATCTTTATCGCTTCAAATTCACGGTCACCAATTATCCTCCGCCCTACTATCTGATCGGCCAGGCTTATGCCTCCGATTATCAGTTGGAATGGTATGACGGAGTGGTGGATACCTCACGCTATCTCAATTACTACAATCTGCTCATTCTACCCGAAACGCCGGTCAACTTCCGGGTGAAGAATTTAAACCGGGACGAATACATTCCCTTTGCCTTCGACGAGCAGGCGGCGACAACGGACGGTATGGTTAATCCCGGCGAAGTCGTAATCTTCCTCGAAAACGATACGCTGGTTACGTGGGCGTTGGAATTCCGTACCACCTTGGGCAGCCCGGACACGATTCAACCCGCCGCCGGCGATGTCCTGCAGCTAAACGTATATCAGCCCTACTCCAGCGCCGATCGCTACCACTATGCCACACAGGCGGCGCAAATCAATTCCGCCGCGGTTGATCTGGACCGGATTCGCGTTTATCCGAATCCTTACGTTGCCGTCAGCGCTCAGGAGCCGTCCAACCGGTTCAGCGAAGGACGCGGCGAACGGCGAATCACGTTTATCCATCTGCCGGATCGCTGCACGATCCGCATTTATACGGTACGGGGTGAATTGGTGCAGACGATCGAACATGCCACATACATCGACAATGGTACTGAATCCTGGGATCTCCGCAGCCGCGACGGACTAAACGTCGCCTACGGTGTTTATCTGTATCATATTGATTCGCCCTACGGTGAGAAAATCGGGCGTTTTTCGGTGATAAAATGAGAATCAGCATAGTGCGAAAATTTGCGGCGATACTGCTCGCCCTCTCCCTGACCGGAACGGCTCTGGCCCAGAGTAAAGTCGGCACGACTGCCGCACCGTTCTTGAGCATTGCCGTCGGCGCGCGGGCGTTGGGCATGGGCGGCGCCTTTACGGCCACCGCTGATGACGCTACGGCGCTCTATTGGAATCCGGCCGGAATCGCCGGCATGGATCGTTTCAATGCCAATTTGATCCATACCGATTGGCTGGCCGATTTGAGCTTCAATGTAGTCGGCGCGGTCCTGCCCATCGGCGATGTCGGTACCGCCGGTGCACAGATCACCTTCCTGTCGATGCCCGACCAGGAGATTACCACTACCAATCAGGGCGAACAGGACGGCACAGGCTTGTATTTCAGCTCGGGAAGCATGGCGATTGCGGGAACCTTCGCGCGGGCGTTTACCGATCGCTTCAAGCTGGGATTAACCGCCAAGTATATTCGTGAGTGGATTTGGCACGAAAGCGCTTCCGGTCTCGCGCTGGACATCGGCAGTTTATATACCACGGCTTTTCACGGAATGCGAATCGGTGTAGCGATCACCAATTTCGGCAGCGATATGCAAATGAGCGGGCGCGATCTGGTGCACTATCATGATGTGGACGAGACGCGGGAAGGAAACAATGATCGCGTGCTGTCCGATTGGCGAACCGACGAATGGCCGCTGCCGCTGACGATGCGGTTCGGACTGGCCATGGAAGCACTGAAAAATGCCCATCATCGAATAACTGTTGCGGTGGATGCCGTTCATCCCAATGACAACAACAAGTCGGTCAATTTGGGAACCGAGTATGCGTGGCATGAGCAATTCATGGTTCGCGCCGGATATAAATCCTTATTCCTTCCGGAATCGGAAGAGTCGTTGACGTTTGGCTTGGGCGTTCGCGTCCGGACCCGTGGCGGACCGATGTTCGGTTTCGATGCCGCTTATGAAGATTTCGGACGTTTCGAAGCCATTTATAAATATTCCTTGGTCGTGGCCTACTAACCAAACAGCACATTCATCCCGACTTTGCAGAGAACAACCGTTTCCTAATATCTATACAGTGTGAGGAGGTCTGTCATGAAAGGAATCATGAAGTATTTTGTGGTGGTCATGGTTTTGACCGCTTCGGTCGCTTGGGCTACCGACGTAACTTTTCAAGTGAACATGGGATTCCAGATTACGTTGGGCAATTTTGTGCCCGGTACGAACATTGTCGTTGTGCGCGGCAGTTTTAATGGTTGGTCCGGTGATGCCAATGTATTGACGGATGCCGACGGTGACAGTATTTACACCGGAACATGGGCCATTGAACCGGGTACAATTCAGTACAAATTCGTAATTTCCCCGGATGGCTGGGAGGCCGATCCGAATCGCGAAGCAACGGTGGGAACCGATCCCTTAGTGATCCCGGTAGATTGGTTCAACCGCCAGGCACCGGTGGTTCCGGCGGATGTGGAAGTAACCTTCCGCGTCAACATGAATATCCAGATTCTGAACGGCAATTTCGATCCTGAAACAGATTGGGTGGTGGTTCGGGGATCGCATGCGAATATCGGCAACTGGGGCGGTGAAACCCAATTGCTCGAAGAAACCGGCAATCCCGGAGTCTATTCCTTGCAGGTTCAATTCGATAATCTACCGACGGGAATAGCGGTGGAATACAAATTTGTTTATCTGGCGGGCGGTACCGGTGGAGAGGCCTTCTGGGAGAATCAGATTCCCAGCAACCGGTCTTTTACGCCGACCGGACAGGAGCCGGATAATCTACCTCCGCCGAGCGGCAACGGTTATGGCGAAATCCTGCCGGAAGTGGTCTACTTCAACAATATCAGTCCCGATGATATCATCACTAATCCGTTGAATGTTGTGTTCTCTGTGGATGCCCGCCCGCTATATGGACGTCTGCAAGATGAAGGGTTTATTGTTGACGTACAGACCGGTGACACAATCCACGTGGTTGAATCACTGCAAGCGGCCGGACCGTTCAATAACTGGCCATGGGGTAATTTCGGAACCGACTATTATATGAACGACAACGGAACCGACGGCGACATGACCGCCGGTGATACGGTGTGGAGCGTTACGCTGCTGTTTGCCGCCGGATCATCCCGGCATTTGATCTACAAGTACGGAGCGAATCAGTTGGACGTCGAAGCGGGTTTCGCGAGAAATCATGAAGTAGATCTGGACGACAGTCAGCCGACGATGATTATTCCCACCGACTGCTGGGGATCACCCGACACGCTTTATGATGATTGGGACTGTGTGTATGCCGGTGCGGACGACCCGGTTGCTCTGAACCCGTTGAACTACCAGCTTTCGCAGAACTATCCGAATCCTTTCAACCCGACTACGGCAATCAACTTCGTACTGCCGCGTTCGGAAATGACAAAACTGGCGGTGTTCGATGTCCTGGGCCGTCAGGTGGCAACATTGCTGGATGGCCGTATGGAAGCCGGTCAGCATGCGGTGACGTTCGATGCCTCGACATTATCATCGGGCGTATATTTCTACCGACTGGAAGCCGGTTCCTTCCAGATGACCCGCAAAATGCTCCTGCTCAAGTAAGCTGCGACCGAAACACAGCACCTATTCACGGATGACTTGGGAGGGGAGCGCACCCATCTGCGCTCCCCTCTTGCTTCATAGCCGGTAACGGCTTGTCTTGAAACCAGAGGAAGATGATCATGCGACGTTTGTTCATTATCGCGACCGCACTGCTTGGTCTGACGGCATCGCTTTCGGCACAGCACGTTTATTGGCAGCCGGAGGCTCCGCGAGTCGGGGATGTTCTGACCATTTACTACGATACACGCCCCGCCGGCGGATTAGAGCCTGCGGTCGGACAAATCTGGCTTCACTGGGGAGTGTACAATCCCAGCGATCAGTCGTGGTCGACTCCGCCCCAGAGCATTTGGCCGGCCGGTTCGCGGCTGCATACGGATAATGTCGCCGTGCAAAGCCCGATGACGCGTGGCGCCGACTCCGTGTTCCACGTCACGATTGATTTCGATACGACGGTGCATGATCTGGCCTTTGTATTCACCGACGGACAGAGTTCGTGGGATAATAACAATGGTAATAACTGGATCATCAATTTCATTCAACAGGGAACGGTATCGTGGTGGACACCGGAAGAGCCTCAGCCCGGTGATACGATTATCATTCTTTACGATTGTGTGCCCGGCACGCTGCCTAATGGAGCAACATCGGTTATTCTGCATTGGGGAATCAACGAATCCGGTCACGGCAACTGGCGGCTCCCGCCCACCATCATGTGGCCGGCAGGGACGGTCGCATCAGGGACGGCGGCGCGCAGCCCGATGATCTCGCTGGGCAACGGTTTGTTTTCGGTCACCATCCCCACATTAGACACGATTTACTCAGTTCATTATGTCACAACCGACGGCACCAATTGGGATAACAACAGCAACGCCAATTGGGATATCTTTCTTGAGGAACCGCCGCCGCTCGTTTATACGTGGGAAATTTTCCGGTTCGATCCGCGCTCCGCGTTTTCGCAATTTCAGGGTCAAATCAATGCACTGAATTTGGCGGGCGCTTTCAACGGCTGGTCCACTTCTGCGAATCCGCTGACGCGAACCGATGCTTACGGCAATTTCTGGGGAGAAGTAAGAATGCCGGTGGGTACCAATGAGTATAAGTTCGTGATTAACGGCAACAACTGGCAAATTGATCCAGATAACCCGAACAATGTTCCCGGTTATAATAATTCGGTTCTGGAACTAACGGCCGATACGCTGCCCCAAGTTTATGATATCCAACCGGGCGAGAATCTCGTCTTCGATTTTGGTACGACCGTCAACGTTTCAGTGAAGATTCGCGGCGGGGACTTGGGACCGGGCATTTCCGGTACACCTACGGCACGCGTCAATCAAGTGGTCTGGCCGGCAACATGGAATGCGCAGACCGGAACACTATCCCTAAATCCATTGCCGACCGATGTAATTCTGGCGGAAGTGTCCATCACCGCCACCGACAGCGCCGGACGCACGGGTACACGCTATTTGAATTATGGTTTCGATAACAACAACGGATATTTAGCGGTCGATGCACGTAATGACGAATTGTATAATACTGCAGAATCGGTTGATCTCCGGGATTTCGGAATCTATGATTATGCGGATGGTGATTCGCTGGAAATTCGCGCTCGGTTCTTCGACAATCTGACGTCCAATTCGATGGTGCTGCTGACCATCACTACGGAAACCGGAAGCTACGACGCTGTGGAGGGTATTGACGCCGAATATGAAGTTGCTGGTCTGGCGGCGGGCGGCGTGGTCATTCCTCTGTTGTCTCCGCAAAGCCCCCATTATAATTCCACCATCCATAATCGTCTTCATTTTGGCAATATCGGTGGACCGACTGAACCGGTAACCGTCGAAGTGGCCACAACGGCTTTGGGTTGCTTCGTTGCCGTCAGCGATTTGGAAAGCGCTTTAGGCAATTACCAAACGGCTTGGCAATTCACCTGTGCTTCATTAGTGGCGGCGGGCAGTGCCGACGGCTATTGTCACGAAGTGACGGCGATTGATGGCGGAATAGACGGCACTCAAGAGCCGGATATCTACGACGTCATGTTCATGCAAGCGGCCGATATTCAAACTAAAATGGCGATGAATTACGGCTTATCGCGGCGTATGACTCTTGATGCGGCGGATCGCGGTTTAGCCACCGTTAGTCCCGAAGATATCGGCCCGAATGTGGCTCATCCGGGACCGCTGTGCCGGATTCTTACTCGCGGCGCTCCGACGATTGACACCACGCAAACCGTGGTGGCACGCGTAACCTCCTCCGTTGCTTTAGCTGGCGCATGGTTGACGCAGAATGGCGCGATAACCCCCGCGACCATGGCCGGTGACAGCTTTGTGGTTCCGGTTATTCTCACCGAAGGCGAGAACCGGTTTGAGGCGTGGGCTGCAGATGTCAACGGCGATACCGGTCGATCTCCAGTCATGACCTATACGCTCGTCATCGAGCATGCTCCGCGTATCAGCATCACAACCCGGCAGGAAGGCTTGCAGGGCGCGCTGGATGCATCGGCAACCACCGATCCCGAGGGGCAGATCGTTTCATATCAGTGGGTGCCCGATCCGGGCAATCCGGTTGAAGTAACCTTAAGCACTCCCGACGCGGCAGTGGCGCGGTTCGCCTTCCCGGCGGTGTCCGGTGAATACTACTTCAATCTGACCGCCAGCGATCCTGATCAGCATTCCAACCACGGCCGCACTTTATTTACGATACGTGGAGACTCGTATGACGGGTTCGGCATCAACGAAGCCGTGGATTGGGTCATGAACGCGATTATCTATGAAATCTATCCGCGATCGTTTTCCGCCACCGGCGATTTGCCTGGCATTACTGCCGATCTGCAGCGGTTGTCCGATATGGGGGTGAACTGCCTGTGGTTGATGCCGATCTTTGAGGGCCCTTCCGATCATGGCTACGAAATCACCGATTACTACCAGATTGAGCAGGATTACGGCACGGAACAAGATCTCCGCGATTTAGTGCAGGCGGCTCATGAACGCGGAATACGGATCATTCTCGATATGGTGCTTAATCATACCGGAATCGGGCATCCCTTCATGCAGGATTGCCTCCGGTACGGTCGCTACTCGCACTACTGGAACTACTACGACCGCGATGCCAGCGGCAACTACACCTACTACTACGATTGGCTGTCGCTGCCCAATCTCAATTTGAATAATCCCGAGACCGCCAAGTACTTCATTGATATGTGTGTGTACTGGGTCGAGGAATTCGATATTGACGGCTATCGCTGCGACGTGGCGTGGGGACCGCAGCAGCGGTCGCCACAGTTCTGGGTAGATTGGCGGAGAGCATTGAAAACCGTCAAGCCGGAATGCCTGTTGCTGGCCGAAGCAGGTGCGAATGATTTCGCCATTTTCGACAACCGCTTTGATTTAGCCTTTGATTGGAATCTTCACCACGAAGGCGGCAGCGCCTTCTCCCGCTGGTTCCCCTCGATTCCGGGGTTTGACGGTTTGACGGAATTGATTACCAACTATAATGTTCCGTGGCCGGCTTACAAAAATCCGCTGCGATTCCTTGAAAATCATGATGAGGACCGGTTCATCTCGCTGAATACCCCCGACCAGACCAAACTGGCGGCGTCATTCTATCTGACGATACCCGGCGCGGTGATGCTCTATGCGGGTCAGGAAGTGGGCACATCCTCGCAGCGCGGCACCATCACTTGGACAAGTGATCCGAATGGGATGAATCCGCATTATTATCGCTTGGTGCAGGCTCGCAAGCAATTACCGGCGCTGCGCGAAGGCGATTGGGCACGATTGACCAATAATTCGCTGAACACATGCTATAGCTACGCGCGTTTCGGGGACGACATGGAACCATGCCTTTGGATCGGCAATTTCGCCAGTTCGCCGCAAACAGTGCGCATTACCATTGATCCGGCACAACTGGGTTTGAATCCCGATTCGAGCTATGTTGTTTCCGAATTGTTGAGCGGAACGAATTTTACCACCACCGGAACGGCATTTACTTCCCTGCTCACCAGTCTGGCCGCCTCCGATTCGATTATTTCGGTGGACGCGCCGGAAGTCGCATCTAATATTCCTGATGAAATCACGCTGCATCCAGCGTACCCGAATCCGTTCAATCCCACCACGACCATTACTTTTGATCTCAATTCCGCTTCTGTGGTGTCGCTGAAAATCTACGACATCTTGGGGCGGGAAGTGACGACGCTCGCGAACGGAGCATTTGCAGCGGGAACGCATCGCCTGACTTGGGATGCCGCTTCCGGTGATCGCACGCTTGGCTCGGGAATTTACTTTGCCGTATTCAACACGCCGAATCTGCATCGCGTTCAGAAATTGGTACTCCTGCGGTGAAACGGATTCTACTTATCAGTCTCTGTGCGCTATGCTTGATCTCGTGTTCGGGACCAAAGACACCGGTTCCACCGACAAATGTCCCGGTGCTGGATGCACTCGACAGCTTGGCCATTTGGGTGCCGCCAGGCGAGGGCCGCCCGTTCGTATTGGCGAATCGTTCCGGCACATACTTCTATGGTGCAACAGGATCGAGCTGGGACAGCGGATGGATGGGGCTGTGGGTAAATCGCAAGCGCGTGCTCGATCACCTGATCGTTCGCGATGCAAACGGAGAGCCGTTAGCATTTTCCGAAGCATGGTGCCGGGTAACTCCGGCGGATGTACTCTGGCAGTGGCCGGGTGAAACCGCGCCGCAATTACGGCTCTTCTTCACCTCGCGGCAGGATGCGCTGTATTACTATAGCACCGAGGGCATCTGTTTGGAAGGTGCGCCGTGGATTCAACCAAATCTGAACAGCGGCACGCCCGAACTGCGCCGGGAGTTGTTGTTCGAGTTGTATACGAACCAATTCTCGTGCGCGGATACCGTTTTTTCCAAAGCCGTCAATTGGGCGAATCTGCAGTTGCTGTTTCTATTGGCGGAAGAGGATTCATTGTTGTACGCGGGCATTCCGTGGTTCAACGAAGGTTGGGGACGCGATACGTTTATCTCGCTGCCCGGCTTATTGGTCATAGGTCATGCGGAGATTGCCCGCAAGCTGCTGCTGCGATTTGCGACTTGGCTTGATACCGATCCGGCCAGCCCGTCCTATGGCCGGATTCCCAATCGGGTTCGTCCCGGTGAAGAAATCGCTTATAATACCGCCGACGGTACACCGTGGTGGATCCTCGGTTTATATTACTACGGATTATACAACCGCGACTATCCGCTGTGGGAACAGGTTGTTTCAGCGCCGGATTCCGCAGATCCGATTCGCGGTTGTGTCGAGATCGCGCTGGCGGGCGCGCTGGGACGAACCGACTCGTTGGGATTTCTGAAGCACGGCGATGCCGATACGTGGATGGACGCGGTCGGGCCGAACGGTCCGGTGACACCGCGCGGTAATCGGGCCGTCGAAATTGCCGCGCTACATCATGCGTCACTGGATGCGGCAACACGCATGACGTCAGCGGCACGGGACATTTCGCAGGGTACAGTATCCGAGTGGCGCAAAGCCAAGCGCAATCTCGAAAACAACTTTATTGCGGCATTCGGTTCGTCCGCGCATGACTATCTCTATGATCGTCTGCTGCCGAGTGGTCAGCCGGATAGCGCGATGCGACCGAATCAGATCTTTGCGCTGACGGTTCCGCTGTCTCCTTTGCTCCCTCCGCAATTACAGACCGGGATCCTGAAATCGGTCACGCGTAATCTCGTTCACGAGTACGGCGTGCTGTCGTTGTCGCCCAAGGACAGTCTGTTTCATCCGTTTCATATGGATGACCATTATCCGAAGGACGATGCATATCACAACGGTATCGTCTGGACGTGGCTGTCCGGTCCCGCCAAGTCCACGTTGACACGGGCGGGGCGCGGTGATCTTGCGCATAAAATGGCCAACTATGAAACAAAGCTGTTAGCCCAACGCGGTTGTGTGGGTTCGCTGCCGGAAGTAACCGATGCTATGCCGCGAAGCGGACAAACGAACGTTAACCTTTCGGGCACGATCTCACAAGCATGGAGTCTGGCCGAGTTTCTGAGAACGACCTATCAGGATTTTTTGGGAATCCGACCGATTCAGATCACCAATAAGATGGAACCCTTCTGGCTGATTGATCCGCGCATTCCGCAGTCATGGGGATTGGTGAAGGTGCGGGTGATTTTGGAGCGGACTCCGTTTATCGTCATGATGCAGAATTTCGGAGATTCGCTGGTGATCGGACTTCAAGCCGAAGCAGAGCCAAGCCATCCCATCGGTATAAAAGTTTTCGACGAAAAGCAGGGCATCACCGGATTCATCAACGCAACCGAACCGGTTCATTTGGTGTATCGCGTGGACAATGAAACGGCTTATGCGGACAACACTCCGACTGCTAAAGTCAAGCTGACTGGCTGGCCGTATGACGGAGGACCGCGCGATTTATCGCTGGCCGACCCGATCCCTATGCGTGATTTCGCCGCGCTTCGTCCACCGTCATGGGATGTCTTGACTGCCGAGCAAATCCAATCATCCGCCGATAACGTAAAAGTTATTGTTTCCGCCGATGATCCGCTCCATGACGACAACGGCAACGGGAACTATGTTTATCCCTTGGATGAGCATTTTGCTCCCGGCATTCTGGATATTGCAAAGTTCGAAGTCAGCGAATCTCCCCAATCCTATGCCTTCAAACTGACTTTCCGCAATCTGGTTCAACCCGGTTGGCATCCGGAATACGGATTTCAACTGACTTTTACGGCGATTTGCCTGCATACGGCGAATGGAGCTCGAAACGATGTAGGAGCGAATTCTCAGCACCGCCTTCCCTCCGATCAAGCGGCATCACGAGTTATCTTTGTGGGCGGCGGGATTCGGATCGAAGACGACCACAATGAGATTCTTGCGCAATATACTCCCCGCCAAACCAGTGATGCCTTTGGCGATACAACCCATCATACGATTTCCTTTGCGCTTCCGAAGAAGTATCTCCCAGCCGCCGATGATTCATGGCGGTGGACCGTATTGGTCGGCGCGCAGGACGATCACGGCGGAGCGGGCATGGGTGAATTCCGCGCGGTTAAATCCGAACCGGAACAATGGGCGGGCGGCGGTAATACGAATGACGGATCTAACATCTACGATATTCTGATCGTTCAATAGCTACTCAACATTTCACACAATAAGAGGTGGAATGGCTCAAATCGAATTGCGAAACCTGTGCAAGAGTTTCGGCAATACGCATGTCCTTCGCGATGTATCGTTTACGGTGGAAGACGGCGAGTTTACCGTACTAGTCGGCCCGTCCGGCTGCGGGAAATCCACGATTCTCCGCACCATTGCCGGCCTGGAATATCCCACCACCGGCGAAGTGAAGATCGGCGGAAAAGTCGTCAACAATATTCCCGCCCGCGATCGCGACATCGCTATGGTCTTCCAGAATTATGCGCTCTATCCGCACATGACGGTGTTCGATAATATGGCTTTCAGTCTGAAAATGCGGAAAACTCCGCAGCCGGAAATCGAAAAGCGTGTCCACGAAGCGGCGGATTTGCTGGGCTTGCACGATCTGCTCAAGCGCAAACCGCGGCAGCTTTCAGGCGGTCAGCGGCAGCGAGTGGCATTGGGCCGGGCCTTGGTGCGTAATCCGCAAGCTTTCCTGTTCGATGAGCCGCTATCCAATTTAGATGCGAAACTGCGCACACATACACGTACCGAATTGGCGCGTTTGCATAAACAGCTTGGCATAACCATGGTCTATGTGACCCATGATCAAGTGGAAGCCATGACCTTAGGCCAGCGCATTGTCGTTTTGAAGGACGGTGAAGTGCAACAGGTGGACAATCCGCTATCAGTCTATCGCCACCCCGCCAATCGGTTTGTGGCCGGTTTCATCGGATCGCCCGCTATGAATTTCCTGCGCGGCAAGCGCGAAAACGGCGAATTCGTCAATCCTAATCTACGGTTTACGCTTCCTGCCTCTATTCGAAATGCCGGAAAATCATCAGATATTATCGTAGGCTTGCGGCCCGAACAACTGAAGTTGGCCGGAAGTGGCGGGAATGTCAAAGCTACGGTGGCAGTGGAAGTCGTGGAACCGCTCGGCAACGAGATGCTGATCTATGTCAGTCTCGGTGAGGAGCGCCTTGTCGTCCGTACCGAACCGAATCTGAATATTTCGCCGGATGATCGTCTGACGCTTTATTTCGATCCCGAAGCCGTTCATTATTTCGATGGAGCAACCGATGCGGCTCTTAAATAATGTAATTCAAATTATTGTATTGGTTGTCGTTTTATCCGCGATTGCTATTGTCCCGAACACTACCAGAGCACAACGGCCGCAAGGTCATCTTTATCTGAACATCATCTGGCATCAGCACCAGCCGCTCTATGTAGATCCCCAGACCGATCAATTGCGCGGACCGTGGGTGCGCACGCACGCCACGAAAGACTATTACGATATGGCGGCGATGCTGAAGAAATACCCGAATGTGCATGCTACCATTAATTTGACTTCCTCGTTGCTGCTGCAATTGACCGAGTACTACGTTCAACGCCTATCGCCCGCGCTATATCTGCATGCGGATGGCCGCTGGGCGATTGACACCACAAAGTACTTCAGCGAATGGCGGAACAAGACCGATCCGTGGATTGATTTAGCGCTGCGGCCATCAGGCTCGTTTGAGGAAAATGACATTTCCAAACTCGTTCGCGAGTCCTGGAATGCCTTTGGCATTTCCTCTGTTCAGCTTGCGCATTTCCCGGAATATGCGGCACTGCGATCTATATCACCCGACTCCTTGACTACGAATGATCTGACTGCGATTAAAGCGTGGTTCTTTCTGGCGCATTTCGATCCGGATTTTCTGCGCGGCGAATCCGATCTGGATGTCAACGTGACTGACTTGCTGGTGGAACGCGAACCCGGTTTGTTTTATCTGGTTCATTCGTTGACTGAGCGTGATGCCAACCGGCTGGTGGCTGATGCGGTGCGGGTGATGCAGCAGATTATTTCCATCCACGCCTCGCTGAGCAGAGGGATCGGACAACTGGAGATTATCACCACCCCCTTCTATCATCCGATTCTGCCGCTCCTCATTGACTCCGATATCGCCCGTATCTGCCAACCCAACGATTCGCTTCCCCGGCGGTTTACCTATCCCTCGGATGCCAATGCCCAAGTCGTAAAAGGCAATCAGTTTTTTGAGAAGACCTTCGGCTATCGCAATTTCGGTATGTGGCCCGCCGAGGGTTCCATTTCCGAAGCGGCCGCGAGTATCTTCGCCCAGAACGAAATTCAATGGATCTGCGGCGACATGCGCGTTCTGGAGCGCTCACATCCCGCTGGTTTAAACATCGCCAAGCCCTATCGCTTAACGACGAACCACGGCGATATCATGATCGTCTTCCGCGAAACGAATCTCTCCGATCACATCGGCTTCACCTATCAACGCATGCAGCCCGACTCGGCGGTCCGCCACTTCATAGACGAAGTGATGGAATATAAACCGAAATCCGGTGAACCGGATCGCTTGCTGACCGTGATTCTGGATGGCGAGAACGCTTGGGAATGGTACGAACACGATATGGATGGCAAGCGGTTTCTGAACGGGCTTTATCAAGCATTAACCGAAGCCTACAGGAATGATGATTTCACCTGCGTGACGCCGATTGAATATGTGAACGGTGCGCCCGGCCGTGGAGTGCCGCCGCATCCTATCGAATCGCTGCAAAAAATCGAAAATTTGTGGCCCGGTTCATGGATCAATGCCAATTTCGATACATGGATCGGTGAACCGGAAGAAAATAAGGCATGGGAGTATCTGCTGCAAACCCGCCAGGCGCTTGCCACCAGCGGACTTAGCCAGCCGGATCCCCTGTTGCCGTCACCAACCGAACCGCAGCAGCGTGCCGCGTGGAATGCCTACGAAGCCATGTATGCTGCGGAAGGTTCGGATTGGTTTTGGTGGTATGGGGCGGATCAGTCGGCGCCGGGCGGCGATCTGCCCTTCGAACAAGCATTCTCCAGTCATTTGCGCGCCGTTTATTCCTACATGCGCGAGGCTGGAATTGACATCGAAACACCAGCTTTCGAACCGATTCTCAGTCAAGCGAAGCTCGATGTTCAGGAATCCGGCGGCGTGATGGCGCGCGGTTCAGAGCCGGTAATTGTGCGTTTCACGTGCGATGCCTCGGCTAGTGATGTGCCCACCGCTATCTATATTGCGGGCAACTTAGGCGAATTAGGCAACTGGCAGCCGAATATGATTGCTTTGCGCGACGACGGTAAGAACGGCGATGCGAAAGCCGAAGATCATATTTGGACTATCCAAATGCATATTCCCGCCGGAACCGAAGTGCAGTATAAGTACACTAACTCCGGTGAACCGGGAGTGTGGGTTCCCTCAGAAGAGTTTCCGCAATCCAATCGCGCTTTCACCGTAGAAAAAGCCGGCGATTCCGTTTTGATCCGCCGCGACACCTTCGGCTATTATGAATAATCGAAAAGCTCGAATACTGCTTTTGGGTCTGACGACGCTTCTGCTGCTCGGCGGTTGCGGTCGTCATGAAGGCAATGTTCGTCTGCAAATTTGGCATCAATTGCGTCCCGAAGATCGCGCGCTGTTGCAGCAACTGGTCAGCGATTACGTCGCTATTCATGATAGCCTTGCCGTCGAGGTCATTTACAAAGAGACTGAAGAGTTGCGTTCGTCGTTTCAGTCCGCAGCGTTAGCCGGACTGGGTCCCAGTTTGATTCATGGTCCGGCTGATCAGGTTGGTCCGTTGGCGACGATGGGATTTATCGAACCATTGGAAGACTTGATACCGGGTAGCCGCTTGGCGGAATTGGATTCGGCGGCATTGATCAATTTCCGCGGCCATCTCTATCAAATTCCCGACCGCGTCGGCAACCATCTGGCACTTGTTTATAACAAGGATATTCTGCCTGAACCGCCGCAAAATTCCGATGAACTGATTACGATGGGGAAAGCGGCAACCGTTGATAAAGACGGCGATGGTTCCATTGACCAATGGGGAATCGTCTGGAATTTCACCGAACCATATTTCTTCATTCCGTGGCTGTCGGGTTTCGGCGGATGGGTATTCGACGATCAAGGCAATCCGAGTCTTAATACTCAGGCGGCGGTGGAAGCGTTTCGCTTCGTTAAATCGCTCCGCGATCAGTATCACATCATTCCCCCGGATTGCGATTACGCCATGGCGGATGCGCTCTTCAAAGAAGGTCGTGCCGCCATGCTGGTCAACGGTCCGTGGTCCTGGCCAGGATATGAACAATCAGGCGTAAACTACGAACTGGCCCGCATTCCCAAGATAACCGCCACCGGGCTCTGGCCCGCGCCAATGGTTTCGCCATTAGGCTACTCATTGAATTCCAATTTGCGCGGACGGGCGTTGGATGAATCCATCGCGCTGTTGGAATATCTGGTTTCCGATTCCGTACAACGGCGATTCGTCATTGAGATCGGCGTCATCCCGTCCAGTCTTGCATTACGGCAAGACTCGGCCTATCTGTCCCGACCGCATATGGCAGAAAGCCTCGCACAATTGGAAGTGGGACGCATGATGCCGGTAGAGCCCGAACTGCGCGCGATCTGGGACGCCATGCGCCCCGCCTATCAATCCGTGCTGGGCGGTTCGCTGTCGCCCGAACAAGCCGCCGCGCAAATGCAGGCCGATGCCGAAAAAAAGATCCGGGAGATGAATGAATAGCGACCGCAAATTCGTTTGGTTTCTGATCGCCCCGGCCGCCATCGTGATTGCCGTGGTGGTGGTCTATCCGTTTATCTACAATTTGATCTTATCGTTTTCCAATATGAGCCTACTCCACATTCGCGATTGGCAGCTCATCGGCATTCGACAATATCAAAAAGTATTCACGGAACCGTTGTTCTATAATATCCTGTGGAAAACGCTGCTGTGGACCGTTATTAACGTGACGTTCCACGTAACGATCGGCGTGGCTCTCGCGTTGATTCTCTACGAGAAGGTGCCCGGTCGCCGCCTGTTCCGCACACTGTTGATTCTTCCGTGGGCGATTCCGCCTGTGGTAACCGCTCTGACGTGGCGTGGGATGTTCCACTACGAATACGGTGCGGTTAATCTGATCCTGACGAAAGTCTTTCTGCAAACGCCGATTCAATGGCTGAATGATCCGGTCGGCACCTTCGCCGCCTGCATCGTTACTAATGTCTGGCTGGGATTTCCGTTTATGATGGTGGTAGCGTTGGGCGGACTGCAGAGTATTCCCCATGAATTATACGAAGCGGCGATCATGGACGGCGCCGGACCGTGGCAGCGTTTCAAAACGGTCACACTACCGATGCTGATTCCGGTTCTGACTCCCGCTACCATTTTAGGCTTCGTATGGACCTTCAATAAAGTGGATATCGTCTGGCTGGTTTCCAACGGCGGTGAACCCGCCGATCAAACTCACATTTTGGTATCCTATGTCTATCGGGCGGCGTTCAATTTATACCGCTATGGCTATGCGGCGGCGTTCTCGGTGATTATTTTCCTGATCTTGGTGGCATTTTCGCTGGTCTTCATGCGGCGTATGCATCGTCAGCAGTTGGCTTCGGATTAATCGCGCACAGGGTACACAATGCTAAAGAAAATCATTCTATTCACGGTGATGTTGGCGGTAACGGTTATCACTCTCTATCCGGTCATCACTGTGGTTACGGTCTCGCTGCGCCCCGGAGATCGCCTGCTGTCTACCTCGCTGGCACTGATTCCCGACAATGCAACCTTCGAAAGCTATATCTCCCTTTTCCGCGATAAGCCATTTGCCCGTTGGATGATGAATAGTACCGTCGTGGCATTGGCCGTAACTATTTTAGGTACCGGACTGGCGTCCACCGCCGGTTATGCATTTTCACGTTTCCGTTTTCCCGGCCACCGGGCGGGAATGATAACGTTGCTGATCACGCAGATGTTTCCCGCCACGATGCTGCTGCTTCCGCTATTCATTATGCTCGCCAAACTTCATCTGATCAATTCGTATTTGGGATTGATTGTAATCTATTCGGCAACGGCGCTGCCCTTTACCGTATGGCAGATGAAAGGCTACTACGACACGATTCCCCGCGAATTGGAAGAAGCGGCGTTGATTGACGGCGCCGGACGCTGGCGGGTGTTCTATTCAATTATTCTCCCCCTCGCCGCCCCGGCATTGGTCATTACGGCTCTATTTTCCTTTCTGACTGCATGGAGCGAGTACGTAGTGGCCGCTCAAGTACTGCTGACCGAAGATCTTTACACACTGCCCGTCGGACTGAAGCAATTTCAAGCCAGTATGACCACCGAATGGGGACTATATTCGGCGGGTTCGATTGTCGTGAGTATTCCGGTAGTAGCCTTATTCTTGTACCTTTCGCGCTGGCTGGTTTCCGGCCTCACTCTTGGCAGTGTAAAGGGGTAAGTTGAGTTAAATTTATTTTTCGCTCTCAAACTCTTGATTCCCGCTCCATCCTGCTGTATTTTACAGTGATGAAATATCGCCCATCTGTTGACAATCCAAGGATAGCCGTATGAATAAGTTGCTGCGATTTTCACTGTTGTTTTGCCTTGCGTTAATCGTCAAAGCCTATGCCTCTCCCGACACTGCTTGGCAATTGTCCGACTGGGTCATTAAAGATAGCATCAACGAGGTTGCCGACGGAAGCCGCGATTTGTGCAATATCTTCTGCCGCGAAGATGGCAGCCTGCTGCGGGTGAAGATTACGACTCGTGAAACGATTTCCGCTTCGCAAGATATTCATCTAGATGTAACCGATAAAGCCGGATTATCAAGAACAACCAGTCGCAATGCGACGTATACTTCCGCAAACTGGACGGTCTATCGCGGAGTTGCCGAACTATCATGGCCGCTGCCTGCGAATTGGTCGGGACTTTCGAAACTGTCGGTCATTCTTCCGGATGAAAACGGCATTTCAGCGGACGAAGGTTCGGTGAATATGCAGACGCGCAATTCTTTGGACAATGAAACCGGCAACTGTGCGTTCGTTCATCACGGCAATCAGGGTTTGACCTACACTAACGTTTTTCGTGGTGATGACGGCAGCGAAGGTTTCGACGAGATTCTCGAACTCCATCAACTTTACTCGCTGCCCGGTAATTTCCATATGAGCGGCACGTTGATTTCCGCCGCCGAATGGTACGACCCGTCCTTCAATCAATGGCTGCGCGACGGCATCAGCGAAGGCTGGGTGGCGATGCTTACCTCGGCCTATGCGCAGCATATCATGCCCTTTGTCCAAGACAACATGAATAATTGGGCGGTCAATATCGAGCAGGACTTGGTCTCCACGATTTACGGCTACAACGCACAAGTAGCGTGGATTCCTGAACGAGTGTGGTTGTCCAACGGCTATTATCCCTATAGCGGTATTGTAGATCCCTGGCTTGGTGATAACTGGACGCAGCACGGCGTCAATGCCGTCATTCTCGATGATTGGCCGCATGCGTCCGCCGGCAGCGACCGCAAGATTCACTGGATGAACAACGGGTCCGGAATTACGCTACGCGTAATTCCCATTGATGGGGATTTCACCGGCAACTGCCACTATAATCCGGGTGCAGCGATTGCGCAGATTTCCGCAACAGGTCGCTATGGTATTGTCGTTTACGGAACCGATTGGGAAGCTGCCGCCGAATTAGCAGACTTCAGTTGTCCCGACTGCTTGGAAAACTACTCGACGGTCGTAACGTGGGTTCACGATAATTATCCGGCGGTCGGCTCTTGGAAGCTGGACGCTGCACTGGCTAATTCCGATTTCAACGGTACGGGCATCGACATTACCAACGGAACCTATGGCTTAATCGGCGGGACCAACGGCTACGGCGGCAGTGACAACAGCTGGTACACTCATTGGGCAGGCACCGCTTCCCATTCCGATTTCCATAGTACCCCGTGGAATTACGGGACCGTGTGGTGGAATGCCTATTTGAAGCTGATGGCGGCACCGGCCAATAATCTCTCGGAGACGGCTTGGTACGTGTTGATGACCAATCTGCACGAAACCGGCTGGCACGACTATATGGGCGGTCCCATCAGCGGCTGGCAGCATCGCTATTCGAGCCACATCAAGAATGCCAATGTTTATGCCGAGGCGGCGCATTGGGCGGCGGGCGAATACACGATTCCCATCAACGCTTATTATGCCGATGCCGACAGCGATGGTGTGAGCGAAATCATTCTGCATAACGATCGCGTGATGGCGGTCTTCGAATCCGTCGGCGGGCGGGCGCAGTGGATTTTCGCCAAGGGACCGGGTTCCGAGAATTTCTCGATTGTCGGAAGCTGCAACACCTATTGGGCGGAAACCGACGGCGACTACGATGAACCCAATTCCAACAACCATCAAGCCGCGTTTGCCGATGTAGATCCCCATTATCGCAATGAACTCTACGATATGGTGATCGAGAGCGTGACCGACTCCTCCGCCCGCCTTCGGCTGAGCCACAATGAAGTTACTAAATGGATCTCGGTTAAGCTCAACCAGCCCTATTTAAAGGCGGAATACGAGGTCGGCCCGCGCACCTGCTATCTGCGGCACGGCTTTTCACCTGACTTGCTGGACATGATTTGGAGCGCGGATATGGATCGCGTCTGGCCGCCGGATGCCGCCTATATGGGATTCCGCAATCCCAATACTGGAGCCACCGGCGCTTGTATCTTAGGCAATGGCGGCGCGTATCATCAATTGGATTTCAGCGGCACACTCTTGCGCGGCGATGAACTGCACGGCTACGATCAATTCGCATTTCTGCTCTATGCCGGAGCAACGTCCGCACCTGACGGTTCCGGTCGCATTAGCGAGTTGGAAACCTTAAAGACGATGAATCTGGATTCCTACGGTCCGCGTTCGGATGCCGTCGCGGTCTTTCTCAATGCGACAACGGTGGAAGTATCCTTCAACGAATCCGTAGATATCACTACGGCACAGAACACCGCCAATTGGTCGCTGCAGGGTTTCAGCGGCAGCTATTCAATCACCACAGCGGTTCGCCAAGCCGATTGGCGGCGCGTGCGGTTGACGATCAGCCCAGCCTTGGCCAGCGGCGATGCTGGACAAATCGTAGCCAGCAACATCTTGGATATCAACAGCAATCTGATTGATCCCGACTACGATACGGCAACACTTACCGTTCCTACCGGCGTCACGCCTCACACAATTGTTATTGACGGCATCAAGGATTTCGATCTGACTAATGAATGCCTGTATGCCGGAACGGATACGTTAGTCTTGACGTGGGATAACAATGCCCTTTACGTCGGTTATTATCCCAAGGATTTGTCCACGGGCGATTTGTTCATCCACATGGATACGAATCAGCAGGCAGGCGTTGGTGCGACCACCGGCAGTTGGGGACGAGAAAGCTTTGCCGATCCGTTTAAGATCGAATATCAAGTGGCGATTGAAGGCGGTGTCGGTGGAGTTCAATTGAACAACTGGACCGGATCAGCCTGGAACTATCCGGGCGCCAGCGGCGTCACCAGCTATAACGGCTGGTCGGGCAATCCATATACCGAAATTCGTATTCCGTGGGCATCCATCGGAAATCCGGCAGGACTGGCTCTGGCGGTCAGTGTCACTCAAGAAGACAACCAAATTACCGATCGCGCATTCCCGACCTCCAACCCGACCGGCAATTCCATTACCATCTCGCAAATGTATCGCCTGTATCAACCCTATGCATCCGGTCCGATGCCGCTAAGCGGCGCACGACCCAAGGATATTTTAAGCGGTGAGTTGGGATCGCCGGATGATTTGGTGATCTACACGGCTAGCGGATTGATCAACCTGGCCTGGTCGCCCGTAACAAATGCAGCGGTTTATATGATCTATCGCGCCGATGCGGCGGGCGGACCCTACACGTACCTCGATGAAACCGGCAGCACGTCGTACATAGATAGTTCGGCGGTGCCCGGTCTGCGTTACTTCTACAGGATTACGGCGAAAGCCGGTATTTAATTCGCAAAGAGGTATGGTTTGAAACAATGGTTAAGAAATTGTGAATAATCCAGACATGACCATCTTAATCATTGTATATTATATAATTGAATAAATCCTCCACAGGCAAGGTAATTTTATTAATTCTGCGTGGAGGCTGTTGTCGGGGAGGATTTTAGCTATATTACCGATGATGTGCTTGAAAGTCACTCGCAACCAATCACAATGTGAGCATTTGGATAAAAAGTGTAAGGAGTTATCATGAAACGTTTGTTTGCTATTGTAACCGTCGTTTTTATCACCGTAGGAATGGCATGGGCAGTCCCATCCTTCACTCCGGTGATTGACGGTGTTAAGGATGCCGGTTGGGGCAGTACACCCGATCACACAACAAACTCGATTCGTGAACCCGTGACGTTCAATCTGGACAGCGGTATGTACGTAACCGATGACGGACTGTATATCTATTTCGGGTTTTGGGCGGACAACGATCCCTGGCCCGATACTAAGAGTGTTCACGTCCATATCGTCATGGATATCGGAAATACCGCCGATGGCGGTTCGTTTGCTTGCTGGGGCGCTAACCAAGTTACCTACGGATTCCCTTACTTGCCGGAATACGATATCGTCGCCCAATGGAACACCGACAATCAGAACATTCAATTCACGGGTCTCAATCGCTGGCAAGCCGGCAGCTGGATTCAGACGGAAATTACCACGGATGCCGGAGGCGGAAATCAGTGGACGGAAATTGCAGTTCTCAAAGCCAACGTTGGTTTTCCGACTCAAGGCACGGACTTAAATCTCTCCATGTGGCTGCGCCCGACCTGGGATAAGACCGGCGGCAATGCTTGCTTGCCGGCCGATGAAGATTTCCCCAGTGACTGGGCGGACGCCGCCGGTACGTTTAACAGCCAGTTTGCTTACACCTTGCAAGCGGCGTTGTCGGACACTGATCCTCCCGGCATTGACAACGTACACCAGATTGATCGCACGGGTTTTGAGATCGTCTTCGATGAGCCGATGGATACCACGACCTTTGTGGGCGGAAACTTTACTCCGACCAATTGGATTTTCACCGGTTTCCGTTATAAGACCCCGCAAACGGTCGGCATTTCTGTGGCCCCTCCCGGATTTGTAGAAGGCACGACCTACTCGGTCGTCGTCGGCTCCGGTGTAACCGACTTTATCGGCAATGCCATGGATCCCACCGACGATTCCGCTTCGTGGGCCGGTGTAGGCTATTCTGACGTCACGTTTATTTGCGTGGATGAATCGGAAACTCATGACCAGTTGTTCTTTAAAGGATCTTTCAACTTCTATCACGAGTACGATGCGTTCTGGTCAGGCGGCAACCACCAGATGTATGATGACGGCACGCACGGTGACGTCACCGCCGGCGATCACACCTTCACTCGTACGTTTTTGTTGGTTCCCAACGGCGGCACTCCCAACTTCGAGTGGGGTATCATTGATGAGCTGAACAACTGGCTCATTGTCGGTCCGAATCCGAGCTTCTCACTGCCGGATACCAACGACATCAGCGTCAGCTATACGATTCCCGATGTAACCAACAACCCTGTGGACGTGACCTTTACCGTGGATATGCAGTTCATACCGGCCACTGTGGATCTAATGAAACTGGCCGGTAGTTTTACCAGCTGGGGTGACGGTGCGCTGGATATGACCGACAATAGCGACGGTACATGGTCCATCACGGTCAACTTTCCGGCCGGTTCGCAGCGAATCCACAATTTCAAGTTTATCCGTATCGAGGGCGCCAATTGGGATTGGGAGAGCATCGGCAATCGCGAATTTGAGATTGATGATAGTCAGCCGACGCAAGATCTCGGTCTGATGTTCTTCAACGACTACTTCCCCGCTCCCTACAACGTTACCGCAATTATGGGCACCGGCGGCGTGGACATTCATTGGAATGACAACTGGCAGCGGGTTACGTTCGAAGTTTACGGTTCCACTGACCTCAATTCGATTGTCGGTCCGATCAATCTTCTCGGAACGGTTCCGGCCGGTGTCGGCAACCACTATGTTGATCCGGTAACTTCCGGCATCAAGTACTATCAAGTGCGAATGGTTTATCCGGCTCCCTAAACAGCGAAGTTATTTAAAGAAAAAGCGGACTGCAATTGCAGTCCGCTTTTTCTTTGACGATCGCTCACGTCTACCGGAGTAATACCATCTTTTTCATCTGGCAGCGGTTGCCCATCGAAAGCCGTGCGAAGTAGATCCCGCTGGGCAGGCCGTCGGCATTGAATACTCGTTCATAGCTCCCCGCCGGCAAGATTCCATTCGCAATAACTCTGATTTCGCGCCCCAGCACATCGAACACTTTAAGGGTGACATACCCCGATTGTGGAATCGTGAATCGAATTGTGGTGTTCGCGTTAAACGGATTTGGATAATTGGATTCCAGCCTGAAATCGGCTAATCGCGGCGTATTCGATTCAGAACTTCCCATAACATTGGCACCATGAATCGTCACGTTCATCGATTGCATATCCCACGGGATTGCAACATACAACCGGTTTTCCTCCACCGCCCAAAACACGGCTGAATCGGCAGCCAGCAACTCTGTAAGGGTCGCAACCAACGGCAAACAAACCTCACCGAGGCACACCGAATCCGGCGCGTTAACGATCCTGTGCACAACCACCCGCATCTGCCGCCGATCCGGTGCTTCAGGATAGCCGTCTTGAATGACGGAAAAATCTATTTGGATTTGGTCAGGACCGCTCATCCCCTGAAACTGCAGCACTTCATATAATCCCTGTTCGATGGAGACCGGATTATCTCCGTCATCTTCGTACATCGTGTATGTGCTCTGTGGGATGGTTATATCGGGGAAAAAATGCAGTGCCAACGTGTCGCCGCGATATTCGGCGGTGGACAGCATCGGCTGCGCCATTGGAATAAAACTACCTGCTTTTGTGAACAACGGAATTCGCGACAACGGCGCATTTACCACGTATTGTTGACCGCCGAAATATGCTTGATCCGTCCAGAAATCAACCCATGTTCCCTGAGGCAGATAGACATCACGTTCGGTTTGCCCGGATTCCAAGACTGGAGCTACCAGCAATGAGGAACCCCACAGATATTCATTCTGCAATTCGGCAGTTATCGGATTTTCGTACTCAAAGAACAGCGGACGAACCAATGGCATCCCGGTCAGTGAATTTTCGAAGGCCAGAGAATAATTATAAGGCAGCATCATATAGCGTAGCTGCAAATAATCGCGCACAATCTGCTGAGTTTGAGAATCGAAATAAATGGGTTCGGTGGGCACTCCGGTTCCGTGAGCGCGTAGAACCGGCGAAAACGTCCCCATCTGCATCCAGCGGATATACAATTCCGGGTCCAATGGACCACAGTCGAAGCCGCCGATATCGGAACCGATATAAGCCACGCCCGACATACTCATGCTGAGCATGATCGGCAGTTGCGCGACCAATCCCGAAAACGAGCGCTGCACGTCTCCCGACCACGGAAACGTACTGAACCGCTGCATTCCCGCATAGCCGGAACGAATCAGATTGAATAGCCGACGATCGGGATAGTGCTCGCGATAACGATCGTACAACAGCTTCGCCCACTGCAGCGAAAACGTGTTGTGGACTTTGGCGGCGGTTCCGGCGAAATGGACCATGTTTTCCGGATGCAGTTCGGGCTCGCCCAAGTCGCACCACCACCCGCCCACTCCCTGCTGGATCAGCGCATCATATTTCGACCACAACCAGTCCTGCGCGCCGGGATCTGTGATATCCAGCAATCCTGCACTCCCCGCCCAAAAGCCCGGCATAATGACGGTCGTACCGCTTGCATCCGGAGTGAGATAACCGTGATTGTTGGTATACGCGAAACTGCTCGACGTTTGCAGAATATAAGGCTCGGTAATCAAAATTGTCTTCACGTTCATAGAATCGAAGTCGGAGACCATATCGGGCGGCGTCGGCCATTGGGAATAATCCCAATCGAAATCGCCCATCTGCCCCCACCCAAACCAGTAAAGATCCAGAATGATCGCATCCAGCGGAAAGTTCTGTGCACGCAGCGTCTGTACGACGTCGCGGGCGTGGCTTTCGCTGGTATATCCGTATCTTGATTGCAGATAACCCAATGTCCAGCGGGGCGGCAGTGGCTGGCGGCCCGTAAGATACGTATAGCAAGCGAGCTGTTCACCATAGCTATTGCCCGCCATGAAATAGTACGCCAGTTCCCCGCCCTGCACGCTGTAATCGAATACGTTAGGATCGGTATTGCCGATATCCATCGTGCCGGGATAGGGATTATCGAAATAGATACCATAGCGCGCGGATGAAATAAAAACCGGAACGGTGATATTCATATCAGCCGTTCCGTCTCCATAGCAATATTGTGGTTGGTTGTACGAGTCCAATAACTGCCCGCGACGATTGATATTGATCGCGCGTTCTCCGCCGCCGTATAGCCGTTCACCGGATGCGAGGGCAAACCGCACCCCGCGCTCGCTGCCTTCCCACCATAAGCCCTGCTCATCGTACAGCCGGGTTTGTCCGGCCACTTCAAATCGCAACCGTACCGGATGTTTATGAATATGTAAATCAAGGCTCGCTGTGTGCAGAATCAATGCCGAATCAACATCCGTGTACCGCCAACTAATATCTTCCGGCTCCGCCACTACCACCAGTGAACTCTCCGGCCATGCAATTCCATCGGGTGATAAAACAATGCGGACAATATCTTCGTTATAGAAATTAACGAAAAGCTGCGCAGTCCCCGCCGAGATCAGCAAACCGTTATCAAGCTCGGCATGCGATGTGTAGTCTCCTAAATATACCGCATCGGAAACGACGGGGAATATCCAGAAGAACAAGATAAGCAGCGGATATTTCTTCATATTGGTCACCTGACGCGGTCCTCAACGAACCAAAACCCGGTAATCCCACGGTTCAAGATTGATTTGTGTGCCGTGTGCAAGACCGAACGGCTCGCCCGTAAACCAATTCAGGTAGTCTCCGTAGCAATGATCGTCCAGCATTCGGACGGTTTGCGGCGAACCGGAAAGGTTTACCATCACCAGCACGGCTTGTTCGTCCTTATGACGGATAAACGAGAATACCTGCTGATCTTTGTCGGTCTTGATCCGCTGCATGCTGCCGCCAAACGATCCGTTTCCCAACACTGGATTATTGTGCTTAAGCTCAAGCAACTTTTGATAAATTTCCTGCATTGGACTGTCTTGCCATTCAATGGGATCGCGTTCGAAGAAGTCCAGCCGTTTTTCCAGCCCAGCCTCCTGCCCGCTGTAAATCAGCGGCATTCCCGGAATCGTACCGCACAGCACGGCAAACGCCGCCGCACCATCGCCGAACCGTTCGCGCACGGTGCCATTCCATGAATTTTCATCGTGATTATCCGTAAACCGCATGCGGTAAGCATCCAGCGGATAGCGTTTCACTTCTTCCGCGAAATAGCGATGCAGTGTATTAGCGTTGCTATCGCCTTTAGCAATCGCCGCCATCAGCTTGAATAACTCCCACGAATAGGTCATATCGAAGCCGTGTTCATGTGCGGCGGGCGCTTCATCCTCCGCCAGCATGAATACCGGTTTAATCTGGTCCAATGCTTGTCGCGCTTCACTCCAGAAGTCCCACGGCACCATACCCGCCACATCGCAGCGAAATCCATCCAAATCTGCTTCGCGCAGCCAGTATTCCATGGTACCAATCATGTACTCGCGTAAATCAGGATTATCATAGTTCAAGTCGATCACGTCGTGCCAGTCAGGCACGGGCGAAACAAACTGCCCCTGCTCATTCTGCGTGTACCAATCGGGATGCTCGGCCGCTAACGGATTATCCCATGCCGAATGATTAGCCACCCAGTCAATAATAACATACATTCCCAATTCATGTGCCGACTTCACAACCGACTTGAGATCGTCCAGCGTGCCGAATTCCGGATTTACGGTCTTGTAATCGCGTACCGAATAATAGCTGCCCAAGCTCCCTTTGCGATTGACTTCACCGATGGGATGAATCGGCATGAGCCAGAGAATGTCCACTCCCAATTCCCGCAGCCGCGGCAGATGCGTTTCGAACGCCTTCAGCGTTCCTTCCGGCGTAAATTGCCGGATATTTACTTCGTAGATCGCGGCATTTCTTGACCACTCCGGATGAGTGATGACAATGGCGCTGGAATCGGTCGGAGCGGTATAGCCGATTTTCCCCGGTAAGATGCATGCCGCAGACACCAACACAAGGAGCGCAAAACAATATGTCCAGCGTTTTCGAAATAAGTGAAGCATCGTGATTTCCTTCCGTCAGGCTTTGTCAGTCTAACCACAGCTTTCCGTAAACATATAATATAGCCATTCTATCGTTCAACGCAAGCCGCCAACGAAACGGGGCGGCCAGTTGGCCGCCCCGAAGATTGTCACACGATCAATGCCGACTACTTCATCAGCACCATCTTATGCGTGGCACTGAAGTCACCGGCTTCCATCCGATAGAAGTAAAGGCCCGAGGGCAGGTTCGTTGCGTCGAAGGCTACTGAGTAGCTTCCTGCCGGACGCGACTCGTTCACCAGCATCGCCACTTCTTCACCCGTAATATTGAACACCTTAACCACGACATTGCCCGCTTCCTTCAGCGAGAAGGAAATGGTCGTGGAGGGATTGAAGGGATTGGGGTAGTTCTGGTTCAGCGCATATTCATTCGCCAGATTCGCACCCGCCGTCGGTGTGGCTTCCGCGGAAGCCAGCACTTCCTGCGCACCGTTCACATCAACAGCAATCAGCGAATAGGAATAGCTCACGCCGTTGGTCACGCCTTCATCGGTATAGGAATATTCATGACCGGAAGCGGTATTGCCCAGGCTGTTGATCCGGGCGATATTCACGCCATCGCGCTTGATCGTGAAGTAGTCATTGTCGGTTTCGCTAACGGTGGCCCAGTTCAATCTTACGAAGCCGTCACCGGCCGTTGCATCGAACGACGCCAGTTCCACCGGCAGAATCTGATCAATGGTAATGCAGAAGCATCCGGCATAAGCATGAGCGCCCACCGGATCTTCGAGGCACAACACCATGTACCAGTTGTTGTCGCCGCCCAGTTCAAGACGCCATACCACATCCCCAAACCCTGCACCGCAGTCGGGATTGCCGCAGTCCACACAGCCCGGAACAATCGTCACACCATTGAGAACCGGCGAATCATACATGGTGTTCAACATAATCCAGCGTTCATTCGGACAGCAGCACAAGCCCACACAGAACGAACCGGGTCCGGTGATTTCCCATGGTCCCCACGTATCGCAGTTGAACGGATAGATATCCAAAACTTGCGTCGGCTGGGAATCGTCAATCACGAACGACTTATTGCCGCCCGGTTCCCAATTGCAGTTGGCGCCGTCATGGCGCTGGAATTTGTATTGTACGGAAGGATTCGAACCTGCAACGAATAGGTATGTTCCTTCCCATATGCCATCGAGCTCCGGATCAACCATCGCGCCACTGGGATTGCAGGTGTTCCATCCTAAGAAATCACCCGTGAAAAACACACCGCCGGCAAACCAGCTCGGATTCACGCAATTCATGTCCACGCGAAACGTGACCGTGACATCCTGCGAGGTCGCCGGTGTAATGACTAATGAATGCGGTGGATTGTGGCCGGGGTAATTCGAACAGGGTGGATCATATTGCGTTTGTGCACCATTATACCACGTTCCGTCTGTGGAATCATAAGCTCGGCAGTAGAAATCCTCGTTTACATCACCTTCCGTCCATGCTGAAAGAATGATCCCGCGATATTCATCGTTATTGCCGACTTCACCCCAATAGGGCATCGGAATCGAATCATAAAGTGCGTCGGTGGCCTTCTTATAGTAGAGCCATGCGGCAATTCCCGGGCAGGCTCCTGCACCTTGCGTACAGCCATCTTTCCAAACCTGCAAGTAAACACTGATGTCTTGGTTGGATGCGTAGGAATTCAGATGGCAGGGATAGATGTTTCCAGCCCAGCCGATGGATGCAAAGCTGCTGGAGGCTGACAAAGCCAACAGCGCAATCACAGCAATAGCAAAGATCTTTTTCATTCGATCGTCCTCCACAAAATAAACAAATTCAACTCTTTATCGTTCGCGTCTTGTGTTTTTTTATGCCAGAGGGGCTACTACCCTTAATAGAATAAGTATAAGATAACTTCAAGCGTTTGTCAAGGTTTTATTGTACCTGCAGAAAAATAATACCTTCTCATCGACAGGTCTGAAACGGGTCACTTTTGTTTAAATTCTCAGCGTAAAACGCAAACGGACAAGCGCAAGGCTTGTCCGCTCACAATTGTGAATTCTCGCTTGTGTTACTCCGAATGCGTCACTTCAGCGGCCGCCTCGTGAGCCGGAGCCATTTTCAAGGCTCTGCGCATTGCGGCCAGCCACCGATCCAACCGAACGTAGAATGCCGGTACGACCAACAAACTGAGCAGCGTGGAAACAAACACACCGCCAATCACGGCAATCGCCATCGGTGAACGAATCTCCGTTCCCGGTCCCAAACCCAGCGCCGGAGGAATCGCCGCCATCATCGTCGCGATGGATGTCATCAGAATCGGCCGCAGGCGAATGGGACCCGCGATCTTCATTGCCGTTTCGGCATCGTGACCGCGCAAGCGGTTTTGATTGGCATAATCCACCAGAATAATCGAATTTTTCTTGACGATTCCCATCAGCAACAGCAAACCGATCATACTGAAGATGTTCAGCGATTTCCCCGTGATCAAAAGCGCGAGTGCGGCTCCCACTACCGACAAGGGCAGAATCGTCAGAATCGTCACCGGATGAGCAAACGAATTGAACTGCGATGCCAATACCATATAAGCAATGATGATTCCCAGCAGCAGCGCGAACAACAGGCTGCCCATGGATTCTTTGAAAGCAACGCTCGATCCGCCCAAAACCGTGCGATAGCCGGGCGGCAGTTCGTCGGTCAGATTCTCGACAAAGCGAATCGCTTCTTCCTGCGAGTGTCCGGGAGCCACGTTAGCATAAACGGAAATCGCCCGCTCGCGATCGCGGCGGGTGATAGCCTGCAGCGCCGGAAGCTCCTCATAACGAACCAACGATGAGAGTGGAATCAACTCGCCGCCGCGACTTCGCACCCGCAACCGCGAAATATCTTCGGGGCGGCGGCGTTGCTCCGCCATCAGGCGCATCCGTACGTCCACTCGTCGCCCCCCTGAACTGTACTTGCCCACCCGTTCGCCGCCCACCAGCGAGTTAATGGACATCGCCACATCTTCCACGGAAATGCCCAAATCGGCGCAGCGGGCACGATCCGGAATGATTCTCAGTTCGGGGACTCCGATCCGATAATCGGTATCCACGTCCACCGCCAGACCGCTGGCCGTTAGCTTCGCGGTGGCTTCTCCGCTGAGTTCTTCCAACGTCTGCCAGTTCGGTCCGCGAATTGAAAATTCAATTGGAAATCCGCGCTGGGCGGTCAGTCCTTGCTGTGAAAGATCCTGCACCACCGCGCGTAAGCCGGGAATAGAATTCAAACTCTGTCGTAAGTTCGTGGCGATTTCCGCCTGCGATTGCTTGCGTTCACTGGATGGCGTCAGCGTGAGGAAGATTACGCCACTGCTGACACTGCCGCCACCGAATCCGCCCACCACTGTGAAAATCCGCTCGACATTGGGCTGCTGGGCGAGCATGGTTTCCGCTCTTTGGAAAAGCTGATCCGTCTCGTTGATATCCGAGCTGACCGCCGTTTGCAGGCGAATCATCAGGCGACTTTGATCCTGCGAGGGTACGAATTCGCCGGGCAGCGCCTTCAAGATGAACAACGCCCCGAGGAAAATCACTACCGCTCCCGATAGAATCGTGCCCGGTCGCCGCAACGCTTTCTTCAGTAATCCGGAATATTTCCCGCTGAACCGCTGAAACAGGTCATCCACCCACCGGCCAAGTCGGCTGCGATGTTCGCGCGAAACATCCAGAATCTGCGAACACCGCGCCGGCGCCAAGGTCACCGCCTCGATATATGAAAGCAGAATCGCTACGCACAACGTGATTCCGAATTGCAGAAAGAACTTGCCGATCACTCCCTTCATGAAGACCACTGGAATGAAGATCGCAATCACCGCTAAAGTCGCTGAAAACGCCGAAAAAGTAATTTCGCGCGTGCCTTCCAGCGCCGCCTGCACCTTACTCTTCCCCATTTCGGCGTGCCGCACAATGTTTTCGAGCACCATAATGGCGTCATCCACCACAATTCCCACGGCCAGTGCCAATCCCAACAGCGTGAACGTGTTCAGCGTAAATCCAAGGAAGTAAATAACCGCGATGGTGCCGAACAGCGACATCGGAATCGCCAGCACCACGTTCAACGCATTGGATATCGAGCCTAAGAACAACCAACAGACCAGCGCCGTCAACAATACCGAAAGCACTAACTCCAATTGGATTTCATGAACCGAATCCTCAATGAACACCGTCGAGTCAAAGTTAATGCCGATTTCCATACCTTCCGGCAGCGTGGCTTGGATTTCCGTCAGCATTCCGCGAATGGCTTGTGCTACGGCCACTGCATTGGCGCCGCGCTGTTTCTTGATTCCGATGCCCTGTGCGGGCATGCCGTTAACCCGGGATAACCGCCGCACGTCCTCAAATCCATCCTCAACCACCGCCACATCTTTCAGATATATCGCACCGCCTGGCAAATCCTTCACGACAATCTGCCGTAGCGTTTCCAGATCCAGCGCCTCCCCCATCACCCGAATGCTCACTTCGCGGCCCGTAGATTCCAGCCGACCCGCCGGCAACTCGACATGCTCGCGCTGCAGCGCGTTGGCCACATCCGATACGGTCAAACCCTTTTCGTCCAGCTTGCTGCCGTCAATCCAGATGCGGATATTGCGTTCCAGCCAGCCGCCCATCATGATCTCGCCGATCCCGGGGATCGTTTGCAGCTTCTCTTGTATGCGATATTTTGCAATATCGCTCATAAGTTGCTGCGTAAACGGTCCCGACAGTCCGATCCACATGATTGGATTGTCTTCGGGATTGGATTTGGATACCACCGGCGGATCAATATCGCGAGGCAGCCGTCGCTGAGCTTGTGCAACGCGGGTTTGCACGTCCTGCAGCGCCACGTCCACGTTGCGGGACAGATCGAGTTCGATCGTAACCGATGCATTTCCCTGCCGCGAAACCGATGTGATATTCTTGATCCCCTCGACTTGCGAAACGGCTTCTTCGATGATCTCAACGACGTCGTTCTCCATCACCTCAGGAGCCGCCCCTTCCCACGTAATCCGGACGGTAATCGTGGGAAAATCCACATCGGGGAACTGACTGATTCCGATCCGCGACAGCGCCACGATCCCGAACACGATCGTGCCCGCCATCAGCATCCACGCCAGAACCGGCTTGCGAACGCAGACTTCAGTCAGATTCATGGCTGCCTACCAGCTTGATTCGCTTCAACATTTACCGAATCGCTTTGCATAATCCGCACGGGCACGCCGTCGCGCAGCGCTTCCGCCCCCCGCACGACCACTAATTCGCCGTCCTGGATACCATCCCGTACTTCCACCGATCCTTCTTGAGTCTGCAAACCCAGTTTCAGTACTCGTTCGCGAGCCGTGCTGTCACTGACCACATACGCTAAAAATCCGCGTTCACTGGGACGTATGCATGTTTGAGGTATCACCGGCAATTTCTCGGTTTCTCCCAGTAAGACCGTGACTTCCGCAAAGGTACCGGGACGCAAGCGATCGCGTTGCGGATCGTTCACTTCTGCGGTAATAGTCACCATGCGGGTTACCGGATCGGCTGATTCGGCTACCGCCGTTATCACTCCAGTATGAATATCGTGATCGTCCCGCACGGTGAACATCACCTGCTGACCCGCGCGCAGCCGCTGCGCATCGCCTTCAATAACGGAGAATCGCAGCAATAGCGGATCGCGGCGCACCATCGTGGCAATCACCGTTCCCGCCTGCACATACTGTCCGGTCAGCACCGAGCGGGATTGAATGATCCCCGAAACCGGTGCCGGAACGTAGGCATCGCGCAGATTGAGCCGCGCAATATTCAGATTGGCCAACGCTTGCGCCGAATCCGCCGCATAGGACAGATAACGGGTCTGCCAGTTTTCCAAATCCTCCGGGCTGACGAACCCGGGATTTTTACCTTGGATATCCACGCGGCGCGATAGTCCCGCGCGAGCTTCCTGTAGCGAAGCACATGCCTTATCGAACGCCGCCTGCGCCGATTGCAAAACCAAGTTGTAGCGTTCGGGTTCGATTTCGATCAGCGGATCGCCGCTTTTCACTTTTTCGCCCTCGCGAAAACCGACCTTTTGCACGACGCCCGGCACGCGAGCCGTAACCGGAACGATTTCGAACGCTTCCACTGACCCGATCGCGTGGATTACCAGATCAACATCGCGGGACGTGACCGCCATCACTTCCACCGGAAACTTCATTGCGCCGCGCTTACCGGAGGAGGATGACTTCCCTCCGGAAGAACAGCCCATCAGAACCGCAATCATCAGTAGAACGAAGGCTGAGATTCTGACCATATCGTTCACTCTATGTATGAATTTCATGGACGCCTGTATTTTCAGTTGAGACAATCGAATGAATTAGAGGTTTGTAAAACAAAGGTGCATTCAATTTAGCGTATTGATCGAACAACTGCAAGGATACATCGGATTCCGTTATCCTGAAATGATGGGATATATATCGGATAACATTCGCATTTTTTTACTCACGTTCTGTTTTAGAATCATTTTCGGAAACGAGAATTGTGACAAACGTTCATCCGTTACAAAGGCTTAGAAAACGTTCCGTACAGTAAATATGACACATAACTCACAACACTTCTATCTTCAATTATTTCAATTTATTAATTATGGAACTTATTTTATACCGGTAGGTATAAAATAGAACTTTGTGCCGAAGTTCAAATCAATTTTTCTTGAACGAAACGAGGAGATTTTTCATGAAACACGCCCTGAATACTGTCATCATTTGTTTTTTAGTCATTGCTGGACTCACTACCGCAGCCCACAGTAAATCAAAGGAAATTCAGCTCGGTTCGACACTCGATAACCTGCAAACCGCTTATCTTTCCGAAGCGACCGCCCATCGGCTTTATCAGCAATACGCCGAGAAGGCTGATGAAGAAGGTTATCAGCAGTTGGCCAGTATGTTTCGCGCAATTGCCCGCGGCGAGGAGATTCATGCTGCGAATCTCGCCGCTCTAATCAATCCATCGGGCAGTTTGCCGGCACCGGATCCCGGCGAATTTGTGGTCAAGTCAACCAAAGAAAATCTTCAATTCGCGGAAGCGGACCAAGTCTACGAGACGGATGTCATGTATCCCGCCTTCATTAAGCAAGCCCGCCAAGAAAAGAATGAACGAGCCGCTCAAGTGTTCAACTATGCATTGGCGGCGGAACCGGCGCACCTCGCCATGTATCGGCAGGCCCTAAAAGATCTGGATGGCTATCGGGGAAATCATGTTGATTTTCTGGTATGTCCCGGTTGCGGTCGAACGACTCGCTCCACTAAGGATGCCACCTGTCCAGTATGCTCAATGCCCAGCGAAAATTTCGAGACCGTGCGTTAATATACAGCCCCGGTTATTTCACAACAAACAAAAACCCGGTTCGCGCCGGGTTTTGTTATTGAATCTGTATGTTGGTCAGGGAATCCAAACCCCGATGGAATCCGGCGTCCACCATGTACCGTTGGCAAACTGAATTCCGAGGCGATAGTAATAGATGGAATGTGCCTGCGCCGTCGAATCCACATAACTCGAGGGCCGATAGTTCGTACAATCCAACGCTCTGATCGTAGTCCATTCGCCAAGCGTATCCCGACGGGAAACCTGGATCGTATCGGGATAGGCAACATTGTACCATTGCAACTCAATACGATGGTCGGGATACTGAATGGCCCGTAAATCTTCGGGTAGAAACGGCGGATTCGTCGTGATGCTGAGAGATTCGGAAGCATCTGATTCACCATATTCGTTCTCGGCCGTAACCCATACCGTGTAGGCGGTGACGGGAAGGTAATAGCGAATGCTATAATTACGTTGGGTTCCCGTGACCGCGAAATGAACGGTTTCGCCGGTTCCTACCGTTCGGAGGTGTACCTTAAAACTGTCTACGTTTGGCGATTGCGGGCACCACGTGATCGTCATTTGTTGGTAGTATGACGATTCAAAAACCGTATCGGCTTCGGGGACATCGGGTATTGCGACTAATGGGAAATCAACCTTCGAAATCAATTGAAACGGTACGGTCGGACTAATGTAGTTCGAACCGCTTTCGGTGGTAACCTGCACCCAAAACGAATAATTCAGGGTATCAGGCGGAGAATAAGTGCCGGATTGATTGATGTTGTAGATGATCACGGAAAATGTGCTGCTGGTCGGAATAACGGCTGGCCCATATGCCGAAAATCCACTATAGTCATACGTGCGAAGATAGACCTGTGCACTGCTAATGTCTTCCGAAATGTCAGTCACGACCTCGGCACGGATCGTTGTATCGATGTCATAACCCCATCGGCAGCCGTTGTAATCGGGATAATCATAATAAATCCAATCGTACCAAATTTCGATGGGTTCATATCTTGCCGGATAGGTAATCCGGACCGGGGCATCGGTCGTATCCGGATGACCGGTGGAGTCCTCTGGATAGTAGTAGTTGTAGCTGTTGTAGTATTTATCGCCCTCTGAATTGCATCCAACGGCAAATAGCACTGCCAAACTGAGAAGAACGAGTAATAACCGCATGTTTATCCCCTTGGTTGAAAATCACCGCAGCACACACCAGTAAAGCTCGCGTGCAATAATTTACGGCACAAATCATTAATATACCATATGATTTCGCTCTCCGAATATATTATCTTTACAATGAATATGGGTATTAGTTATTAATATACAATCTATTAAAAATCAACAACACAAAAGAGCCTGCAAAGTGACTTGCAGGCTCTCCCTGTTGGAATGAATACCAAGGCCTATAACTTCTGCGCCATAGCTCCCGAAACGGCGGGGTGAACTTCCGTACCCGGCAGTACAATATGCTTACGGCTGAACCGATCCAGAATCGAGTACATGACCGGGACCAACACCAGTGTCAACAGCAACGAAGAAATCAGACCGCCGATGATGACCACGCCCATTCCAGCCCGCATTTCCGAACCGTCGCCCAGCGCGAGCGCCAGTGGCATCAAACCGACCACCATGGTCAGCGTCGTCATCAGAATCGGCCGCAGCCGCAGCGGTCCGGCGGTCAGCAGGGCTTCCGTGCGATCCATGCCTTGATCCCGAAGCTGATTCGTGAAGTCCACGAGCAGAATGCCGTTTTTCGTCACCAAGCCCATGAGGATGAGAATACCGATCATCGAGAACATGGATAACGTGTATCCCGTTACCGCCAGACCGATCAAGGCACCGATCAGAGATACCGGCACTGAGAACATGACCGTGAACGGATGGATATAGTTTTCGTAAAGCGTCACCAAAATCATATACACGAACAACACCGATAGGAAGATCGCCTGGAGCATGTCCGACATCATGGTCCGCATATTCTCGACGTCGCCGAAGGCGTAGAACGATACACCGGCCGGTGGAGAATAATTCGCCATTTCCTTGTCGAAATCACCTTGCACTTCACCCAGCGATCGCCCGACGACGTTCGCCGATACCGTCACTAAACGTTCACGGTCCTTGCGAGTGATGGAAGACGGTCCGCCGGTGCGTGCGATGCTTGCTACGTCGCCGAGCTTAATCATTTGTCCGGCATGATTGCGAATCTCGATCTCGCGGACCAACGACGGGTCTTTTCGATACTTCGGCGTCAAAATCGAGCGGATATCCACCTCCACCTCGCCGGTCCGGAAGCGGGATACCTCTGAACCGTTCACCGCGTTGCGCAAATTCATGGCAATCTCGCCGGGTGTCAGCAGACTTCTCGCGGCGCGCTCGCGGTCTACCACTACCGACAATTCAGGCGAACCCAATTCATAGCTGGATTGCACATCGCGCGCTCCCGGAACCTGCCGTAGTTTCGCCACGGCGTATTCCGCCGCTACCTGCACCGAATCAAGATTTTGGCCGCGGACTTCATACTGGATTGGCGAGGAATTCGCCGTACCGAATAGACCGATGTCGCTAATCGCCACGTCCATTCCCGGAATCGAACGGACGAAAGCCGCAATCTGATTCTGTGTGGCGGCGGTCGGCTGGCTGCGCTGCTTCTTCGGTATCAGCTTCACCTGAATTGAACCCAGACGTGAGTTGGTGTTTACGCCGTTTTCGCTTTCCTGCTGACCAATCACAGCAATCATCTGCTCGACGTCCGGCAGCGAAAGAATATAGTCCTCGATTTTCGCGATGGCTGCATTGTTATCTTCCAGTGTAGTTCCCAGCGGCATTTTGGTAGAGACGGCAAATTCGCCGCGATCGGTGGGGGGAATGAAGTCCGTTCCGATAAATCCCAACGGAATCAGCGCAATGCTCCCGATCATCAGGGCGGATGTCATCAGAATCACCTGACCGCGATGCCCCAGAGCCCACACCAACACGTGGCGATAGACGCCCTGCAGCGTCTCGAATTGCCGTTCGAACCAGCGGGAAAATCCGCGCATCCAGCGTTCGCCTTCCACCTTTTTCTCGTCATTCAGACGGCTGGCCAGGAGCGGCGTCAGCGTAAACGACACCAATAGCGACATTAATACCGCCGTCACAAACACGAATGAAAATTCACGGAAGATATTGCCGACCAAACCTCCCAAAAAGGCCACCGGGAGGAAGATCACCACATCCACCATCGTGATCGAAAGCGCCGCCAAGCCGATTTCGTTGCGGCCGCGAATCGCCGCCGTTTTGGGATCGGCTCCTTTTTTGAGCCACCGATGGATGTTTTCCAATACTACAATGGAGTCGTCTACCAGCACTCCGATGACCATGCCCAGCGCCATCAACGTCATCAGATTCACCGACATATTGAAGAGCGCCATGGAAATAAAGGTCGAGATCACCGAGATCGGGATCGCGATCAACACGATCAGCGAATTTCGCAGCGAATGCAGGAAGACCAGCAGTACTAATGCGACGGTTATCAACGCTTCCAGAATGTTCCGCTGGACTTCACGAATCGCGCTGCGCGTGAATAGCGTGATATCCTGCGCGATTTGGATTTTAACCAGACCGGCATAATCGTTTTCGATCTTCGCCAGTTCTTTGCGCACCCGTTCCGCCGTGCGTACGCTGTTGGCTTGCGACTGCTTAACGATTTGTATGCCCAGCGCTGATTTTTCATTCAAACGGGTAAGCGTGCGCTCAGCCTTGATCGTGTCCGTCACTTGGGCGACATCGCGCAGGAAGATCGCGCTGCCGTCCGCCAGCGGAACCCGGGTGCGCTCGATTTCGGCCAAGTCGGCATATTTTCCGGCCATCCGCACCGTGAAATCCTGTGAAGCACTGTAGATCTTTCCCGCCGGGATGTCCATATTATCGGCCGCGAGAACGCCGTTGAAATCACTCAGCGACAGCCCGTGCGTGCGCAGCTTTTCGGGATCAACGGCAATTTGGATTTCCCGTTCCTCGGCGCCGGTGATCACCAATTGACCGACGCCGTCCACCTGCTCCAGCCGCGGCCGGATGTTCCGATCCACCAGCGTAAACAAGTCCGGACCCGACAACGGACTGCTGATCGCCAGACGGATGATCGGCAGCGAGCCGATATCCGCCTTAAAGAGCTGGGGTTCTTCCGCGTCATCCGGCAGTTCCGCCCGGGCGGTATTGACTACTCGCTGGGTCTCCTGAAGAACAATGTCCGAATTGGCCGACATATCGAATTCCAGTACGACCACCGAAACGTTCTCGCGGTTATACGACCGGATATGCTTCAATTTGTTCAGCGATACAACGGCATCTTCAATGGGCTTGGATACCATTGTTTCGATTTCTTTGGGGCCTGCTCCCGGCCATGTGGTCACGATGGTCACCCACGGCCAGTTCATGGATGGCAGCAGATCCACCGGCAAGCGTTGATAGAACAGAAATCCCATGACGATAACGGCCAAAAAGAACATGGCCAGTCCCGCCGGGCGCTTGATGGATAACTCAGTGAGTGTCATGAACCGCTCCGTCCGTCAGCGTAAGATTGATCGGCGAGCCTTGCGACAGCAATTGATTTCCGGTTACGATCACCGTATCGCCGGCCTGTAATCCTTCGACGGCCACGCGGTCGCCTTGTGTACCGATAACGCGCACCACCGCCTTAACCGCTTCGCTGCCGCGCGCCAAAAATACTACAGTCCGTCCCATATCCGGCAACGTTGCCGAACGCGGCAGCAGAATCTCCGCTTCCGCCCGTGACGTTGGGATAATCGCCCGCGCAAACATTCCGGAACGCAAATTGAATCCACCTGGAATCGTCAACTCAACTGGATAGGTACGCGAACCGGACAGCGCGCGGCTGCCCACTGCGCTGACCACCGCTTCCACCGTGTCGCCGACCGCTTCCACAATTACTTGTGCGAACGAACCCGGCATAATGCTGCCGATATCCGACTCGGACACCGGAACGCTGAGTTTCAGGGATGAAATATCCACGAATTGCACCACCGGCATTCCGCGTTCGATGGTTTGGCCGACTTCCGTCATCTTCGCCGCTACCGTTCCGTTGAACGGCGCACGAATGGTCGCATCCTGATAGGTCTTGAGAGCCATTCGATATTGTACTTCGGCGCCTTTCATTCCCAACCGGGCGTTTTCCAAGTCAGATTCGGATACGCTCTGCTGATTATAGAGTTTTTCGATGCGGTTGAAATCCAATTGGGCTTTATCATAGGCGACTTTGGCGCGTTCCGATTCCAGTTGATACAGCTCGTCATCCAAACGAACCAATGGCGATCCCGCTTTCACCGTATCGCCGATTTCCACAAAGATGCGAATGACCCGGCCGCCGGTCTCGGCAGCAATGATCGCCTCGCGGTTGCCGGTCAGCGTTCCGGTTTCTTCGATATGGCGGATAAAGGGTTCGGTGTGCATTACAAATCCATCCACCATCGCCACATTGGAATAGGCATCCTCCAGTGAATCGCTGCGCGCTTCCCGGATAAACCGGAAGTAAACTACCAGCAGGGCGATTGCCGCAATCGCAATAATCATGAACCGTTTATTCTTCATAGTGCACCTTACTTCGTAAAGGGTGATTCACCCATTGCCATTTTAACATCGGCTCCGGCAGCCAGCCGGTCGTATTTCGCTTGTGCCCGCGCCACCCGCGCCACCAATTCATCCAATTGCGCGGCGTCCATTTCCAAAGGCGTTATTTGTCCTTGCTCGAACTTCGTTTGGGCGATGCGCCGCGCTTCCTGCGCTTCCTGCACGGCCAGTTCCGTGGCTTCTTCATTTTCAAGAGCCGTTTGATAGGAACGAATCGCGGATTCGTATTGCAGTTTAGCGCCGCGTTCGGCTTGCGCAAGAGTCCATTCCGACCGCCGCCAATCCGCTTTGAATTGCTTGGCTAATCCGGAGGTGCCGCCGCTGGTCAAGATGGGAATCGTTAGGGCGATTCCGCCGTAGACCGAAGAGGCATTATTCTGCGGATTGATCGCCCACCGGTCGTTTTGCCATTGCCACGAATATTTTACTTGCCCGCCTAAAGTTGGCCATGCGGCATTGCGATAAATAACATAGATATTCTTCTGCATTTCCGCCACCGCCCGCAACGCTTCCAGATCATCGCGATTCGTAATTCGTTCTCCGGAATTCAGCGTATCCGGGACAATCGTAAACTCGTCCAACTGCCCGTCCGCAGTGATCGTCGTATCCAGCGGAACCCCCAGCACCTCGCGAAATGCCAGATCTGCGAGGCGCAGGTTGTTTTCGGCTTGCTGTAGAAGCGGTCGTTGATTGTGCGCTTGCACCCGTACACGCAGCACGTCGTAATCGCTCATCAATCCCACATCCCGCAGCCGAATGGCACGCTGTAATGAACTATCACTGATGGCCAGGCTGGCGCGGCGAATTTCAACCACGTCCCGCACCAATAGTACCGTCCAAAAACTCTTTTGGATTTCCAGCTCGAGCGAACGTTCGGTATTACCGGATAAATGGCGGGTCGAACGATCGGCGGCATAGGCGGCGCGAATGCCCGCCGACACGCGCCCGAACGTCATGAGCGGCTGGGTGAGCGTTACATCAGCACTCGCCGCGTTGTCTTGCTGCATCTTCAGCGGCATGATTTCACCGGTCATCGGATTCGGGAAAAAAACCACATTGGATTTCCATGCCCGCTGATATCCGATCTGTCCTTCGATTTGCGGCAGTGCCAGCGACCAGGCTTCGCGTACCCGGCCGTCGGTCCGCATTTTCTCGATGCGCGGCTCCTCCATGCGCAGCGATTGAGCTTTCCCGATGCGAATGGCCTCATCCAGCGTGATCGCCGGCGATTGCTGAACCAGCAATCCGCAAGCGGCCGTAAGGATTATGATCAACTTAAGTTTCATGAATGGCTTTCCAAAGTATTGTTTCGATATTCGGGGGTGATCAACGCGTCATACATAAGGCGAGTGGTGGTCTCGATCACCTCTAAAACATCTAAATCGGGATCCATATGCACCCGCGTATATAAGCCGTCATACAGCGCGTTGATGGCCTGGCCGATCGTCTTTGCATTGACCGGACGAAATATCCCCTTATCAATGGCATTCTGGATTAACTCCGCGATAAACAGATCCCATTTGTGGTGGTGGCGCACAATATGATCCCGAATCTCCGGATAGCGATTGGCCAGTCCCAGCAACTGGCAGAAAATCTGATCATGTTCCGGATTAGTGCTCTTATAGTCATTCAAGATGCGATGCGACTTGAAGAGCGCCTCCGGACCCATTTGATCCATGGCTGACAATCTCGCTAATTCTTGCTGGCTATCCACCAGACAACGATCGGTCAGTTCAAAGAGGATTTCCAGCTTGCTCTTGAAGTACCAGTAAATGGCACCTTTGGATAATCCGGCTTCGGTGGCGATTTGATCCACCGTGCTGTTTTCAAAGCCTTGCTTGATAAAAAGTCGCCCGGCAGCATCCAGTATTTGATCGCGGCGGGCATCTGAAGATTGGTGTTCTGTCATGTTTCTGTTCCTTAACAAACCGACCAGTCGGTAACTTAAGTGATATAGAATTTCGAAGATTCCCTTGAGTCAGGGGATCAAAAGGACTAATTGCACATACTGACTGGTCGGTTTAATATATACCTAAGGACTCGAAAAGTCAATAGCCTTCTCGATAAAATTTGCTTTTGATTATTATTTAATACCTTAACATAAGTGATAGGTAGCGATCTTGTGGTGTAGGATAAAGAGTAATAAATGGTCAGATTTGTTTCTCTTTCTTTTAAGCCCTATTATTTCAATGTATTAGCTGTGATTAAGTATTAATTGATCGTGGGTTTCATTCTCGACACTCAATATGACGTATACGGAAGTTTATTACTTTGGTGCCTCCTGAAATCTCTAAAAGTAGATATTGTGTCATTTTTAACAATTTAAAAATAGATGAGTTGAATTTACGTTATTGCTTTTTCTTGGCATCTTTCCACATTCGTATTAGAGTTTTAAAAGAACTTGGCACTGCCCTCATAAGTGTTGTAGTCCATAAAATTGTACATATTTTATCTATTTCACAACACTCTGATATATATTGATATATGAGAAACTTGGAGGTAAATTATAACAAACTAATCAAGGAAATCCCACCATGCTCAGTCGGCATCTGCAATCTCTCTTCATTATATCCTGGTTAATAACTTCTGGTTTTCTTGTTGTCCCAGCTACCAAAGCAGGTTGGATTCGACAAGATCCCGGTACTGCTCATAACTTGAATGGAGTTACCGCGAACCATAGCGATATCAATTTCGCTTGGACTTGCGGAGATCGCGGAACAATCCTCTACACAGCCGATGGCGGTACAACCTGGATCACTCAAGAATCCGGAACGACCGCCAATCTTTATTCCATCGCCTTCCTCGAAATTATTCCCGGTCCGGTCATTGCCGTCGGCGATAGCGGAATCATTCTGAAAACATCCGATAATGGTACAACTTGGGAACGCTTGCCCAGTCCCACCACCCGAACCTTGCGCGACATCTGCGATTTCTCGAATTATATTGTGGGAGACAGCGGCACAATTCTATATGCCACCGAATTCGCCATCTCCTTTGAAGCGATGGAGAGTCCAACCACGGTTCGCTTGAATGCCGTTTCGGGAACCTTCAGTGTCCCCTTGATCGCCGGAGATGATGGCGTGGTTCTTCGGAAATTAGGTTCCAATCCGTGGCAATTCGGCACCAGCGGAACCACGGCTGATCTGTTCAATCTTCCGCTCTTCTCCAACAGCAACTTGATCGTCGGTGAAGGCGGGTTAGTCCTTCGCAGCTCGAATTTCGGTCAAAGTTGGTTTCCTCAGAATGCTCCGGCAACCGCCACCTTGAAAGCGGTTGAGTTTTCCGTCAATAACACGAGCCGTATTTATGCGGTGGGTGACCGCGGTACGATTATCAAATCCACTGATGAGGGTATCAGTTGGGTCGTTCAGGAGAGTGGTACAATTAACAACTTGAACAGTGCGTTTTTCTACCTTGATGATTCCAACGGCTGGGTGGTCGGGGATAGCGGAACGATTCTGCGTACACGGGACGGTGGTTGGACTCCGCCGCAAGGCACAGCGATTTCACCATCGGCAGTGCCCCAATCGGTGACTCTTCACCAAAACTATCCCAATCCTTTTAACGCAAGCACTACTATTCGCTTCGATCTGACGGAACCCACCGTTGTGACGGTCAAGGTCTACGATATGCTGGGACAGGAAATCGCCGTCCTCCTAAGTGCTGATCTGCCGAGCGGCAGCCATGTGGTGAACTTCAACGCTAAAGATCTTGCTTCAGGAATTTACTTCTACACCCTGCAAACTGCCACTTACACCAATCGCAAGAAAATGCTGTTTCTAAAATGATGTGTGCTAAATGTTCCCCTTGGTTCGCAAAGCCTGCATGCATAACATGCAGGCTTTTTAATATATATTCATACCGACGATACGAATAACTTCATCTTACAAGCCTTTGCAAATTTATATTTCAATTATGATAAGGAGGCTGCTTCTCCCGCGATCTTAAAAATATCTCCGAGCGAAAATCCTACACGAATTGCTGATTATAGATGGCTATTTGTCAATGAATTGTATCGAAGCAAACAAAGACAGGTAATAATCGCATACCCATCTTTTTCATTGTTTCGTCGAATTGGAGGTTGTAAATTATTGCATAGAATTTCCGTTCGTTTTCACTGTAAGTGATTCCACATCAACCGCGAGGCAGGTAGGAATGACAATGAAAAAGCATACGTGTTTTTCACTACTGACCCTCGGAGCCCTGTTCTTTGCTTCCTTTGTATTTGCTGCGGAGTTCTCTCCGGCTCTTGAGTCAGAACTGATGAGCAAGAAAGACGCTGAATTTGTCAGCGCGATCGTGATTTTGGAAAGTCCAATTGATATCCGCGCCTTAGATGACCGGCTGCATATCCAGAAGGCCAGTCGCGTCGAGCGGTATCGGGAGGTTATTGAGGCATTGCATTACAATGCCGATGTAACGCAACCGGCGATTCGCTCCGAATTCGATAAGGCGATTGATGAAGGTCGCATGAAAGGCTATACGGCCTATTGGATCGAAAACCTCTTCATCATCAGCGCGACGAAGGAGTTGGTGGAATCACTTCGCCCTCGTGACGACATCAAGTATGTCACCGAGAATTTCAAAGCGGAACTTATCGAACCACTTCGCTCTAATGTAAAAGCCGGATCCGATCCGCGCGACGAACAGGGTTCCCTGGACAGCCGCACGGTTCCACCGGGTATTGCGGCGATGGGCGCCGTTCGCGTTGTGGAAGAATTGGGCATTACCGGCAATGGCGTACTGGTCGGTAATTGCGATACCGGTGTAGACGGTACCCACCCGGCGCTGGCTTCCCGCTGGCGCGGGAATCATGCCCCGTGGTATCATTGCTGGATGGATAACCTCGGCACGAATACCACCTCCCCCAATGACCAGCATTACCATGGCACGCACGTCATGGGAACCATCACCGGAATGGCGATTTCCGGCACGGACAGCACGTGGATCGGCGTCGCTCCCCAAGCGGAATGGATTGCGAATAACGCGATCAATCAAGGCGTCGGCGGCGACTTCGATAATGACATCATCCTGACCTTCCAGTGGTTTGCCAATCCCGACAGCAATATCAACACCATGGACGACGTTCCGGATGTCGTCCAAAATTCGTGGGGTGTCAACACGGGATTGGGTTATGTGCAATGTTTCGATTTCTGGAACTCCGTCATCCTGAACTGCGAAGCCGCCGGCGTGGTGGTGACGTGGAGTGCCGGAAATGAAGGCACCAGCGGTTTGCGCAGTCCGGCAATTTATTCGATCAATGAAACGCAGATTTTCTCCGTGGGTGCATTGGATGCCACCAACTACAGCGCACCTTATCCCATTGCCAGTTTCTCAAGTCAAGGTCCCACTCCCTGTACCCCCGCCGATCCCAACACGATCAAACCGGAAATCAGTGCTCCCGGCGTAGATGTCTGGTCAGCCCAACCAGGCGGCGGCTATCAGTATCTGAGCGGCACATCAATGGCCGGGCCCCATGTCGCCGGTGTCGTTGCGTTAATGCGTGAAGCCTGCCCTGATTGCGATCCGACCACGATCAAGCAAGCCATCATCACCACCGCGATCCGCACGGGTTATGTCACACCACCCGCCACCGAGAACAATGTTTTCGGCAACGGTATGATTGATGCCTACGCCGCTGTGCTGGCCGTCTCCAATCTGGGCCGGGTGGGGGGAATCGTGACGGACGGCACTAATCCGCTGGCCGGAGTACGTGTCGCCAATCAAAGCGGTACGCAATTTACATTTACTGATGCCGCCGGACAATACTATCTGCCCCTCCCGGAAGGAACCTATTCCGTCGAATTCAGCAAATTCAGCTATATCACCGCTTCGCAATCCGGCATCGCCGTCACGGAAGGCGATACGACCATTGTCAACCAAGTATTGTCCCTTGCCCCGCAGGGAACGGTATCGGGTATCGTCACCGATTGTTTCGGTTTTCCGGCCAACGGCGCTACGGTCGCAGTGTTGGATGTTCCGGTGACCCCGGCCACCACCAATAGTTCCGGCTTCTATTCTATCACACTGCCCCAAGGGACGTATGATATGCGGGCATCGGGCGCCGGATGCGGTGTGCAGACCGTCAACGATGTGGTGATCGGAACCAGCACGACTCAAAATTTCACGCTGCCCAGCGATCCGCGTTATTCATGCAGCGCACCGGATGCCGGCGGATACAGCGCGTGCGAGAATGGCGATCTTAATGGTCCGACCTATTCGTGGTTCGAGATTTCCCCCAATGCCGGGGGAGCCGGGACGTTATCCGGTGTGGCCGGTGACGATGCCGGCGCAACCTTGACGCTGCCGTTCACTTTCCGGTTCTACGGAGTGGACTATACCAGTGTTTGGGTGTGCTCCAACGGTTTCCTTTCGTTTAGCACCACCAGCACAGCTTATTCGAACGCAGCCTTGCCCAGTGCCACTATTGGCGCAGCGATTTGCCCGTTCTGGGATGATCTTAACTCCAGCACCGGCGATATCAGCTATTACTACCATGCGGCTGAAAATGCGTTCATCGTCGAATGGCACGAGGTTCCGCATTACAGCAGCGGCGGCCCGGAGACCTTCCAAGTCTGGCTGTACAATGTGGCAACCAATCCAGGTCCCAACGGGGACAGTCAGATTCGCATTCAATATCAAACCGTGGCCAGCGGTGGTTCCAATACCATCGGTGTTTCCAATGGTTCCACGATTGCCAGCCAGTATGTGTATAACGGTGCATTGGATGTCAGTTCGCAGGGCATCGCAAATATGCACGTGATCACGTATGGCGGCAGCACAACTCCGGAATTCGGAACCATGCAAGGAACGATTACGTTCTGCAGCGGTGGTGCCGCCGCTAATGCCGAGGTCTCGTTCCCCGGCTCGTTTTATCCCGCGATCACCGCTGATGCCAACGGTTTTTATACTCTCGATATGGTACCGGGAACTTACAGCGTTCGCGCCGATAAGTACCCGTGCTCTTATACTCAGAGCGACGGCCATGTCGTCACAATCGGCGGTACGACCACGGTTAACTTGACATTATCCGCCCCCGGCACATTGGAAGGAACGATCACTTCCTGCAACGGCGGTCCCGCCGTCGGCGCCACGGTTGCCCTAACCGGAACAGCGATTCCGTCACAAACAACCAACGCAACCGGGTACTACGAATTTGCCGAACTTCCGGCCGGAACGTACGAGATCGACGTAACCTTCGCCGGTTGTGCCCCGGGTACGGTAAGCGGAATCGAAATCGCCTCCGGTATGGTCACAACCCAAAATCTCACACTAATTTCCGATCCGGCCGCGGAATGCTCACCGGCGGACGGCTATGGTTACTATGCCTGTGAGAATCTCGATCCCGACGGACCCGCGTTCAGTTGGATCGGTGCTCATCCCAGCGAAGGCGGTGCGGGAACGATTCTCGCCAATGCCTGTGATGATTGCTATACGGGTCCGATAGCCCTGCCGTTCAACGTTCAGTTCTATGGAGCGGTTTACACCGACTTCTACGTCGGATCGAACGGCTATGTAACCTTCGGCAGCGGCAATACATCCTATAGCAATGTTTGCTTCCCGGCTACATCCATGGCGGCCGGTTGCTATCCGTTCTGGGATGATCTCTACACGACATGCACAACGGCGGATGTGGTTGGCTACTACGATGAAACCAATCACCGGTACGTGGTGGAGTTCTATAATGTCTGCCATTGCTGCAGCGAAGGCAACACGGAGAATTTCGAGATCATCATCTACGATGCCGCCTACTACCCGACGGCGACCGGTGACAATGACATTGTCTTCCAATACAACAGTCTTTCGCTGGTGACCAGCAATACTGTCGGCATTCAATCAGCGGCGGGCGCTGATTATCTCCTTTACCAGTGCAACAACGTCTACCAAACTCATGCGTTCGGCATCGAACAAGGCCGCGCGATTAAGTTCACCACCGGTCCCGGCTGCGAAGGTACGCCGGATATCTCCGTAAACCCCACCGGCGTTATCGGCAGCGCGCCGTTGAACGGAACCGACTTGGAATCCGTTGAAATCTGCAACCTTGGCGTCTGTCCGCTGCGATATACGGTGGAATTCAATCAACTCACTCCGGCAGCAGCCCTTAGTTCAGCGGTCCTGCCGCGTGTGGTGGAGATGACCAAGGAACACGTGGATTGGCTGGAGGCGGTTAATCGCGGCGAGAAGCTGCCGCCCCTGTATCCCAACGGTGTTATGACGCGCGACGCATTGGACAGTCAAGGCGGTCCCGATAGCTTCGGTTACACATGGATTGATTCCAATGAACCGGACGGACCGGCCTTCAACTGGTTCGAGATCAGCGGCATCGGACAGAATACCGGATTGACCGGCGATGATCAAACCGTAGCGCTGGCTCTGCCGTTTGCCTTCAACTTCTATGGCCTGGACTACACAACGGTCAACGTTTCATCCAACGGCAATATCCATTTTGGAACCGCCAATTCCTACTATTACAATCAGTGTCTGCCCGATCTCAACGGCCCGGCGGCAATGATCGCTCCGTTCTGGGATGACCTGTATCTCCCCTCCGGCGGTGCGGTATATTACTACGACGATGCCGCCAACGGACGCTTTGTGATCGAATGGTCGGCCGTTCCGCATATCGGCAGCACGGGTGATCTCTACACCTTCCAAGTGATGCTGTATTCTAACGGTCGAATCGTCGTTCAATACCTGAGCATGGGCGGCGGAAGCATCGGGGTCATTGACGCGACAGTAGGCTTGCAGAATGGTGACTACTCGACAGCACTCGAAGTCGTCTGTAATGCCGCGTATGTCACCGACAATTTGGCCGTACTGTTCGAAGGCGTACCGCAATGGATGTCGCTAACCGGTACGCTTACCGGTATATTGGAAACCAGTCAGTGCGCAACCGTTAACTTGAATTTCGATGCGGAAAATCTCACTTCCGGCGAATACACCGGCGAGCTGATAATCAACAGCAACGACACCGACGAGACACCGTTGATTGTCCCGGTCACCTTCATTGTCGGGACGTTAGACGCACCGCTGGATGTAACCTTGTTCTACTTGTCCGGATCGAATGAACTGCAATTGCGCTGGCAGGCAGTTAACGGTGCCACATCGTATACTGTTTATTCGGACATCATTCCCGGCGGCACTTTTGAAACGGTGGTGGGAAACAGTCCGACCAATTCGTTAACTTTTCCCTTCCCCGGAACCAACCGGCTCTTCTATCTGGTGAAGGCGAACAATTAGGATCAGCAACGCAGCGCATAGAACGCGAGCCGCCCCGATTTCTGGGGCGGCTCGCTCCATTTATATCCAAATCTCGGCTTAGTCTTTCGACAAGGAGTTGTCTTTTCGCAAATCCGTGATCAGGTTTGATTCTACATGGTCAGTACATTCTAATGCGATTTTATAGATCGTGTATCAACAACAAAAGCCCCGTCGGGGCTTTTATCATGAATATGGTAAAGTTTATATTTTTAGCAACCAATATCGACCGAAAACAGGACAGTATCAGGACCCGTGAAAGCGGAATACAGTACGGGCACAGGATTATTGAAAAGCCCGTTATTGGCGGAGCTGTCTGGCACTATGTCACTGACCACAACATTGCGCCGGTGAACCACTTGTGCCAAAAGTGCTGAAGGAACATATTATCCACGCGCCGGCACCAGGAAGTTGAGAATTCGGTTTTGGTATTTTTCCACTCCCATGATCCACGGAATATCAGTGTGGTTCGCGCCAGGCACAAGTTCAAGCTCTTTGGGCTGCGGAGCGTTTTCGTAAACGACACGGCCATGGGACTCCCATGGAATAAAATCGTCGGCAACACCGTGAATAAGCAACAATCGCGTTCTGATCTCGCGAATCCGTTCGGCGTTATTCAGATCATCGTCTATCACAAAGCTACCGGGGATATCCAGAAGCGTGGAATTCTGAAGCAGTGCCTCGGCACTGGCAAATGGCGCTTCAGCGATCAGACAATGCGGAGTCAGTGATCCTGCAGCCAGATCAATGGATATTACGTTGCCCAGCGAGAACCCGTACAGCACCAGCTGTGTGCTGTCAACGTCAAGTGAGTCTTGCACAAAGTGCAGCGCAGCATCGCCGTCCGCGTAGAGACCGGACGCCGTAGGCTCGCCTTCGCTCATTCCGAAACCACGATAGTCGAAGATCAGGCACCGTAGTCCCATTTGATAGAATAGTTCGACGCGATTCCAATACTCCTCGATGTTCTTCTTGTTTCCATGGCAGTACAGCACGGTCAAACCCGTGTCGAGGGAATCGGATCTCCAAATGTAGAAGCCATAAAGAGTATTGCCCTCCGATTCAAAAGAGACCATCCGCCGATTGGATTCAGGTATCACCGAAGTGGAAAGCGCGTAGTGATCGATTTTCTCTTGATTGTAGAGAAATGAATCCAGCGAGCAGGAGGAATACATGAGAGCGACGAACAGGATCGAAATCGTCGAGCGCTTCATTTCTTCCTACCTTTCTTCCACGGCAGATCCAGCGCGGCTCCCACCTGTACCGACAGTGCTCCGCGATGCGATATGCCATGGTATTCCACCGGATTCCAGCGATTGTCACGGTTGAGAGCCAACCATTGCATTTCGATAAAGTACTGCATCCTTCCGCTGCGATAGGACGTTCCGGCCATTGCCGATGGAATCTGTAGAGAATTCCGACCCGCTTGAAACGTGTACCGAAATACCAGGTACGGAGTCCACTGCTCACTTAATCGATAAGCCGTCGAGGCTGTCAGTTCGGGATAGATCCTTGTAGCGCTAAGATCGGAGAAAATCAACCCATCAGCTCCGATCGCCGGAACCAAACGCCCCCAAGGCAAGCGAGGGAAGTAAACCACTCCCGGAGTAACACCCAAGAACTTGAAGGCAGATGCAGTGACATGATAATCAATATAGACTTCAAATTCATTCGATACTCCGTAGGTGGCTCCCACCAGCCCGTAAGGAATCGGAATAGTCCTACCGAATGCGTCAACCATTGGCCCGCCGAGTGATGCGCTCACTTGCATCTTTTGCGCACCCACAGGCATATTCCGCATTTGGGCTCCACATCCGGCAAGGAGACTCGTAAGAAGAATCAGAATACCGATATTCCCGCGGTTTTTCAAGACTAAACATTCAGTAAATCTGTTCATTGTAATACCCGTACACTTTTGTCGGGAATTGCCGCGTTAATGCTGTCTTATTCGCACTCTTCATCCAGATGATATAATGGACGAATCGCCGCCACGGAATCAGGCACGTATCCGCTCATAGGTGCCATGATGGTGAGGCTACAGCTCTGCAGTGTTCTTTTTCTGGAATTGAACGAACAATAATAAAAGAGCGAAATTGCCGTCGCGGTCATTCATCAGCATATAGGTGTATTCCGCCGGTACTATCCGCTGCGGATATTATGCCCTTGAAGGTTTCATCCATCGTAATCTTGAGCGACTTCGGTTTCAGGTATCGCGCCTGGATTTCCACTTCGCCATCTTCGTAGATGCGAAGCTTCACGTAGTTATACACATAGCCGCGTTTCGGATGGGAGATTAATCTCGTCTCCGATACCGAAATGAACGCTCGCGGATTCCCCATCAGCATCGCCGGGAAATACTCATAAGGCCACAGTTCTACTCCGCCCACTGCCGCCGGCGCGGACTCCTCTTTACCGTCAATCAGAAGTTTGCATTCTCCGTAATAAATAACGGCACGAACTGAGACTCCGCTTTGCAGCGCACTCCAGAGTTGTTCAAAATCGGTTAGTTGGCGCGTGCCGGCTTCCGCAGAAATACTGATGATGATCAAAGTAAATATCGTTGCAAAAACTCTCATGTTGATTATTCCTAAGGTCACGTATCTTGCAATGAATGTGATGAATGTGGGCGGCGAATGGCGACCACGGAATTGCACACTACCAACCGTCGCCATCTTGCAAACGAACAATTTGATTGTCGGTCACTCTCCAGATACCTTCTGGTGAGATGATAGTAGCCATATAGTTGTTCTTTCCTAAACAACAATCCCGTAAATGATTCAGGGCGATGTTGCCAGCCCCTGTCTGGAAGATATCATGTTTAATCCCAGAGAGAAAGTTGTGCCGAATTTGTATCAAGCGCACATCGTTGACCTCAATTCCGGGTAACATAGTCAACCGTTGACGGAATGTCTGTACGGCATCATCGATTCTGCCCAAATAAATCAGCGCGTTCAATTGTCCCCATGGAAATGGAGCAACATTCAGCGGTGAGTTCTCGGCGGCAGCATAGAGCGCTAATGCCGTTTCATAATCCCTGGCAAACACGCGCTGTTGTCCCAGATCCCAAATTCCCATCGCACAATAGAGGCTAAGTGCACTTACTTCGGTTGCCATGGCTATTGCCCTTGGGAGATTCCCGATGTCAACAAGACGTTTCACTTCGATAAGAAGCAGCTGTTCTTCAGAGTGTTCCACGAATTTGGAATATAATTTGGGGCAGCGGATGGTGCCATTCTGCTGGATCCGCCACTCCGCTCCCCCGTTGGGGGATAATACGAAAATCCCTCGTTCCGGTACCGTTTCCACTACGTAAAAAGCGCTGGAATCCGCCCTTGAAACAACCGTGCCCCAGCTTCCGGCTCCGCTACACTACGCCAGAAGCTGGAAAAACCCCAAAGTGTGATATCACACGTGCTACTAAATATAGCATCAGACCATCAGTTCATCAGCGCAGAACTAGCAATACAACCGTTACAGCAGCTGATAGCGTGAGATAATAAATACTCAAGGTTCTTGAGCACGTTGATCTGAACCATGAGTTTCTTCCGCCGGAGAAATCCGACTTGTTCATTGAAAAGTCGACCGCCTCGTCATTCAGGCTGCGAACGCGGTTGTACAAGGCCCTGAATGCTCTTTCTTGGGAAAAGAAGAAGCCGTCGAGTAACCAGAACACTGGTATGGGAATATATGCTACCAATACGTATATAGGTTCAGCTTCTTTAACGGTAAGTGCGAATAAAACCGAAACAAGAGTTAAGCTCCAGCCCCGGATCATGAACGAGTGGTTTGCTATCTGGTTAATGATGCTTTGGATCATTTCCAAATGCTTTATTTTCTTGTCCATTTGAAGATCCTCCTTTCCACCGGTTACACTCTCATAACCGATTAGAATTATAGCTCACAGAGTCTCGTCACCCTATCAGCTATCGCTTGGATGGTGATGATTTGGACGGCACGCGTTACACTTGAATGAACTTGCTGCCTTTGGCTCTGCAAATCGGACAGGATTCAGGCACCGTCCCAAACTCGATGTGACCACAAACCGGGCAAAGATAGATCTCACCCACTGACAGGTCCTTTCCCTGCTGGGCAGCATCCAAAGCCAGCTTGTACAGCCGAGCGTGGACTTCCTCGGCCTTCACCGCATATCCAAACATCCGCTGCGCTTTGTGATTCTCGGTCTCCGCCTGCTGTAACATCGGGGGATACATTTGGGTATACTCACCCGTTTCCCCGGCAATCGCGGCTTGCAAGTTGTCAACGGTAGAGCCAATACCCCCTAATGCGCTCAAGTGTCCTTCAGCATGAATTCGTTCCGCTTCGGCGGCGGTTCGAAACAACCGGGCAATGTTGGGTAATCCGTCTTTCTCGGCTTGCTTGGCAAAGGCATGATACTTCTGATTCGCCTGGCTTTCTCCGGCGAAGGCTTCTTTTAAGTTGTTCTCGGTCGTAGGCATCCTCTATCTCCTGTATGGTGAATCCGCTCCTGATTGTTCAATTCTTGTGCAGCTCGGCGCCCTCACGCTTCGGCTCCGCCACCGCATGCTATGATGCTGATGCAGCCGTCACCTATAGGATATTACTTCAGCAGGATCAGTTTTCTTGTTTGCACGATGGTTCCAGCCTGAATCTGTGCGAGATACATTCCAGACGGCAACGCCTGACCATTGAACTTTATATGATGCGTACCTGCTTCCATCCAAGAATCCAATAGCATCTGTACCCGCCGTCCGGAAATATCGTAAGCGGCCAAGCGGACAAACTGAGCGGTCGGCAAAGCGAACGTGATTGTTGTGTTGGGGTTGAAAGGATTGGGATAGACTGAAAGTTCAAACTCCGTCGGCAGAGACTCTGTCTGCGGATCGACCGATTCCGTGCTGCTGATAAGCAGCCGGTAGGAACCATATGGCCCCGCATAGGTATCCACTTCAACGAGTAATGTTTGAGGCACCGTGATTTGACACATGAAATCCTCAGGTCCGACAGCAAGACCGCTGCATTCCGTCGGATCGCTGTCTGAGCAGTTTAGATAAGTGTAAAGGTCGTAATCCGTCGATCCGGAGAATCCATCCAGCTGAAACCGGTATATTCCCGGCGCAAGCTGAATACTAAACCAATGCTGACCAGCTTCAGGGAAGCTGCACTCGGTGAGTGGGACACCAACAGATATGGGGTAGGCGTCCTCGCATAACAAGGGACAGTTACTGCCAGCCTGATCCGGCCCGGTCTTAACCACATACATGTCATAGCCCTGAACGCCGAATGAACCCGTCGAACCGCACAGTACGTAGCCCCCATCGGTTGTGCGTTGCATCTCATCGCACCAGTCGTAGCCACTGCCGCCATAAGTACGGCTCCATAGCTGCACACCGTTTGCATCCAGTTTCACCAAGGAAAGATCGTCATTGCCCGCACCGTACGATCGGGTCTGACCTCCGACGATAAAGCCGCCTTCGACTTCAAAAGCAGATACGGCTATATCTTCTGAAGGGCCGCCGATTCTTCGTGTCCAAATCGTATCGCCCAAAGCTGTAGTGCGTACGATATACAGGTCCATTGACTGACTCGCGCTCACGTAAGATCGTCCTGCGATGATGTAGCCGCCATCGGCTGTCCCGGCAATCGAACTGAACGCATCATAGCTGTCATGACCATAGGAGTGCCACCATTCTACGATGCCGGTCTCTGTCACTTTCACGAATAGTCCGTCAACATTGTTCGATCCCTCTGGGTAGCGATGCCCGGCAAGCACATACCCGCCGTCCGACGCAGGAAAGATGGCGTCACAAGTCTCGTACGCGATAGCCTCCCGTGCACGCATTATTCGTGTCCATAGTGTATCCCCATTGGCGTCCGTCCTGAATAAACAGATATAGCCGTGCGCGGGGAAAGCGCTCGCGGCATAGCCGGCAATCAGGTAGCCGCCGTCTGCGGTTTGCAGCACCGCACGTCCGTAAACATCAATCATTGAATGTGGATCATCAAATACACACGTCCATACCGTGTCCCCGTCGGCATCGGTTTTCACGATGTATGCAGAGGTCCAGTTGCTAAGCGTAGTGCGCCCCGCCAGGATGTATCCCTGATCCGATGTCTGTTCTACCGCAGCAAACGAATTACTGCTGAAATCGTTATCGGTGCCGAATGTATTGGACCACTGCATGCTGCCACCGGAATTTAGCTTCACGAGGTAGGCATCGCTCTGATGTTGACCATATGAATTGGTCTCACCGGCCAATATATAACCGCCATCAACGGTCTGCTTGATGGCATGACAGTAATCGATGCTATCGCCGCCGATCCTGACCGTCCAGAGCGTATCCGGGCTTGGCTGGCCAAATGCGCGATCAATAGCAATGAGCATGATGATGCATATCAAAATAGACTTCATAGTCACTCCTGAAATGCCCTTTTCGGAAAAATACAGTTGTATGCAGCTACTTGGCTGGGCGGCTTGGCTCTGCCACCGCATGCTGTTGATAGTTAGGAAGTAGGAAACGGGAGGCAGAATAAACAGCGCCAACCGATGATTTCAATTCTCATTCAAGAACTCGCGATCATACTCGAGTTCAAACCGCAACTTGTGCTTTGCCTCTTCCTGCGCCAATGCCAGAAACAGGCTACGAGTCGTCTCTTCTTCCGCTGCCTCGGCTAAATCCGAATACAACTTGAATGCGGCCTTTTCCCGCTGCATAGCCAGCAAGAGGATCTCATCATAGCTCATGTCACTTGACGGGGTCATCTTCTCGTGGTAGTCTGCCACTTTTAGATCGGGGATCTTCATCGATGACGGAACTGAGTGCTTGCCCTCCTTGATCGCCTGCAGCTTTGCTTTGTGGCCTCCTTCTTCTTTGGCAAATGCCTCGAAAATCTGACGCATATGAGCGTGCTCGGTCGACCTGGCCATGTCCGTGTAGAAGTCTTGCGCCTCTTGTTCGCGCTGGATGGCGAAAACCAAAATCTCATCGAACGAATTGAATGCAGTCACTATCCAAACCTCCTCGATTAATCGTCGATTGATGTCACAAACTTATCAAACCTCTGCCACCGTTTGCTATGACGAAGATGAAGTAGATAATCAATGCGAGCATCCATACCTACAGATCACACTATCCGTCATAGTTGTTTCTTTGAATCCTTGGTGAGTTCCCCAATGCGATCCGATAGCAGTCCATAATCCAGCGGTTTTTCGAAAAAAGCATCGGCCATCGCTACTTTTTCAGGAAAGAACTTCCGAAAATGCCCGAACCCGGTGGTAAGAATATATGGAATAGTCGGGCTAACACGTTTAATCGCCCTTAACAGTTGAAAGCCGTTCAGAACCGGCATGTGAATATTGGAAACTACTATATCGGGTTCATCCTGAAGGAACGCATCGAGACCTTCCATACCATTGCTGGCCGGAATCACATGATAGCCAAAATCGCGAATCTCGGCGACCAGGCGCCGAAGCTGAACATCGTCATCCTCGACGATCAGGACAGTTTTACGAGGTTTGGAGGGCATGGCTATTAATATGGTGAAAAATATTGAAAAACAACATACCCCAAATGTTCTTCCAAGTAATAATATCATGTATAGGATGCCTCGTTCAGTATTTGGATGCACGTTGGGGAGGTTTCGACATACAGGACACAGGGCAGTCTTGTTGCCCAGTATCAAATTGTAACTTGCTTTCGTCGACAGAAAAGCCCCATCGGAGGCTTTTCTAAGTTGCAATCCACATTTATCTTTTGCAGCAGTTAATGATCGCATGCCCGTGATTTGCAGCCAGATTGTATGGCAAAATGGTTTTCGCCTGATCCCCTTGCTGTTGAAGACCTGTTGCCCTGCCTGGTACTCTTCCCTGATTCGCCCCTGGAAACGTACCCGGTTTCAACCTTGGTGAATAAGCCGGGGATAGACCGGCCGGAGTGCATTCTGCCCATTTTAACGGTCATCTAATACCCTATGCCCATACTTTCGAAGTCCGGTTACTGTCATACTTTCCTCTGACGGGAAAAAGTTCTCGAACGACCGGATATATGGCCACTTTGCCTCCTTCCGCTTATGTACTTTTTCGCAATAACGGCCTGAAGGCTGTAAGTTACCTTTTTATAATCGCGCAAGATCTATTGACCCGGCGCGTCTGTTTTTTCGCGCCATCAGAAGTTCTTGCTTTTACGTCCTTGAATATCTTATATTAACATACTCTGAATTGAGTGATGAACCATTAATGCCGGATGACCCACTTGGCACTGAAATATGGAGTAGCAACTGACATGAACAAGCGAACGAATTTGATGAGAACTCATTTGGTTGTCTGGGCGCTTTTTGTGACAGCCCTCGGATTTAATTCGGTTGTACGGGCAGAATCACCTTCTCCTGACTATACGATTCGCCTGGTTTCGGGAGATGTAGCCACGAGCGAGGATACGCAGGTGCTCCACGATTTATCAGCCGACGTGCAGCGTGGATCAGCTCCCCACTTTCTGGTGCAACTGTTCGAAGTTCCGGATGATCAGCAGAAATCGACGCTGGAGAACGCCGGAATACATCTGCTTGAACCGGTGACTGGAAATGCCTGGGTAGCCAGTCTGACCAAATCCATTACTCCGGCCCATGCCCGTGCTTTGGGTGTTCGCTGGGCGGGCGAGTTAAAACCAACGGATAAAATGAATCCACGGGTTCAGCAGCAAGAGTTTGGCGAATGGGCGCGTTATGAAGACGGCAAAGTCATTGTGTCGGTCCGCTTTCACAAGGACGTGGATAAATCGGAAGGCATAGCTCTCGCCCAAAGCTATGATGCGATCACTGCCGATTACATTGACGTGCTGAATACCTGGATTATGGCGATGGATCCGGTTTTATTTGAGGCAATGGCCAATGCCGATGCGGTCGAGTGGATCGACGTGATTCCGCCGCCACTGACCGAGGTGAACGATTTGGCACGGCAGGTAGTGGGCGCTAATACGATTCAAGCCGCTCCCTACAATCTGAGCGGCTCTGGAGTGACAGTCTGTGTGTATGACGGAGGATTGGTGGACGGCACCCATACCGATTTTGGTGGACGAGTTACGGCCGGGGAAGGTGGTTCGATCGCGAATCATGCTACGCATGTTGCCGGAAGTGTTGGTGGAAGCGGCGCGCTTTCCAGCGGACAATATCGCGGCATGGCTCCCGGCTGCGACATTGTTTCCTATCTTTATGAATCCTGCAGTCCCTACTGTTTATACAATTCTCCGCAAGATATTGCCGATAACTATCAAGAAGCGATCGATACGTACGGAGCTGAACTGGCTACGAATTCGATCGGCGCGAATGTCGTACCGAATGGATATTCCTGTTCATGGCTGGGAGACTATGAACTCACATCGCAGCTGGTGGATAATATCGTTCGCGGCAGCTTGGGAAGTCCGTTCATCGTACTCTTCGCCGCCGGAAACGAACGCAACAGTCCCGCCACCTGCGGCACAACCTATAATACCATGAGCATCCCGGCCGGTGCGAAAAACATTATCACGGTGGGCGCCACCAATGATACGGACGGCATGAGTTCTTTCAGCTCGTGGGGACCGACCGATGACGGACGCATTAAGCCGGAAGTCTGTGCGCCCGGGGTGAGCATTCATAGTACTTTGCCGGGGAATACCTACGGGGATATGAGTGGTACATCGATGGCAACGCCCATCACCGCGGGATGTGTCGCCGACATCTTGCAGCAATTCCATATTTCCTTCCCCGGACTTGCGCCACTGCCATCGACGATCAAGGCGCTGCTCATCAACACCGCCGAGGATCTGGGCAATGTCGGGCCGGACTACACCTACGGCTTCGGACGTGTCGATGTGCAGGCGGCAGTGGATGCCGTGATGGGCGGCGGGTTCCTCGAAGATCAATTAACCACTGGTCAAACCCAGACCTACACGTTTACGGTTGCCGCAGGAACGCCGCTTCTGCGCACGTCATTGTCTTGGATGGATCCTGCGGCCACTCCGCTGGCAAACCCGACTCTCATTAATGATTTGGATCTGACGCTGACGTCGCCATCCAGCACGGTCTATTATCCCTACACTCTGAATTCCGCGAGTCCGTCGACTCCGGCAACCACCGGAATGGATCATACGAACAATTCAGAGCAAGTCGTCATTGCCAGTCCGGAATCAGGTCAGTGGACCATCACGGTATCCGCCACCAGTCTGCCCAGCGGTCCGCAGTCGTTTTCGCTGGCTTGCAGCAATTCGATTCTGGCCGGTTATGGTACCTTGGCCGGAACTGTGCGCGACGCCTCGAATAATCCGTTGACCGGGGTGCAGGTTCAAAATACGTCAGGCCCGCAGAGTGTCACTACCGACGCCTCCGGTCTGTATAGTATGGCTGTGCCGGTGGGAACTCATTCCATTGAGTACTCGAAATTCGCCTACATCACGCAGACTATTCCGGGTATTGCAATCACGAACGGCAATATAACCACCCAGAATGTGGTGCTGCAATCCGCACCGACCGGCATGGTATCGGGAACGGTAACATCCTGTAACGGCGGCCCGGCGGTGGGCGCCACGGTCGAAGTGATGAACGTACCCGTCTCGCCCGCGACCACCAATGCATCCGGCTACTACAGCATTACGTTGCCGCAGGGCACCTACACCATACGCGCCTTCGGAGCCGGCTGTGGTGAACAGGTTGTATCCAACGTCGTGATCGGAGCGACCGCGACTCAAGACTTCACACTGCCGTCCGATCCGCGCTATATGTGCAGTCCGGAGGATGCCTATGGCTATACGGCCTGTGAAAACGTAGATCCCGACGGCCCGGTTTACGCCTGGCGTGCCATTGCTCCATCGGAAGGCGGCTCGGGTACGGTAGTAACGCTGACCGACGATAGCTATTCGGGGCCAACAGCATTGCCCTTCCCCGTGAAGTTCTACGGGACAACCTACACCAATTATTACATTGGATCCAACGGCTTCGTAACTTTCTCGGGCGGATATTCGGTTACGTCGGGCTGTGTACCGGATGGCACTGCACCGGTGGGAATATATGCCATGTGGAATGATCTGAATCCGGCCACGGGCGGACAGGTCGCTACTTACTACGATGCAGCGAACCATTTACTGGTGATCGAATTCTACCAAATCAACCACTACGGTACAACGACGGCCGAGACTTTCGAAATTGTAATCTACGATCCCGCCTACTACCCCACCGCCACGGGTGATGCCAACATTGTGCTGCAATATAATGTAGCGGCATCGGTGGCGTCCTGCGGTGTGGGCATTCAGGGTTCGTCCGCTAACTACCTCAATTATCTCTGCAGCGGCACCTTGCCGGAAAACTCCACCGGGCTCGCGGCCGGTCGGGCCATTCGTTTCAGTACCGGCGATCCTTGTGCCGGGGATGCCGACATTTCATTGAGCGCGGCCAGCATTACCGGAACGGCACCGCTGAATGGTACCGATGTGGATTCCATTCAGATTTGCAATCTGGGACCCTGTCCTCTCTATTGGAGCACGGTGTGGAACCAATCAACGCCGGTGCTTGTGACACTGGAACCGACAGTGGTTAGCGTGACTAAGGAAGAGGCTGCCTCTGCACCGAAGCTACCGACGGATGACAAGAATTCGCAAATGGATGCCGAACGCGGTGATCGCAATGAACTCGATTCATACGGCGGCCCGGATAGCTACGGCTACAATTGGGTGGATTCCAACGAACCCGATGGGCCAGTCTACAACTGGGTGGAACTGGCCAGTGTGGGAACCGCTCTGAACTTCACATCGGATGATCAGATCATCGGCGTTACCCTGCCGTTCTCTTTCCCCTTCTATGGTTCTACTTACACTGAAGCTCGAATCAGCGCCAATGGCAACATCCACTTCAGTGCGGATACCGTGGATTATGGAAATCGAAGCATCCCCCACGGACGTTTGCCCAATGCCATGCTCGCGGCGTTGTGGGATGACCTGTCGCCCCAATTGAGCGGCGCGCATGTGTGGACGTATTACGATGCGGCCAACAGTCGCTACATTGTTCAGTTCGACAGCGTGAATCACTACTCCTCGACCACCGGCAACTATACCTTCGAAATCCTGATGTACTCCGATGGCCGGATCGTATACCAGTACCAGCAGCTTAGCGGAACGCTCACCAGTTGTTCGGTGGGGATTGAAAATGAGACGGGCACCGTGGGACTGCAAGCTGTTTATAATGCCGCTTATCTGACCAACAATTTGGCGATTCAATTCTCGGCGCGGCCGATCTGGCTGTCGCTGGGAACTCCGACTGACGGCACGTTGAATTCAGGTGAGTGTCAATATCTGCGACTGGATTTCAGCGCACAAAGTCTCGCTGCCGGATCGTATACCGGTAATCTGGTGTTCAGCAGCAACGATCCGGATGAGAATCCGACATTGATTCCGGTCACGTTCATGGTCGGACAACTGAATCCACCAACTGATCTCACCATTAATTACATTCCCGAAACTGATCAACTGCAGTTCAACTGGGTTGGCTCGGGTGCTTCTTTGTACAAGTTGTATTCGTCGACTACTCCCGACGGTCCCTTTACAACGCTTGTCGGGCAGACATCGGACACGACCTTGTCCATCGCCAATCCCAGAGACGTCTGTTTGTTCTATGTTGTCGTCTCGTCCGATTGATTCTCCATTATTTCTGATTCGTCTGGTCAACAATGTGCCTCCGATATCCATCGGAGGCACTCTTGTTTGTTGAACACTACTTAATTACCATCCATACCAATGTTCGCTACTCTGCTGCTCGTGAATAAGCCGGGGATTGATCGCCTAGAGTGTATCAAGCGCATCACGCAGGGTTTCAACAGGATGTGCCAGAATGGGTATGTAAGTGCAATGTTAACAGCCGAGGCGTAGGCTTGCAAGCAATTCACGTCTTTATTTCGTATATTGGGGTTGCATGGGATTCGGGAATGATCCTTAACCTCCTGCACTAACAGTCGCTCCTTGCGGAGCTCTTCGCAGGCCTGTGTCACGAGAAGGTTTTGGATACAATATCTTTTTCGGCTTGTTGATAGGTAAGTAAGTGACAGTTTGGGGACACCATCCCCGCAAGTTGAAAAGGATTCAACGATGGTAAACATTTATGTAGGCAATCTGTCCTACGAGACCGGTGAAGATGATCTGCGCAACATGTTTGAAGCGCACGGCAAAGTCGACCGCGCCAGCGTTATCGTGGATCGCATGACCAATCGCAGCAAGGGATTTGGTTTTGTCGAAATGCCGAATGACAAGGAAGGGCGAGCCGCCATTAACGCGTTAAATGAGATGGAGACGCGAGGCCGCCGGATGACGGTCAATGAAGCGAAACCCCGGGAAGAACGCCCGGCGCGCAACGCTCGGTACTAATTCACTCTGACGGTAGATGTACAGGGGCTGTCCCGCAAGGGGCGGCCTCCTGTTTTATTACGGGAGTCTGCTTCTGAGGCTAGCTTGGTAGGTGATGCCCAGGCCCGTCTTCTCAAGGCTGGCACCAAATAAAAAGCCGCTTGCTCAGCGGCTTTATAGCATTAGTGATTGAAGGTCGATAGCGGCTATCCGCGTCCTCGGCACAGAGTATTCGCCAGATTTAACATGCGATTGGCCGTATGGAAATAGCGCAGCGCCAGACGCGGTTCTTCGTTCTCCAGGGCTAAGATGCCCCGCCGAATGGCTTGATGAGCACCGTGAGCCAACCGAAGCAGCCGAGGATCGTCATTGTTTGCCATGCACCGGCGAAGGGCATTCATCTGATCGTGCAGATGGGCCAAAATTCGGCGAAAGTTCACGCGCACCGAGTCATCAAGGGTGATCGCCGTCAGAACTTCGCCATTCACATCTTGTCTCAATACGGCATCGGTCGGATCGACCGGATCTGGAACCAGTATTGACAGATCACCCAGTTCCTGCATCGCGGCGTCCATGTTGGCCGGAGCATCAGTGCCGATAATATCGAAGTACAGTGTCGTGTCACTATTCGGTGCGGTGGGCTTGTCGCTGGAACAGCTGACAGCCAGCACCATCACGACTGCGAGGTTCATTACGGTGATAATTTTCATTGGTTATCCTCTATGGATCAAGCTCTGAATAGTTCAATCTACCACTCCAAAGGTTCTTTGTCAACTCAGCCTACGCTAAGCTGAAACTCTCATGTTAAGTGCAGCAAAAGCGTGCTTTTCTGCTTCTTGTTCTGATTGTCCATTCGAAGCTCTTTTTGATGTTCTGAAAACGGCGACTTTACTTCGCGGACATTAGGCATAAACAGCAACGTTCAGAATACTAAACTTACAAAGGAACATTCGTTTGATTAAGAGTAAGCTGACCACCACTGTAATTATTTTACTTACGAACCGATGGGGACAGTCTTGGGACAGTCTCGTGAACTAACAGCCGCACAAAGAGCCCACTAATTTTTCGTACCGAATATCCCAATCGCGGCATTTTTTACGACTATGATTTGTCTTTTCCGGAAAGCTCTGATTGCGAATTCGTAATCAGTTTCTACTACATGGTCAGTACATTCCAATACGATTCTGCTGCTCGTGCTGCAACAACAAAAAGCCCCGTTTGGGGCTCTTATCATGAGCATTCTTAAATCCACATTTTGTGACCAACATAAGCCGGAACCAGGCTCTCCATTGCCGAGGAGCCGGTTGCACTTCTCTCGGTTGGAGCCTATTCGAGCAGCATCGGCTTCCGATTACGAGCTTCAATCCAAACAAACCGCCATCACCTCTCTGTTATATAGGAAACGCTATTCAATAAACGGGGTGCAGTGCAGATCTACAAAACCGGAGCCGACCCAGTTATCTGAGTCGGCCCCTGCATCATGATGATGTCCGAATAGTCGGCGGTTATTTCAGCAGCAACATTTTGTTCATTCCCACATATTCACCTGATTGCATTCGGACGAGATACATTCCGGAGGGCATTCCCGATGCCTCAAAGGGAACACCATATCTTCCTGCGGGATAAATTCTCGAAACTGGATGGGCAATTTCCTGTCCCATGACATTGTAAATCACAATGTCCACCCGGCTCTCTTTCGGTACATCGAATCGCAATTGAGTCGTCGAATTGAAGGGATTGGGATAACTCTGCCAGAGAGCAAATTCTGTTGGCGGGGCAATGATTAGATCTTCTGACGACGTGTTAGGCACTACAATCACATCAACCGGAATCGTGTACGGCGAGCCCGCACCGTGATATGTGATAACCAAAGAAGAGTACAATTCGGTATAAACGGGGTAGTTTTGCACATCAGCATAGACCCGAATGGTGTCTGTTTGATTCGAATTCAGTATTCCGGATTCCGGAACGACGCGCAGCCAGTCGGACGTATCGCTGATCGAGTAATCCAAGACACACGGCGCGTTAGGTTGATTGCGTATCGTAAACGTGGCGACACCGCCGATCCCCACCGGTGCTTCCATCGTAAAGGATGTAACGCTAAACTGAGCGGTCAGGGATCGGATTTGCATGTTCTGGGTCAATGGAACATTGTCCTCAATAATAATATCTGCCGACATCGGACAATAGTTCGGGTGGTCAAAATATAGTGTATAGGCTCCGGGTTCCGTGCGGAGAATATAATAGCCGGCAACATCCGTATAAACGGTGTCCGAATTCTGCTCGGCACTGGTAGCCCAGACCGCACAATTAACAATGGGTATGCTGATCGGATAAGCCAGAACCGTTCCTTCCACACTGCCCGACGGACCGCCCCAGAATTCCACGGCACTTTGGGCGGCCGGAGTCCAAACCTCGGCCGCACCTGCCGCCAATAGTTGGATTGCTTCCGTACCGGTAGCGTTCTCAAGTCCGATCGTACAGGAATTGAGAAGGGTCGGAACTCCTTGATACTGGTACTTTACGGCACCGCTGCTTTCTAAAATGATTTGCATCTGGGTATAAGGATCTGTCGTTGATCGACGGATTGTATTCCAAGTTACGATAAAGCGACCGTTAACCGGGTCAGACAAATACTTCACCCAGCCCGACGTAATGACCAAGTCATCCCAGAATATATATAGTGTGGCATTGGGCACGGATGTATTCGGAATGGTCGTATTGGAGTAGGTGGTTGAGGTGCTGCTGCTGAACGTGAGCCAACCGTTGGTACAGACTCTGACATTCGTGTAATTCTCACCGTAGTAGGGGAATTCAAAACCCAGCGAGAAGGGGCCCGAATTCGCATCATCCGTTGACGAAAAGGAAATGGTTGTGCCGGTGGATGAGATGTCAATCCAGTCATAGACTGCCGGCTGCCATGGCGATTCAATAATGCCGATGGCGCTGATCGAAGCGCTGAGATTCGGCACTTCATCCAGAGCACGGAGCGACCATGTGTACACTTCAGTCGGCTCCGGCGGAGAATCCGTATAAACATTTACTCCGGCATTAACACTATCGATCAAGACATTATCCCGATAGATATAGATCTTCACCAAGTCCGAGCAGAACGTGGCTAAATTATCCGCATTGAGCGCATTTACGGTCGGATCCGACCAACTGAGCTGCATGGTCGTGCCGCGCGGCGTCAATGTGAAATCCGTTGGAACTCCGGGAGCCAGATTGCAGCGCGCATTGCTGACCACGTTGGACAATCCCGACTCCTGATTGTCGTCATAGAGCGCCGTGACATAATAATTGTGGGGCTGATTCTCCACAACATTCGTGTCGTTGTACTGCAATACTGTGCCGGCCACGGTGGTGAGCAGAACGTTGTCGCGATAGATCTTGTAGTTAATGACCTCGTCCAGCGTGCTGCGGCCATCGCGTGCCGATGAAGTCGATGCTTCATCATCGCCGAGCCTTGCCAAGGACGTTGCTTTGACGGAGCCGCTGAAGTCCATCGGGCTGATGCCGGCGGTTTCGCGATTGCTGATGAAGCCGGGCGAGTTGGCCGCACCTGGAACCGCCCACGTCAGACGAATCCGGTCATCGAATCGGCCATCGGCAGTCAGGTTGTTAGGAGCCGGATGGCCGGCAATGACCAACGCCGTCGGGGAGCGATCGGATTCCACCGGAGATCCGGTGACATTGGTATCAATCGCCGTTACCGAATAATGGTACCCGCCGGTTAAGCCAACCAGAGTATCACTGCTGGCGGAGTTCGTTCGACCGATCACGGTTCGCAATAGCGTCCAGGTACTCGCAGATGACAGCTTACGGTAAATACGATACGCATCAACCAGCCCGTCCGGCGAGTCGTTCCAGTCCATGGTAACGATCTGTGTCGCCGTATTCACCGTTGCGGTAAACCCGGTGGGAGCCGGAGGATTATTGCGCCGCAATACAAGCGATATGTTCGAAAGTCCGGTATCGGGAACGACGGCAAAAACGGTATCGGAGACGAAACCCGTGAGATGAGCGATGAATTGACGATATCCGGTGGCGACTTCATCCATTGTCCATGTCCCATCGGCTAACGGATGAATCGACGGATGATTCTCGCCTGAAGCGGTAATTGTAACGCTGGTCATCGTGCCGTTGCCACCGTCAAAGGCGACCGTTCCGGAGACCGGTGCAAAAACAGGGTGCGGGGCAAAAATCCGGATGGCCGTATTTTCTCCCGGCGTCCAATCGCCGTTGCCGTTGTATAGCAGCAACAAAGCCGAAGTGCCGGTTGCATTCTCGACGCCCAGCGTAAAGGAGTTAATCACACTCGGCAAGGATAAATACTGAAGCGTGATGGTCCCGTTTTCCTCAAGAACCACTTGAAAATCGAACGGTCCGGTGCTTCCGCTGGAAAGCTGACAATGCCATGAAATTGTGAAACGGCTCGGCTCCGCCCGATATTTGACCCACTGACCGGAACTGGCCACGACGTTCAAATTATCCCAGAATGGATAGATCGCAGCATTGGGATCCGCCGGTGAGGGTAACGCGATATTCGTGTAATTGACCGATGCTGTACTTAAAAACGAGAGCCAACCATTCGTACAAACGCGCACCTGCGAGTAGTAACTGCCATAGAAGGGGAAGACGAACCCCAATGGGATCGGTCCGCTGGTGGCGTCATTGCCGGTCGCTCCCGTATTGGTACCCGATGCCGATATGTCTATCCAATTAAAGAGCACCTCCTCCCAAGGTGGAAGAACCGAGCCGGAGTAGACTCCGGCCGGTCCGGCGTTCGAGGCTTCATCCACTCCACGAACGGACCAGGTGTACAGTGCGGTTGGGTATGCAGGCGTGTCAATATACTGTGTAATGCTGCTGGGCACGGTGGCGAGCAGAATTCCATCGCGATAGATACGCAAGGAATCCAGATCTACGCACGGTGAACCATCGGCGTTCTGCGTGGGATTGATCCAACTGATTTCGATGGTGCTAAGTCCCAGCGGCATACCGGTGACTACGGGCGCACCGGGCGGCATCGCCGGCATCGCGGTTACCGTGTCCGAGTGGGAAGACTCGGAACCATCGTCGTACCGCGCGGTGAGCCAATACGTATTGGCGTGGCTCTCATCAACGTAGTCGTTATAGGAAAGACTGGTGGGATGCGCGACATCAATCCCATTACGATAAACAATGTAGTAATCGGGATCGTCAAGAGTTGAGCGATCACGATCAGGAATGGAAATCGCCTCGGCGTGTGGTGCGCGAGGTCCGGTGGTATAGCTTAAACGGCTTGCCGTCAGTTGAGCGATATTCTCGCTGGATAGTTCGGTCAGATAGGTCAGTGTTGCCGATGGTTCGCTGCCATGCGACACCAGCTTTGACTCAGTTGTTGCGTCCGAATATTCCCAACCGGATGGATGTAGAACCATCGCTTGCGTAGTCGTGCTTTGGACAACGGCGTGCATCAACGGAATCGCCATCGTGGTGGGCTCGAACGTCGTCCACGACCATGGATCAGCCGCAAAGAAGAACGTGTTGTTGATAAACGGCGACTCGATGTCGCCACCAATATTGAGCGGCCAATCACCGAGTTGTCGGGCGCCTACGTAGAAAATCCCATCCGTGAAAGTGCGCGGTGTCGTCAGATAAAAATCGCGAAAACTATTCAACGGCAATTCCATTGTGGCGTTCATTACATCCAGCGGTGTGAACGTGGGGCGACCGCTTCCGTTGTCTGCAAAGAGTCCTACTTGAAACGCATCGCCGGGGAGCGCATTCTCGGTGAAATAGATCCGGAGCCGATACACTACGACCGCTCCTTCAGTCTGAAACCGGGTGGCAATCCAGCCGAACAGCGGTTGTGACGAAAAGCCGATTCCGCTGACTTCCGGGGAACAGGTGCCGTTATCGTAGCTAAGCTCTACCATTGGCGGATCGGTCGGGCCCACCCACGTTAGCCGGACATGGTCATCAAAATCGGTCCGGGCATGCAGCGATTGGGGCGGGAGGGTAACATTGGCAACATCCGCCCGATTCGAATAGCCCGATTCAATCGGCGGAGCGATGACATTAGTGTCCACCGCGGTCACAACGTAGTGATAGACTAAGGCCTGGGGAAGCGTGTCCACCGCCTGCGATGCCGTGCGGCCATAGATCAGTTGATTCAGTGTATAACTTGAATCTGCTGCGTGCTTTCGATATACTCGGTAGAGATCCACAAACATATCCGGCGAATCGTCCCAATTCAAGGCGACGATTTCAGATCCAGCCGCAAGCGTGGCGGTTAAGTTGGTTGGAGCGGGTGGTACTTGCCGGCGGAGTGTCATATCTACATCGGTAGTGTCCCCCGTCACGGTGATATTAGTCGAAGCCGGCTGGTATCCGGTCAGGGATGCCATAAGAATCCGCGCTCCGGGTTGGACATTCGCCAGTTCATACGCACCCTGGGCATTCGGATAGTCCAGTGGGGCACCGAAACCATTGGCGCGAACGACAGTTTCCGTCACCGATCCCATCTCACCGTCCAGTGTGATTGTGCCGCTGATGGTCGCTCCGCCGCCGGGTGCCAGACCGCAAATCGACAGATCGTCGATATAGAATCCCGCAAAATTAGCGGCTTGCGGATCCGATCCGAAGCTGAATCGAAATATCGGAGTCTGTCCTACGAAACCGCTAAGCGGCAGAACGAAATATCGCCATCGCCCGGCAACCAGGCTATCGGCTGCCCGACTGCCGTTCCACGTGGGTTTGTGATACCCGATGCAGGTGTTGTTCGTCGTCATCAGCGTATCATCGTAGAGTCCGATGACCGGCATCAAAACCTGCCAATTGCTCCCCCCGTCTGTGCTGATTCGGAAATTGCACCCATCATAGGTTGTGTTGCTCGTGCCCTCGCTCCGGTACCATCCCCAGAAAGATACTGCGGCATTCGTACTATTCACGGGTTGTGTGGCCGATAATTCGAGCTGATAACATGCATTGTTGGCATAATTGCCGTTCAACACCGTGCCCCAGAGCCGGCTTCCGCTATGGGCGGACGCAGGGCCATTGGCGGCCGTGGGAATGCCCCATTCCCAGCCATTGGTGGCGGGAGTTGCCGTCCATCCGCCATTGCTCAACTCAAAATCTTCCTGATAGCTGAAGACGGGTTCGCTCACATCTACCGTTACGGATGCCGGCAAACTCCGGTACCCGACGGGATTCGGGAAAACTCCGTTCCAGGCATACACCGTATAAACGAGAGTACCCAGCGCAGTATTGGCATGACCGTACGCATTCACGCCGGGGCCGACCCGGCCGATCAATGTCGAACCGAGATAGATGTCGCAACTGTCAACCCCGAGGATGGAGCCATAAACATCGGTCGTGGGATTGGTCCAGGTCAAAGCGACATTGGTTCCCAAGACTAAGGCGGTGAGGTTGGTTACCGGATTCGGTGTGCCGGCCGGTTCGGCCAGGCGATATGCGGAACTGGCCGTTGGAATGACTCCGCTACCGTCAAAACACATCTGCAGGCCATCGGTACCGGTCGAGTTTTCCAAGCCGATTGTGCACGATTCGCGAACATCGAGGTTCTGATACTGATATATAACCTGACCGTTTACGTTTAGAATCGCCTGAAAATCTACGGGCAGCGTCCCGCCCAACCGACGACAATGCCATGTGACGATAAATCGGTTATTTGCCGTGTCCGTTAAGTACTTAATCCAGTCACCGGCTGATTCGTCAACCATTAAGTCGTCCCAGAACACATAGAATGCCCCGTTGGGTTCGGCGGTACTGGGAATGCTTGTATTTTGCCCCGTATTCGCCGTATCTCCGAACGTCAGAAAGCCGTTGGTCGAAATCCGGATTTGGGTTTGAGTTGTTCCGAACCAACGGAAGGAAATACCCATCGAAATCGGACCGCTGGTTGAATCGTTGCCGCTAACACCCGCTGTTTGGCCCGTTGCCGAAATGTCAATCCAAGCATATGATATTGCTTGCGTTTGCCAATCGTCCAAGGGGTTATTGCCACGTCCCCGCTGAGTTTCCCCCAACGTTGCGAGAGACTGATTTTGATCCATACCTGCAGTGATCGTCGGCACTGGCTGGGCTAATTCGGCTTGGCTGCCTGCCGCGCCAGCCGTTGAAATCAAACCCGTCACCAGCAGTAACATTGAAAAGACAATGCAAGTTATATTTCTGAACTGCATGGAAATTCCTCAGGTTGATTGTTTTCTAATATCTGATAATCTATACTCTTTTTTAGAACGAGTCAATATCAATACAATCTATTCCCACATTTCCCGCAACCTCCTAAGATCAGCATTTGTAGAAGTATGAGGCCAATGTTGGAGGTAAGAAAACGGCGATCAGTGCATTGGCACTGATCGCCGTTATGATTAGTTAAGGTTAGTCGGTCGGAGTTATGGCGTGCAAACGTCGATGCTCATGGAATAATCTATCGGCGCTGACGTCCAGCTGTCGATCATCACGAAGTACGTGCCAGCCGCGAGAGTATAACAAGGCGATACCAAGGTACCGGCCGTCGGGCTTTTCACACCGCCGATGCAGGTTCCCGATGCCGGGCAAGCCGTGTGAATCGTCAAGCTTCCCCAACCCGGTTGAACTAAGGTGAATTGGAGGCTCGTCGTTGTGGTCAAAACGATCCGGTACAAAACGTCGTTATACTGGGTGTAATACCACGGATAAGACGGAAGACACTGCGGAACACCTTCGTCCACCGGCAACTGGTAGTCATTCGCGAAGCCGGCCGTTGAAACGTCTCCCGTTGAGTACGGGAACGACGGGATGTAAATTGCGGTTTCGCATGTTTCACCGGCTCCGCTCACCGGACAAGGATCGGTAGTACAGCGCAAGTAGCGATTCCAGACGCCCATAAGAGCGTCACACTCGGGTAGTGTGTTGTCTTCACAATCAGGATCCGTTAGGTCTCCGTAGCAGCAACGGCCGATCACCGGGCAGTCGTGCATCACGGCGTAGTTGCGATAGGCAACCCATGTCCGTAGATCAGTCCACGTCACCACACCGATGGTCGTCACTTCAATCGTGGTATCCAGCGACCAATCCGGATCTTCTCCGTTGTCGGGATCACCGTCGTTATTCTTGACCAACGTGCTGAAGATCTTATACGTTCCGAGAGCATTTGCATCGAAGCGCAGCCACATCTTCGTCGGATCGGTTGGGGACAAGTAAACGGTCAGGTTTTCGGCCGGATCGCACGGATCGAAGCACGGGCCGTTGTCATAAACCTTCAGAGTGTATGCGCCGCTCGAGTCTATCCAACCTGCGACCCGAATCAAATAAGTTCCCGGATAGAGTTCCGCAGCAATGTATGATTCCTGGTCAACGAGGGGGTGCTGTCCCGCAACATCCCATGGCGGGAGCGGGGAGAATAGTCCATGATCATCGTTGCAGTACAGCGCCGTGTTGCAGCAGTTATCTAAGCCGTCATAGATGACGAGGAACGGATCGTAAGCGCCGGACAAGGCAAAAGCCAGGCGGCGGCAATCGGCATCGCCGCTGCCGGGGATCGTCATCGTATAGAACAGATCGGGACCATAGGACTGAGCGTCTCCGCAGATTTCCGGACAATGCGAGTAGAAGCCCACGGTTGTTCCCGAAACGACGGTCGAGTCATTGCTGGCCGGCAGTGTTAACGTAAGGGCATTGGAACAGATTTCGCCCGCTTGCGGAATCGTGACGGTGGCTTCCGCCGAATCACAAACACCGCACGAATCACGTGACGCCCGGCAGGAGAAGACGCCGCTGACCAATGTGGTGTACTGATTGGTCGTGGCGCCGGCAATTTCATTGCCGGGGACACAGTCTGTGCCGGTGTACCATTGGTACTGGATTGCACTGCCGAAACCACCCGAAGCCGTCGCCGTCAGAGTCGCCCACGCCGGATACGATATCGCCGGGACGTCAATCGTCGGAGCCGTACAGGTTCCGCGCTTATAGATGGTGATATCGTCAACGGCGATTCCGCCTTGGTTATTGGCGCTTAGGCAGTGCCATCCAACAAAGTAGGTACCGGTCGTCGGAACGACAAAATACGCCTGATGTAGCTGATGAGTACTCACGGCGCTAAACGTGAAGAGCGGATCCACTTCGATGGACATTAAGTCCGCTCGCGCTCCGGTACCGGCAAGTACTTCAAGAGCCTCTGTATAGCTGGAACTCGTCAGAGCGCAGCGATACCAGTAGTCCACATTCATCGTATCGCCGGCGGTCAGACTGAGAGCCTTCGTGTACATCCAGTCATCCACGGGCAAACCGGAAGATGATAAGCTGTAGGAGATATAGCCACTACGGGAACCGGTACGATAATAGCTTGCGGACGAACCCCAGACCCGCGCATCACCGTTAACATCCTGCTGCCGCCAGCATTCCGGTAAATTCGGGGTGGTGAGTCCTTCAAAACCTTCCACAAACGGATTCGGCCAATCATTGTACGGGTTGGTGGCGCAGGGGATCACCGTCGCCATGGCGCTGTCGCACAATCCGCAAGTTTCCGCATTAACATAATACGCCTTGCAGGAGTACACGCCGGACACCGGTGCATAATAGGTTTGTCCGGTGGCGCCCGGGATAAGATTCAATGGGTCACAGGTCAATCCGGTGTACCATTGATATTGAATTTCGCCGCCGAAACCACCGACCACCGTAGCCGTCAGTGCTGCGGAATCCGGACCGACTGCGGCGGCGGCCGTCACGCTCGTGGGAGCGCCGCACTCGCCGACCTTATAGATGCGGAAATCGTCGGCATAGACTGAACCGCTGGAAACGGAGGTAATGTTATGCAGACCGAAATAGTAACTGCCCGTCGCCGGAGCCGTGTATTCCGCAACGTCCAGAATAAATGCGGCCGCGCCGGTCCCGGTGTTGTTGAACGAATAGGGCGGGAGCAGAATGGTCGTCATCGCCGAGCTATGACGGTTGGTTCCCACCGCCAATTCCAGCGTCTGCATATAGGAGGTCGAACTCGCGCGCCGCCAGTATTGGATTCGGTACGTAGAGTCCTGCGTCAGATAGACCGGACCGGAGAACAACCAGTCATTCGCCGGAGTGCTGCTGGTATAGAGGTAGGCAGCGTACGGTGATGAGTAGTAATAGGTTGAACTCGTGTTCCAAGAGTAGCTGTCACCGTTGCCGTTTTCCTGCGACCAACAGGTCGGCAAACCGGAACTGGCCAACGGCTCGTAAACCGGCGGAACCAGACCCGGCAAGCATGGATCGGGGAGCACCGTGGCTTCGGCGCTGTCACACGCGCCGCAGGTAGCGGGATCGTAGAACCACGCCTTGCATGAGAAAATTCCGGAGTTGAACGTTGTGTATTGAGCGGTATTGGCGCCGGGGATTTCGTTTCCGGTTAGGCAGGTTTCACCCGTATACCACTGATACTGCACCGGGCCGCCGTAACCTCCGGTAGTGTTGCAGGTCAGAGTGACAAAGGTCTGGCTGGCGGCTGCGGGTACGTTCACAGCAGGGGCGCCACAGTTGCCGTATTCGTAAATGGCGATATCGTCAACGCACACACCGCCCTGATTGATCAGATAACCGGCGTGCCAGCCGAAATAATAAGTTCCGGTGGCGGGCACTACAAACAGACCCGAACGCTGCGTGTACGTTGCCACCTGACTGAAGATGAAGTTGGTGTCAACGATTGCGGTCATGGATGCGGCGGTCGGTGCCGTCCCGGCCATGAGTTCGAGGGACTCGGTATAAGATGAGGATGAGATGGAACAACGATACCAGTAGTCCACCACGATGGTGTCATTGGCCGTGAGGGCAATACCGCGGGTGAACATCCAGTCGTCGGTGGCCGTTCCGGTACTGTACTGGTTGTATGCATAGCGGGCGCCGGTACGTGGATAGACCGTGTTAGTCCGCCACGGGCGACCGTCGCCATTGACGTCTTCGGCAATCCAGCAGGTCGGGAGTAACGTTCCGGTTGTAGTTTCAAAGCCTTCATTGATCGGCAGCGTAAGCGGCACATCGCAGTCAATAACATCGGCATAGCCGGAGTCACAAAGTGCGCAGTCTACATCGTCAACGATCCACACCTTGCACGAATAGGAGCCGGAGCTGAACACCCACAACGAGTCGGTGTTTGCGCCCACGATTTCATTCCCGGTCTGGCAGTCAATTCCCGTGTACCATTGGTATTCGTAGGCACCGCCGGTACCGCCTAAGGCAACGGCTTCCAGTTTTGCGGAATCCGCACCGGTTGCCGCATTAACGGTCACCGAGGACGGTGGCGTACAGGCTCCTTGTGGCCATAGTGCGATGTCATCCAGATAGATATATCCGGACTGGGAGGCGGCGGCAGTAGCTTGCCATCCTATGTAATAGAGTCCCGATGAAGGTGGCGTAAACGACACTTCATGGTATCCCCATTCCGTATTGGTCACCTGGTACTCCGTTTCCAGAGTAGTGGTCATCGCCGTGTTGTCTTGAGTCGTTCCGGCATACACTCCCAAATTGAGAGTATAGCTGCTGCTGGACAGCCGGACCCAATAGCCCAGAAGATACGTGGTGTCGGACGACAGTACTACGGCCTGCGAGAGGAGCCAGTCGTTCGGAGCGCCGCCGCCGGACACATAGCCGTACACTCTGGCGCAGATCAACCCGCTATGGGGAGTTGTTGTATAGGTGTTCCACGTGTAGGTGTAGGTGTCGAGGTTCTGCTGTAGCCAGCATAGCGGGAGATTTGGAGTGGCGACTAACTCGAAGCCTTCGGAAAATCCATACGTTCCTGCACCGCAGTCAATGACTGTGGCAATCGCGCTGTCGCAGTCCACGCAGGTCAGCGAGTCGATAATATAGACCCGGCAGGAGTACGTGCCGGATGTCGTGGTGGTAAACGAGGATAGGGTCTCGCCGGGAATCTGGTTCCCGTTGACACAATCTACTCCGGTGTACCATTGATAGCGGGGTACGCCACCGGACCAACCGCCGCTTAACACTGCGTTCAGTGTTGCCTCATTCTCACCGACGACACTGGTGACCGTCACTTCGCCCCCGGTGCATTCGGTGGAGGCGTCAATTTCGATGTCGTCAATATAAGTCCGGGGGGTGGAGCTGTTGCGGCTGGTTACGTTGTGCCAACCGATATAATAGACATCGGAGGTCGGAGCTGTGAAGCCGCCCAGTTTCTGGACATAAACGGTGCTCATGCTGGTGTCCATTGCCGCGACGGAAATGTTCATCGCGGCTGCTGTCGGCGCTAAGCCCGCCATCACTTCCATGGAATCGGGATAGGTGGCCGAACCCACCCGCCGCCAATACTTTACGAAGTATTCACGGCCTTCTTCCATATTGATGCCGGGCGAGAACAGCCAGTCATCGTTACCTGCCGCCACACTACTGATTGTACCGCAACGAGTTCCCGTACGCGGATTGGTTCCGTAGCTTTCCCATACCGGCGAAATGCCGTTCGGATTTTCCTGGGTCCAACAATTGGGAAGAATCGGAATCGCCGGTACAGACTCAAATCCTTGGTTCAAGGGTGGATCCACCGCCGCGCAAACTTGATCTTTCCATGCCAGCTTGAAGTCGCCGCAATAGGAAGACGTTGTTCCGGAGTAGTGGCCGACTACAAAATACACATTCTGCGTTGAACCGGTCGAGTTTGTCCACGTAAAATGCTTGTAGTATTGAGACGATGTGCTGGTTGCAATGCAGTCCACCACATTGGTTCCCGGACAGGCTCCACCCCACCGCAGGGTCAACCCAGGGTATTTGGAAACCCAAGTTAGACTGCTGATCCAGAAGGTGACGGTATGACCCGGATCCACGGATTTCTGGAACACCATATCGTCATAGGAATTCGTGTTACACGGAATTCCGGGGTCATTGTGGCCGGCGCCGCAGTTATTATAGGTCGCGCTGTCTGTGCCGATCCCCGAAGCAAGGATAATCGGACTATCGCAGCTGCCTCCGGTAAATACATTGACATTGATCCGCAGCGTGTCGTTCGCGCGATTCTCATCGGTCGCTAAGTCGCACCACACCGTCAACGGATAACTTCCGGTTATTGCGGGAGTGGTGATGGTGGTGGCAAACGTATGTGGATCGGAAGCCCACTGAACCAGATTAGCGGAGGTTTCTTCGATTGTTGCCCCGCCATTGAAACTGTATTTTACCGGTGCAGTTTGAGTCGCGGATCCGGCATTCACAAAGGTCGCGGAAACCGTCAACTCTGAAGAAGGTCCGTAAACTCCGGTTCCTGACGGGCTGGTGATTGCCGCGGTGGCGAAATTATTGGTGTAGGCCACCGGGTAGAACCAAATTGCCCGCCCAGCGGCCGGATGCGGTCCGGTGAAGTTCGTTCCGGAAGATCCATAGCAGTACTGGAGTGCAGGGCTGCCGGCCGCACCGTTAGACTGGATGCCGACGGTGACCGAGCTGTCGCAAGTTCCTTCCGATGCAATAACATTGTATTGCATTTTGATCTTGCCGCTGTTGTACAAGATCACTTCGTACTTCAACGCCATGCTATCGCAAGTCGTTGAGTAATGCACCAAAGAGTCCCATTCAACCACGGTGTAATCAGCGAAATTCCGATAGAGAATTCGATCACTGGTTGTTCCGCCAAAGGCCGTTGTCTTCTGGTCGTCCCAGAATGCGAAAATTACGGGGCCATTTATCGCAGTACTCGGCAATGCAGCATTCGAGTAGGCCGTGCTGCTGGTCGCGAACTGAAGGTTGCCGTCATTGCTGACGCAGACGGAATCCCGCAGGACATCATAGAAGGGGAAGCTGAATCCAAGGTTAAACCATGAGATACCGCCGTCGGTACCGCTTTGGGTCAGGAATGTTGCCTGAGGATCGCCTTTTAATTCGATCCAATCGTACGTGGCTGTATCCGGTGCGACGTTGTCCACGAAGGAATATCCGCCGGCATCCGGTCCACCGACGTTGTCCAACGAGCCTTCGGATCCGTGATTATAATATCCTTCATTTTCAAAATGCCGATTAAGCAATTCCTTCTCGTACGCGGAAATCTCTTCACCGGCCGCAATCCGAGCAAGTATTCCCTCGATGGAGTTGTCCATCGTCGGTGCTTCAATCGGTTCTTCCGATACGGTCTCAACCTCGAACTCGGGCCTTTCGGTTTCAGTCTTGCCCGATTCGCGAGACTCTAAAAGGTCTCTTTGCTCCGGTCCGCTTAATGGACTTTGCGGTTCATCTAACGTTCCGGATGCGCCGGATCGAACTCCCTTTTCTAATTCCAGAAGTTCATACATTCTCTTTGCAGCTTCGGGATCCTCATCGGAAGCGGCGATTTCCGCTTGTTCACTCGTGACCGATTTAGAAGTGCTTGGTACATTTCTAAGCGCGGCCATTAGTTCGAGGTCGGAAAACTCCCCGATCTGAAACGGCTCCATACCGGCCAGCCGAGCCGTTTCTTCCAGTTCCTTCCGGAGCTCGGGGCTAAGATACGAGCGGCTGGCAGTTCCGTACTGTGCCTCTTCAGCCGCCTTGGCCTCAAGCTCCTCAGCAGAAATGACTGGCGAGGAATTCTTGGAGTCGAGTGTTTTGCTAATCTTCGACCCCGGCTTGTCTATCACCGTTGGCCCGACACCAGCCGCATTCAACGCGAGGTGCCCTACGAGCAGAAACGCCAACAAAAGCCCGCCTGCCAGAACCAAATACTTGGTCTTACTCATGCCTCATCTCTCTTTTCTCCACTTGCGTGGGTCAAGGACCGGTAATTTAATTTCGTATTACTTGTTTTCTTATAACATCGAAACGTTAAATTTCAAAAGATCACAGTTTTTTGGAATATACACCACAAATAAGGTCTTGTCAATCCATATTCAGGTTTTGAAAAAATTAACGATTTTTTTTCGGTTGGGTAAATTTTGCTATATAATCGAAAATAGAATAATTTGGCAATTGATTTCAACCACTTACAGCATAATGCTTGCGGCTGGTGTGGTCAGTATTGTTGCGGCTAATTGAGGGAAAATGGAAATTGGTCTGACCCCGTTCTTAGTACATCGTGTGATTGTATGTCGTCAGCACAAATGGCATACTTTGCGCAACGGGAATAAGGTGCGATCTGGGATCGTGTTTGCGGATCTTCGTTACCGGTATCTTCACGACGAAGGTGATGTCGTGATTTGCCTCCGAAATTGGTACCACTTGCAAGTTAGAGAGAAGTGATATATCATCCAATTCGGAGGAGCTTATGGGACAAGCTAAGTACAAGGCAGAGCGGATTATTCCAATGCTTCGGGAAGCGGAAGTGGAGATCGGACAGGGAACGATAGTTCGGGAGGTGTGCCGGAAGCTTCAGATTCATGAGCACACCTACTACCACTGTTGGCGCGAGTGCGGTGGGCTGGGGTTGGACTAGGCCAAGCGATTGAAAGATCTGGAGCTGGAGAACAGTCGGCAGAAGCGGGTGGTGGCGGAGCTAAGGAAGCGGGACTGAAAGTTCCGGCGAAGCATCCCAAGCGCCGACGGCTGTGGCGGAATGATGGATCGTGCCTTCGGCTGCGGCTGGAAGTACAGACGCTTTTATCACGCCGGGCAGTCCCGGGGAAAACGGGTATGTGGAGAGCCTCAACGTCCGGTTGAAGCTGTTCTGGAAAGGCAAGATCTTCGACACGCTGCGTAAGCGCAGATCGTCATTGCACAGTGGCGGGTGCCTTACCATACGGTTAGATCGCATAGCTCCCTAAGCTACCAGCCCCCGCACCCGCGACAACCGTGCCCCCTGCTTCCAGATCTGCTACACTACTCCGAAAGCAGGGAAGTGTAACATTGCACTTGGTAGAAAATGGGGGTAGATCAAGCTTTGGAACATTCTTGTTAATTTTCGTTGTCAAAATCTACATTTATAAAGGAACATCCGTTCAAATCAGACCCAAAAAGTAAGCTTGTAAGCTACTAACTTACAAGCTCTTTAGATGGTGCACCCACAGGGACTCGAACCCCGAACCCGCTGATTAAGAGTCAGCTGCTCTACCAATTGAGCTATGGGTGCCGAAATAAACCTTGAGTATAATGTTTCCGAGTTAAAATGTCAAGCTGATTCTTGAAATTCCAATTTAATAGACCCGTAAACGGGAGCGCCCGGCTCATCGAACCGGGCGCAAAACGCAGTCAAGTACTGGATCAAATGCTGCCGGTCACGTGCATCCCCAGATAGATGGCTTCGTATCTGATATGATATGTGGACTGATCACCGCGGCCCCATACCCAGAAAACCCCCTCTTTCACAGCATCCACCAACTTGTCGAGGTTCTCGAACAGCCGGAATGTTTCGCTGCAGGGATACGTCAATGTGGTATCTGGTCCCATAAGCAAACCGGAGAAAATTCGGAATCCTCCTGCCGCCTGAACCGCTGCAATGTCGGCAAAGGTACTATCCTCACCGACCGTTATCCATGCCTCACCAGATACCTCTTGATCCAGAAGATTGATAGCGGTGAGTCGGACGCAGATATCTTCGATGCCGTCAATATCAATGTCCTGCCAATCGGAATTGTCTCGCAAATCGACTTTCGCCCCGCCGAATTGATCATCCAGCGTCGGTGTTCCGCGTTCGGCAAGCATCGATGCCGCCCCAGCCTGTGCTTCCAGACTCCCATCCACTTCCTGCGAAATAAACACTGTGCCCGAAACCAGACCGCAGCCTCCCATAAAAACCGCAGTTGTGAGGAGCGCCGCCAGCGCGATCAGAATGGATAGCTTCTTCATGGGTCTTCTCCTCGGTTAGCGGTTGGTAATGGGGATGAAATACTGAATACCGATCAGCGACTGCCAGTTCTTGCGCGATGCCTTATTATCGTGGAACGGCATCAGCAGAAAAGCGGTATTGATATCGAGAAATACCTTCCGTTCATAAAGATTGATCCCCATACCACCGCCGAACGCCCACCCGATCAATGTATCATCCTCCTTAAAACTATCGCCAAAGGAAAGGGAATTGCTGGAGATACCGATCAATCCATACGGCCAAATACTTGCGGCATCCTTTCTGGCGAACAGTGCATTCAAACCGAATCCGGTAAGAGTTCCACCTTTGTAGGTCAGGGTTTCGGTCTGGTTGCCGAATTCAAGTTCTTCGTCAACATCACCCTGCGAAGTGCCACGAACGAATAATTGTCCATGAATAAAGTGCCAGAGATTGCCGCGCACGCCCACCGACCACATGGGACCGGCGCCCACGTCATCCTGAATAACCGGCATATCATAACCGCCGTAAGCTCCCACTCCCAAGGAATAGGTCCCGGCGGTTGCCGCTGCCACCAAAAAGAGACAGCAAACTACGAGTAAAATATGTTTCATTCCCGCCTCTTGCGTTGATACAGTTTTGGCATAATCTATATACAATCGAGGGTTTTGTCAAGATCTTTATCAGAACTTGTTGAATCCATTTAAACACCGACGATATCACCGGTACTTATCGGTGAATATCTTGTGTGCAATGAGCTTATAATCTCGGTGGAGCAAACCGAAACCACAACCGCAGCGAGAAATATGTAACGCAAGAGACACCTACCCCAAACACCGCCGGATCAAAGGATGCCGCATAGGGTGTGGCGCGATAGACGGAGGTTGCCACCGTGGCAGTGATCATCGTAATCAGGATATTCAAGTTTATCGCCCGCGACCGGGTTTTAGTAGTGGTACCGACGATGACCGGCAGAATGATTGCCGGTGCCCATACATGATAAGTGAACAGCAACAAACCGATAATATCATTCCATAGGATTGCAATGAGAATGGCGCTCACACCAAGGATCGCCGTCCAAATCCGGGCCAGCCGCAAGATATAGCGGTCGCCCTTGTGCTTCCAGCCCAATTGATGTTCAAATAAATCTTTGACGAAGATTGCGGTGGATGAGTTAAGGGCTGAATCCGCCGACGACATGACCGCACTCAGCAACGCGGCGATCATCAATCCGGCAATCCATGGATTATGCAATTCCTGAAGGGCAAACGGCAGAGCTTGCTGCGGGTCAATATTCGGGAAATGTTCCCGCGCATAGAGCGCGATAAAGAAGAGAATCACCGGAAACGTGAAGGCTAAGAAAAACCCGACTCCGGCGATTCCCCATCGCGTATGAGCTTTATTGCGACCGATGCAGTAGCGCGTCGCATAACCGGGCGCGAAGGTCTCGCCGAGGAGAAATGCCAAGAAAGTTGTGATCAGAAACGCGTAGCCCTTGCCGCCGTCCAATTTGAAAAACTCCGGTGAAACCGATTTGATCACGGAATTCCAGTTTCCCACCAGATCAGGCACGGCATACGCCAGCGTCACCAGAAATCCAGTAAACAGAATAATGAACTGATAGATATCGGTATAAATTACCGCCAGCAATCCGCCCGCCGTGCTGTAAATCACGACCAATAGCCCGCCAATCAAAATTGCCCAGCGAATATCAACGTGAGCGTCGGTAAAGCTGGGCAAAATGGTCGAAAGTACTGTGCCGAACGCCGCCATTTGCGCGGCGATAATGAACACCGAAAACAACAATGATAGAATCAGAACGGCAAAGCGCGGTCCCTCTCCGAAGCGATGGCCGAAATATCCGGCGACAGTGTAGAGTTCGGCTTCGCGAAACTTCGGCGCCACCACCAGACCGGAGAAAATAAAATGCAGGTATCCGCCGGTGGATACCAGCAGCATGAGAACTCCCCACTCGTAGGTCTTTCCCACCGCGCCGATGGAATACCCCCCGCCGATAACGGTGGCACCCATCGTCGCAAACAGCAGCAGCCAACTGACATTGCGGCCCGCGACCAAGAAATCGTCGGAATCATGAATGCGTTTGGCTTTGAACACTCCCTTTCCGAAGATGAAAGCCATGTAAGCCGCAATAATGCCCCATTGAATCCAGACGTCGCTGATAAGCTGCCTCCTGCCGATCCGGCCGGTCTGAGTCGTACGTGGTTTTTAAGGTGACGTTTCGTCCGTTTGAATGTTATCGAGACTGGGAGTGACTTCGACGCGCTGTTCACCAAGAAATGAATCCGAAAATGTCTCCACGTTGGGAACAACCTCGCGGGTAATGTAGCGTCCGCTCATCAGTCTGAGCAGCGCCGCATAATTCGGTCGGAAAGATATCGTATCACCGATCTTCAACCCGCCCGCGCCTTCGCCGATATTGACCACCGTCAAATCGCTGCTGGCTCCGGCAATCTTGAAGCGCGGATTCAAGGGCGTCAAGCCCGATACTTCCGTATCAAGCTGACCGACCGCTACAATCGCGCGATAGCCACGCTGGCCCGGGATCGCCGTATCGTCGGGCGCGATCATTTCAAAAGGTGTGACGGATGATGTTTCACCCACCGGCACCAAACTCTTCTGCTTGATTTCTACGACTTCCGCTTCCAGCAAAATGGCGTCATCCCGCAGCCCGTCCATCGTTCCGCCGTGGATTAAATCGTTGCCTAAGAAAACGGCTTCGCCGACTCGAAAGTGATTAACCGCTTTGGGAATTTGCCCCATTCGCAATAGCGGCAGCATCAGGCTCGATCCAGCCGAAATAGGCGGCAGTTTTTTATTGAATTTCAATTCCAGCAGTTCATGATACAGCGCGAGTTGCGTCAGCATATCAATGTTCGGAACCGCTCCCGACAGACAGCCGAGATTGGCGCCGATGCCGAGGACTTCGATATTGGAAAGATGGAGGATCGCATTATAGAAATCCGTCAGCGAACCGGGCAGCACCCCCTCGCGCAAATCGCCTAATTCGATCATCACGATCACGCGATGGATCTTGTTTTGACGGATCGCCTCGTCGTTCAACGCTTCCATGATCTGCCGCTCGGTATTGAGGCTGACATCCGTCAAACTTACGATGTCACGGATGGCTGAAAGGTGCGGCGGCCGCAAATACCATGATTCCAGATCGGGCACAATCTTCTCAATTGCCCGCAGATTGCTAAGCCGCGTATCTCCCATGCAGCGAACGCCGATGGTCTGCAGTCCTTTCAAAGTATCCGTATGTCCGCAGAGGACTTTGGTCACCAGCGTCCAACTCGCGCCGTGCTCCTCCAGCCAATGATGGATTTGCTGGATGTTGTGGCGAAGCGCATCGAGATGGATGGTCACCCGGTTCATCGCAGATACCTCATTTCCGCATATTTGCTCTTAAATCCCAGCCGCTCATAGAGACGGCGGGCCGGATTATCGTAATCCACATGCAGCTTAACGCTGCCGTCGCACTCGTCAATACAGCGTTTGACCAGTACTCCGCCCAAGCCGTGGCCGTGCAACTGCGGATCAATCGTTACGAACAACAATATGTTTTCCGGGATATAGCCTTTCATCCCGGTATTCAGCATCAACAGCGCTCCGGCCAGTTTGCCATCCAGTTGAGCCAGCATTAGAAAACCGCCTTCGCCTTTTTCTTTCGAGAACGCATAATCGAGCGCGCGTTCGATATCGGGAATGGAGTCGTGATAGGGTTTCATGGTTTCGTGGAAAAACCGCGCGACTTGGTCGCGGGTTGCCCATGTCGGAAATTGATTCGGTTCAGTAATTTTCAGAAAGGTTGCGTTTTCGATCGTCATTCGTTATTCCTCATGTTAATTGACTGCTTATTGTGACGGGGAAACGGGCTGTACCGTTGCCGCATCCGCGGGGGCCGGGGCAATCGGTCCGGTCATCAGCACCGGGGCCGCGTTCTCTTCGGCAATACCCATCATGTCCGCAATCCGTTCAAGGGATGCCAGAATCTGCGTTTGTTCCCAATCTTTCAGTTCACCGAAGGATTTCACGAACTTCTCCTGCAGCAGCGGCGGTGCGGTTTCCAAAACGGTTCGGCCTTCCGCCGTCAATTCCACCCAGACCGTGCGTTTATCCTGTCGGCCACGGCTACGCTGGACCAAGTTCCGATGCTCCAGACGATCAAGAATGCTGGTAACGGTGGCTTGGCTAAGGCTCACTTCGCGCGCCAGATCGCCCACCGAAACCGAACCGCGCCGATTCATTTCCCGCATGATCAGGATTTGGGGGACGGTCAGACCCCGATGCTGAGAGATCTGCCGGGAATGAGAATCCAATCCGCGAATTACCCGCCGAAGGGTGGTAAGAACACGTTCAACTTTTTCCGGGTAGCTCATATAGATCCAAGGATTTGACTCCTATAATATATACAATACGAAGTAATTTTTCAATATTTTTCGATGTCGCTTATGATAACCATTCGCGTCTGAACCTGATGTTTGCATATAAATATTTAAATAATAGATAAATATAAATGCGACAACTTGCTCTAACTATAAATATTGACCCCTTGCCCAGTCAACATATTTGCTTTGATTTCTAAATAACTAATCTTTGTCTATCTGCCATTCCTTCGGAACATTCTCCATCTATTCCCGTTCAACAATCAAGATAGCATGGTCAAGATATTGGAGAAAGCAATGCGAAAGATTTCTTTGTCAATGATCGTTGTGAGTATCGTGTTAGCGTCACTAACCACTGCCTTCGCCGCTGATTCGCCGGAAGCCAAACCAAACGTAGCCATGAACGCTTCCGCCTATCCGCTGGATTATTGCCTCGTGACCGGCGAGAAATTGGGCGAGATGGGCAAGCCGGTAGTGAAAATGTACGACGGTCGGGAAGTGAAATTCTGCTGCAACGCTTGTGTGAAAACCTTCGAAAAGGACCAGGCGCAGTGGATGAAGAAGCTCGATACTGCGATTATCGCTTCGCAGAAGGACAACTATCCGCTGGAAACCTGCGTCGTTACGGGCGAGAAATTGGGCGAAATGGGTGAACCATTCAATTATGTTTACGAAAATCGCTTGGTCAGATTCTGCTGCGGCGGCTGCGTAAAGACCTTCGAAAGTGATCCGGCCAAATATCTGAGTATGATTGATGCCGCTCAGATGAACAAGATGCCGGTCAAAGAGAAATCCGAAAAAACGGATATGCAGCATAAAGGCACCGGACACTAACGGAATACGATCAGACACATCAGAGGGTCAGTCTATCGGACTGACCCTCTTTATTTTTAGTCTCCAAGATTGCTGCTGCGTGGCACACGAGTTGCTCAAAAGAACTGCGAGATCTGTGTGCAATCGCAACGAAACGGATGCTGATTTAATCGTGGAGACCCTTGATGGCACAGTCAACGACCATCTTCGACCGCATACTCTCGCTGATTCCCGGCTATGCCGGTTATGCGGACCGGCAAGCCCAGCGCAAGTCGGACACGCGTTTACGCACCCGCATTGCCGGCGCGCTGCTGCGCTGCGAAACGGCCGTTCAGTCCCGATTGGGTCGGGAGCTCAGTGGCATCAACAAAGATCTCATGATGGAACTCGAACACTGCCGCCGCCTGCTCAACACGTTGGCAGATCGCGTACGTTATGCGCCGCTGGGCACATCCGGCATAACCAGCGAAAAGCGCTTGAGCGAGACGGACCTCAATCGAATATTGCAGCACGATTTACAGCTGATGGAAGTCGTGTCCGAACTGAACGAACGCATCGATGATCTGGCGACGAAAGACATTATCACGGTGGTTGACCGAATCAATCGCATGTTTGAAGAACGCAACGAATTCATCCGGGAGTTCAACTGATGCCGAGGCTCATGGAAGTCCTCGAGTTTCTCGATGACTCGGGGAAAACAATGGTCAAGCGGGTTCCCGACGACGGACCCTGCGAAGTGAAATGGGGCGCGCAGCTTACCGTGCGCGAGAGCCAATCGGCGGTCTTCTTCCGGGACGGTCGCGCATTGGAAGTGTTCGGTCTGGGCCGCCACGTGCTGCGCACGCCCAATTTGCCGGTCGTAGCCAAATGGGCGACGTCATTCGGATACGGACCCGATTCGCCGTTCCGCGCGGAAGTCTATTTCCTCAACAGGAAGCTCTTCACGAATCTGAAGTGGGGAACTCCGACGGCGATTGTCTTCCGTGACAACGAATTGAAGATGGTACGGCTGCGTTCGCACGGCGTATACTCCATGCAGATTGCCGATCCCATGCTGTTTCTCAATAAAATCGTGGGAACCGAAGGCTTATACTACGACGAAACCATCGGCAACTATCTGCGCAATATCATCGTCGCCAAGCTGACCGACGTGCTGGGCAACGAGTTGAAAACCGTGTTCGATCTGCCCAGCGATTTCAACCGGCTGGCGTTAGTCACGCGCAACAGTTTAACCGATGATTTCACGGCGCTGGGCTTGACCTTGCAGGATTTCTACATCAATGCAATCTCATTGCCCGATGACGTGCAGAATATCATTGACATGCGCTCGGCGATTGCCGCGTTGGGAAATCTTGATGAGTTCATGAAATTCAAAGCGGCAATGGCCCTCGAATCGGCGGCGGAGAATAACGGCGGCAGTGCCGGAGCGGGGGTCGGCGTGGGCGCGGGGATGGGACTCGGTTTCATGCTGCCGCAGTATCTGCAGCAGGCGATGCAGACCGGGATCGCACCCGTTCAGCAAACCCGCGAAACCGTCATGGATAAAATCCGCAAGCTGAAAGAGCTGCTGGATCAAGGCGCGATCACCGCCGATGAATTCACCGCCATGAAAAAGAAACTGATTGACGAAGTCTGAGTTTAATCATGAAGCTTCAAACCGCCCCCGATAAAACCAAATGCTCGCACTGCGGAGCCTTGCTGGAACTGGACGGCCCGACACCGCGCCTGGTTTGCGATTATTGCGGCAGTCCCATTGAAGCCGGTCCGGCGGGCGGCGGCGGTAAGCCGGATCAAATCGCACGCTGTTTATTGAGCGAAGATGCCGCGCGTAAGATTGCCGAAACGTGGCTCAAGCGCGATCACGAAGATATTCCCACTGAACTGACCAAGCGTGCCCGCATTTCCAACATCGAAGGTGCGTACTGGCCGTTTTACTTGTTTAATGGCGTATACTCCGGTTGGTGTCAAAATCGCGGGACAATTTCCGGCGGCTTCAGTGAGTTGCAATTGGCGGCTACGGAATTATTGAACCGCCGCATGACCGCGCCCGCCTATCGTTTCTTCAGTCCGCCTCGCGAAGACGTATCGCTGGAAGACCTCAGCAAGCGCGTGATGATCGAAATATTCGACGAGATGCGCGCGGTCGTTCACGTAGATTTCTGCCAGAGCGTACTGCAGTTCCGCACGGCGGCTCCCCTGACGGATTATAAAAGCGGATTCGATGTTACGCTGCCGTTGAAACCGTTCAGCGAGTCGTTCGAGGTGGCGGAGCACCGTCTCAAGGATATGCTCAGCAATCGCGCTCATGTGAAGGATATCTATTTTCCGCAGATGAGCGTCAAGCGGATCTACTGGCCGTTCTGGCTGGCGGAATACAGCTACAACGGGCAGCAATACTTCATGATGATTGACGGGTCGTCGCCGGACGGCGCTTATCGCGGCGGCTACAAACCGGTCCTGCCCCATAAGGCGAAGCTCGATTTCGATAAAATTGTAGACTCCGATCCCGACGAGATTTTGCGGTTGTTCAGCATTCGCGGCGATGAAGTGTCCGCGAAGAAGGATGATCGCATCTTTACGCATCTGGTATCGATCAATACCGATCTGGAAAACCGGTGCTTTATCGCCACCGCCGCCTATGGTTCGCCGCTGGCGGACGAAGTGGCGCTCTTCCGTCGCTATCGCGATGAAGTGCTATTGCAGCACCGGTGGGGACGCCGGTTCGTGAACATATATTATCACATCTCCCCGGCGATTGCTGCCATCATATCCAAAGTGGAATCCCTCCGTGCCTTGACACGGCGCTTGCTGCGCCCCCTGCTTTCCTATTGCCGCAAGCGACTGGATGGATGAAAGCGAGCCGAGTAGGGTCCCCAGACCCTGCCGGAATGCAATCTTGCCAGTTCGTCTTTCCCTTCACTTTGCCTGACCCAATCTGACAGTTCCGATTTAAGTTTATGCCCTCACGTGACGATAGTACAAGTGAGGGTCTGTATTTCTATGGTTAGCGACCCGTTCTATAGTATTGATTTACGGGATAATAGATTCCTCATCCGAAAGCCTAAAAACAAACGAGAAAGGAGGGCGCATGGATATTCAAGGAATCAGTGCCGGAGCGGTCATGGCTCAAGTTGCACAGAAAGCCAACGAGACACCCGAGGCACAAGTAAAACCTGCGCAGCCTGCCGATCAACCGTTTCTCAGCAAGTTGGAGCGGCTCGGTGCGGATCATCCGCTCACAAAATTCCTGGGTGGATTCTATGCGCAGCACGTGGACACGCAAGCATAGCCTCTGCCACATGCCATGAAAAAGCGGACATCACTATGATGTCCGCTTTTTGTTTTTACCATGTACTGCCGTTTATCATCCTGAACGCAGTGAGAGATTCCGCTTCCCGGTGGTGACTCTCCAGAGTTGCCCCGTAGAATGAAAATGGGCACAGCCCGCTGTGCCCCTACGGAAGAGCGGGCACGATAAATCGGCCCCGATCGCGACTATCACAAATTATGACCCTACAAAGTGCGAGGATTTTTCATCCGGTAGGGGTCGTTCGAGAACGACCCGCGGGCGGTTCGCGAACCGCCCCTACAGC
>CAYUIF010000001.1:97159-317452 GCA_964444755.1 uncultured Alphaproteobacteria bacterium | reverse complement strand
ATCACTTCAAACGTGTGCACGATTCCATTCGGTTCGACCGTAGCAAGCGTCACGCTTTCATTGCCTTCCTGCGCACCAATATTTACCGCGGCAATCAAGAAGCGGCCCTCGCGTATGGGAAGAAGAGTTGATCCCTGCTCTCGTTCGTCACCGGGCATACCGGTGTACCAGATCTCATCACCGTTGGAATTCGTTCTCGCCATCATCAGATCTTTATTATCATTCGGTCCTTCCGAATCTCCGCCAACGAGCAAATCTCCATTAGGCAGTTCGACAATCTGCCGAATCGCTACACTAAGCGAGAAGTTCCCCCAAATCCATCGCCGCCACTCGACTTGATTCTCTGCATTTAGTTTGAGAAGGCGACCAAGATAACCAAAACTGTAGCCACCGATGACCACTCCTCCATCCTGGGTGGGTGCTACTGCTAACGCTTCATGCGTATTAAGAACATTCTCTATTATCCCAATAGTGTCCGCCGCCAACAAAGCACCCGTGGCATCGCAATGAACATATAGGGGCCGCATATCCCCATAAGGCGGGATACCCATCGCGTGACCTACAAAGAAATAGGATCCATCCGTTTTGCGGCACCCTTGATATAGCCGCAAGATCGGTGCTACCGGAATAGTTATGGTTCTCCACCATACAATGTCGCCGGTGATGGTCAGTTCCGCGGCAAATGCACTGTTGGTATCGTTGCTTGGCGACGTATGTCCACACATAACGATATTTCCGGCGGGATTCATAAAGGCATGCATCACCAGATCCATATCCGGAGCTGTTAAGGTGATGGTGGTGTCCAGAATATTGCCATCGAGATCAAGCCACAGCAGCATTTGGTCAAAGTTCATCGTGCTTGGTCGATTAAAACTTCCGAAGATGAGCAGGCTATCGCCGAACTGAAATACGGCAACAGCCCTGTCTATTCCCGTTTCGAAATAGCTTGTCCCCCACAGGTAGTTGAAGCTTTCCTCCTGCCCCCATACCACTCCCGCCAACGCCAGCAAGGCAATCAACCAATAGGTCTTCATTAGTACTCCATGCATAGGTGATAGAATATAAGCGAGCGAGGGATGGAAAGCAACCGAAGATTCCGGCGGAGCGAGGACGCTCCGCTCGGCGAAGACACGGGGCAGGTGAAACCACCTGCCGCCGCGATAAACTCGGATCTCCCCCCGTTCACGGGGGAAGGGGGTGATCGCCGAGGCAGATCGCTCGATCTGCCCGGAATCCTCTCTTCTCGGTGGTGACTCTCCGGAGTCACCCCATTGTTTGAAGATGGGCACAGCACGCTGTGCCCCTACGGAAGACGGGCACGATGAATCGGCCCCTACGAAAGAAGGCCATAATAAATTATAGTCCTACTACAGACGGCCTCCGGCCGTCTGAGGAGAAAAACAAGGGCGGACACATAGGTCCGCCCCTACAATAACCGTTGTACGTGTTCGTCAGCGATTCAACGTGTCCATTGCCGGACCGTAATAGCGGTCGCCCACCGCCACGCCGATGGGGGCGACTTCATTCAATCGCCGTAAATCTTCTTGTGTCAGTTCCACTTGGTCGGCGGCGATATTCTCTTCCAAATACTTCAGCCGCTTGGTGCCGGGAATCGTTACGACATCCTCGCCTTGCGCCGTCACCCATGCCAGCGCCAACTGGCCGGGCGTGCACTTCTTCGCCGCCGCGATCTCTTCGATGAGCTTCAGCCAGTCGAGATTTTTCTGGAAATTGTCGCCCATAAAGCGCGGAAACCGCCACGCCCGCGCATCGTCTTCGCGGGGATTGGACAGATCCTTGATCTTACCGGTGAGAAAACCGCGACCCAACGGACTGTAAGCCACGAACCCGATGCCCAGTTCGCGACACGTGGGCAGAATCTCCGGTTCCACCGCCCGCTCCCACAGCGAGTACTCCGTTTGCAGGGCGGTAATCGGATGCACTTTGGCTGCGCGGCGAAGGGTTTGCGGACCCGCTTCCGACATGCCTAAATGCCGAATCTTGCCTTGCTCTTTCAGCCGCACCATCGCGCCGATGGTGTCTTCGATGGGCACATCCGAGTCCACGCGATGCTGATAGTAAAGATCAATCACGTCGGTTTGCAGACGCCGCAAACTCGCTTCGCACGCCTGCTGCACATAGTCGGGCTTGCCGCTAATGCCCAAAAATTCGCCCTTCGGTCCGCGCACGTTGCCGAACTTGGTGGCTAACACGACTTTATCGCGGCGGCCCTTCAGCGCTTTGCCCACTAATTCCTCATTGTGTCCGACTCCGTACATATCGGCGGTATCAAAAAAATTCACCCCCAACTCCAGCGCGCGGTGAATCACTTTAATGGACTCGTCGTCGTTGCGTTCGCCGTAAAATTCCGACATTCCCATACAGCCGAGGCCCTGTGCCGTCACCAGCGGGCCGTTCTTGCCAAGTTTCCGTTGTTTCATAGATCGCGTTGCTCCCAATCGGGTTATTTCTACTCTAAGATGCTCGTTCTATAAATGAAAGTCAAAGGGCATTGGTTCCTTAATATATAATTCATTTATTATATTGATAATATGCGTTTCTGTTCAGTTTATAACATTTTCTGAACACTGTTCACTGGTGAAACAAGCACACGCGGTCATGCGTACCAGTAAGACATCTATGGGAATTAAATATTTGAACTTCCCGACCCGGATTGTTATATTTCCCTTTCCGGGAGAATTTTGAACAACCCAAAACTTGAGCTTATGTCCATTTCATCTTTGCAAGACGAATTCTTTTCCCGCCATCCCGAATCGCAGATAGATGCTATTGAAACCCGCGAGTGGCTGGATTCCTATGATTATGTGATCCGCAATAGCGGACTTGAACGCGCGTCCCGGCTGCTGCGCGCATTGCGCCGCCACGCCGTCAGCAAAGGCGTGCCCGTCGTGATGACGCTGAACACGCCGTACATCAATACTATTCCGCGTTCCGAGCAGCCGGCTTTTCCCGGGGATCGCGAGATCGAACGCCGCATCAAGAGCATGATCCGCTGGAATGCGATGGCGATGGTCGTACGCGCCAATCGCCGCGACGGCGCTATCGGCGGACACATTTCCACCTACGCTTCCGCCGCCACGCTCTACGAAGTCGGCTTCAATCATTTCTTTCGCGGCAAGGATCATCCATCGGGTGGCGATCTGATTTATTTTCAAGGTCACGCGTCGCCGGGCATCTATGCCCGCGCATTTCTCGAAGGCCGTTTCGATGAGGGCAATCTCGATCTGTTCCGCCGCGATCTTTCCCCCGGCGGTTTGACGTCCTATCCGCATCCGTGGCTGATGCCCGACTTTTGGGAATTTCCCACCGTGTCCATGGGACTCGGCCCGATCTCGGCGATCTATCAAGCGCGCTTCAATCGCTATTTGGAAGATCGCGGACTCAAGCCTGATCGCGGCGAAAAAGTCTGGTACTTCATGGGCGACGGCGAAACCGACGAACCGGAAGCTCTCGGTTCCATCTCGCTGGCGGGCCGGGCGCGACTCGATAATTTGATTTTTGTCGTCAACTGCAACTTGCAGCGGCTCGACGGCCCGGTGCGCGGCAACGGCAAAATCATTCAGGAACTGGAACGCGTGTTCCGTGGCGCGGGCTGGAATGTCATTAAAGTCATTTGGGGTGACGATTGGGATGCGCTGCTGGACAACGATACCGACAACCTGCTCAAGCAGCGCATGAACGATGCGGTGGACGGCGATTATCAGAAATACACCGTGGAACCCGGTAGTTACACACGCGAGCATTTTTTCGGCACCGATCCGCGTTTGCTTAAGCTGGTGGAACGACTCAGCGATGACGATATCCGCCGCTTGCGGCGGGGCGGTCATGATCCTGCCAAAGTTTATGCCGCCTATCAAGCCGCGATGCAGCACACTGGCAGTCCCACCGTGATCTTAGCCAAGACCATTAAAGGCTACGGTCTTGGTGATGCCGCCGAAGCGCGCAATATCACGCACTCGCAAAAGAAATTGGATACGAATTCGATTCGCGAGTTCGCCGAGCGCTTCCATATTCCCATTCCGTCCGCCAAGCTCGAGGAAGTGCCCTATTATCGTCCGCCTGAAGACAGTATCGAGATTCAATATCTGCGCGAACAGCGCGCGCGCTTGGGCGGTGCCGTCCCGCGCCGCGTCGTGTCGTGCCCATCGGTAACCACGCCCGGCGAGGATTTGGTGGACGAGTTCCGCACCGGCACCGAAGGCCGCGAGGTTTCAACGACGATGGTGTTCGTTAAACTGCTCGCCAAGCTGCTGCGCGATCCCGAAATCGGCAAACTCATCGTGCCCATCGTGCCTGATGAAGCGCGCACCTTCGGCATGGAATCGCTGTTCCGCCAATTCGGAATTTATTCCCACGTCGGCCAGCTTTACGATCCGGTGGATCGCGAGAATTTGCTTTATTATCGCGAAGCCACCGACGGGCAGATCATCGAAGAAGGCATTACCGAAGCGGGTTCGATGGCCTCGTTTATTGCCGCCGCCACGTCCTATGCCAATCACGGCGTGCCCGCGATTCCGTTTTACATTTTCTATTCCATGTTCGGTTTGCAGCGGGTCGGTGATCTGGCGTGGGCGGCGGGTGATATTCAAGCGCGCGGCTTCTTGCTGGGCGGCACGGCGGGGCGCACCACGCTGGCGGGCGAAGGCTTGCAGCATCAGGACGGCCACAGCCATGTGCTGGGCTATCCCATTCCCAATCTCAAGTCTTACGATCCCGCCTATGCTTACGAACTGGCGGTGATCATTCGCGACGGTCTCCAGCGGATGTACGATAAGCAGGAAAATATCTTCTACTACATCACGCTGATGAACGAGAACTACCCGCAGCCCGCGATGCCGGAGGGCGTGGATGACGGCATTCTGCGCGGCATCTATCGCTTGCAAGCGGGCGGCGATGCTCCTCACAAACTGCATTTGCTGGGCAGCGGCGCGATTCTCAACGAAACGATTAAGGCGCAAGCGCTCTTATCCGAACGCTACGGCATTTCGTCCGATGTGTGGAGCGTGACCAGCTACAAAGAACTGCATCGCGATGCGCTGGCTTGCACGCGCTGGAATTTCCTGCATCCCGAAGAGCAACCGCTGGTTCCCTATGTTGCTCAAGCTTTCGGCAATGAACCGGCATCCTTTGTGGCGGCCAGCGATTATCTGAAAATTCTGCCCGAATCCATCAGCACCTACTTGCCCGGTTCGCTGTTTGCCTTGGGTACGGATGGCTTTGGCCGCAGCGATGGCCGCGCCGGTTTGCGTTCGTTTTTCGAAGTGGATGCGCGCTACATTGCGCTCGCCGCGCTCTATCAATTGTTCCGCGCCGGACAGATCGAGGCGAAAGTTATCCGCCAAGCCTTCACCGATTTGGACATCGATCCCGAAAAAATCGAACCGGTGCTGGCGTAGTCGAATTTCCCCCTGCTTCAGCGGGGGGATGAAAGGGGGGTCTCGCCGAGGCACCCGTCCTCGGGTGCCCGGAACATAAACGAACTGTAGGGGCGCACCCGCGTGTGCGCCCGCGAATGAAATTCTCGCCGCGCGGAGCGTCCCCGCTCCGCCGGAATCTTCACCGTGGCGGGTGTGTCACCCGCCCGGCATCCCGCAGGGGCCGATTCATCGCGCCCGTTGTAACCATCAGACGGCCGGAGGCCGCCTGTAGTAGGGCCATAATTCATTATGGCCGCGTTCGGTAGGGGCACGGCATGCCGTGCCCGAAGTAGTGCCGCACGGCAGTGCGCAACTTTTATGCTCGCCGAGCCGGGTTAAGCCTGCGCAACCCTGCCGGAACGTAAACGAACTGTAGGGGCGGTTCGCGAAATGCCCGCTCCGCAATTTCACAACGATTTCAGCATTATCAAGGAGCTTATTCATGTTGTTAAAACGCACAAGCCATGTTATTATCCTTCTTTTCTTCTTGGGGGGAACATTATTCGCCATCTCGCCGACATCTGCCATGTCAAGCGGTCCCAAACTCGTTCTTGGATTAAACACTATTTATGTGAATCAGAACAGTGATAATCCGCGTCGGCAAGTATTTGCAGGATCCTCAGTACATATAAATGTGGCGACTACTGCGGATATGCCAACCCAACCACGACGGGCAGATTGGCCTGAAGACTATATATTAGAGGCAGCTTTGGACCTCCCGGAAGGGGAATCTTTTGTGCCAACAGCCGGGCTGATTGAACAATTGACCCCCACGCCGTTTATGACACATACTAACATTGCCGCTGAACAGGTACTGGAAGAAGGTTCATTGCAGTATTACAATCCATATGAACACAATCGAAAATCTTGGTTTCTTCATATCCCCGCGAACTTAGCGGGGCACACTGTAACGTTACGTGCCCAATATCATCACGGAGAAATGATATTATCTGACGTCAGCCCAACAATGACGCTACTCGCGCCTCTAAACGACAGCGATAGTGCACGTGTTCTCGGTTCAATGATTGATGAAGCGAGGCAGAAAACTCAACCAGACCGGGTTTTTGCTCTTACTGATTCGTTGTTATCGCTCGGTTGGTCGGATCCTTTCGCATTGAATGGTGCAAGGTCCGTAGCAGTCAGTCTCCAGAAATACGATAAGGCACTGACCTATTTGAATAAGCTATATGAAGACTATGGAATCACGGGAATTTCTTCTAAAAAAATCCCGCCGCTTAATCGTACCGGAGCTCGTGATCCTCAAATTCAGCAACTCTATGAACGTATGCGCACAGAACTGATTCAGCTACGTTCTGAACAAGAGCAACAACGGTAGATAATATCTCTTCGCCGCGCGGGGTCGCCGACCCCGCCGGAACATTATCGAATTAATCACCGGGCAACTCATCCTTGCCCCACACCTTATAGCGGAGTTTGATCATGTTGGTTGAATTTAAAGTCCCTGATCTGGGCGAAAATATTGATTCGGGCGAAATCGTAAAAATTCTGGTGAAGTCGGGCGATGCGGTCAAGAAAGATCAATCGCTTCTCGAACTGGAAACCGGAAAAGCCGTCGTCGAAGTGCCGTCGGATGTGGAAGGCCGCATTGCCGCCGTGCTTGCCGAAGAAGGCGATAAAGTCGCGGTCGGTCAAGCCGTGTTCAGCATCGAGACCGATGCTGCGGCGGAATTGAAAGCAGTCCCCGCTCCAGCTCCTGCTACGGAACCGGCCGTCGCCCCCCCGCCCGAAATGGCGGCCATCGAACCCGCCGCACCGGTTGCGCCGGCACCGCCCGCTACTCCAGCAGAATCCACCGCTGCCGCTGATATTCCCGCCGCCCCCAGCGTGCGCCGGGTCGCGCGCGAAATGGGCGTGAACTTATCCGCGATTCACGGGTCGGGTCCCGGCGGTCGCATCAGCGAGGAAGACGTGCGTTCCCGCGCTCGCGAGATTCCGCCCGAAGCGATGGTACGGATGCCGCTGCCCGATTTCTCGCGCTACGGCAAGATCGAGCGCAAGCCCATGAGCAGCATTCGTCAAGCCACGGCGGAACATCTCTCGCACGCGTGGCAAGTCATTCCGCAGGTCACGCAATACGACAGCGCGGACATCACTGAACTGGAAGTACTGCGCAAGCGCTATGCGAACAAGGTCGAGAACATGGGCGGCAAGTTGACCATCACCGCCGTGCTGCTCAAAGTCGTCGCCTCGGCGCTGCGGCAGTTCCCGCAGTTCAATACCAGCGTGGACATGGCGCGCCGCGAAATCATCAGCAAAGACTACGTGAACGTCGGCGTGGCGGTGGATACCGAACGCGGCTTGCTGGTTCCCGTTTTAAAAGATGCCGACCGCCGCAACATCACCGAGTTGGCGGTGGAGCTATTTGAACTGGGCCGCAAAGCCCACAACCGGCAATTGGGTCCGGCCGATCTGGACGGCGGCACGTTTTCGATCACGAACTTGGGCACGGTCGGCGGCACGCACTTCACGCCCATCGTCAACTGGCCGGAAGTGGCGATTCTCGGCATCAGCCGCGCTATCATGGAACCGGTATGGAAGGACGATAAATTCGTGCCCCGGCTCATGCTGCAGCTTTCGCTCTCTTATGATCACCGCGTGATTGACGGCGCCGACGGCGCGCGCTTCCTGCGCTGGATCTGCGAAGCCCTCGAACAGCCCTTCTTCCTCGCGCTGGAAGGCTGATATTTCGCCGAGGCGGGTCCTAAGACCCGCCCGGAATGCAACGAAATCGCGGCGGCAGGTGGTTTCACCTGCCCCGCCTTCAATCAGCTCGCCGTAACCAATCAAGATTCGCGTGGATTTATCCCTCGTCACTCCCGTTCGCAATGAAGCGGAGAATATTCCGTCGTTGGCGGAAGAAATCCGCACCGTCCTCGATGCGATGTCTTTGGACTGGGAATGCCGTTGGGTTAACGACGGTTCCACCGATGACACACTCGTGGTATTGCAGCGGCTGCACGAATCCGACTCCCGCCATCGTTGGATTGCGCTACAGCCGTCCCAAGGGCAATCGGCGGCGCTCATCGCCGGGTTTGTAAGCACGAGCGCTCCGCTCATCGCCACGCTCGATGGCGACGGTCAAAACGATCCCCGCGATTTACCCGCGCTCTATGACTATCTTCATGCGCAATCCGCCGATATGGTGGTCGGTGTGCGTCGCATTCGGCATGATTCGCGGTTCCGGCGCGGGTGGGCGCGCATCGGCAACGGTTTCCGAAAACTACTCGTTGGGGACCGCTTCACCGACAGCGGCTGTGCCCTGCGGATTTTTCATCGCCATTGTCTATCGGCGTTTCCGCACTTTCGCGGAATGCACCGCTATCTTCCCACATTAACGGCGCTCCATGGCTATCGGGTATTGGAACTTCCGGTCAATCATCGGCCGCGTTCCGCCGGACAATCCAAATACGGTTTTCGGAACCGGTTTGCGGTGGTGTTGTTTGATACCTTGGGTATCCTTTGGTTGAAGCGCCGCGCCGTCATTCCTCGTATCCATTCCACTTCCTCAGATCTATGATTCCCGCAGATTAACCGATCCACGGGAACCAAGAATTTTCTTCTTTTCCCGCCGTTCCGCTTGCGACAGTCGCGGAACTTGCTATCTTTCTAACTTTACCGCCCGTCCCCCAATAACCTATCTTCCTGAAGAACAAGGGAGACCCGCCTTATGAATACCGGTTCCATGGTTAAACACAAGCATCCTTCGGGTCTGCCGGTCCTGTTTTTGACCGAAATGTGGGAGCGCTTCAGCTTTTACTGTATGCTCTCCATTCTGGCCTTGTATATGGATGAGGTCCTCGGCTTCAGCACCGTTATGGTCGGTCAAATCTATGGGGCTTATATCGGGTTAGTCTATTTCAGTCCGGTACTGGGCGGGATTCTGGCCGACCGCTGGATGGGTTTTCGGAGGGCGATTCTGATCGGCGCGGTCTTTATGGGGCTGGGACACTTTCTGTTGGCCTTCCCGCCGCTGCCCACCTTCTTTGGCGGATTGCTCTGTTTGATTATTGGCAATGGCTTGTTCAAACCGAACATCTCGACCCTGCTTGGCAATCTCTATCGGCATATGCCGGAAAAGCGCGACGATGCCTTTAATATTTTTTACATGGGCATTAATCTCGGCGCGTTTATCTCGCCCCTCATCGCGGCGTGGCTGCGCAACGCCTACGGCTGGCACTATGCCTTCGGCGCCGCCGGAATCGGCATGATCATCTCCGGTATTATCTTCACCGTCTTTAAGAAACACTATCTCGCGGGCGATATTCACACCGACGTGGTCGGCGATGCCGCTCATCCTTCCGTTGCGGTCAGCCCGCACAAAGAAAAGCAGCGGCTCATGGCATTGGTGCTGGTGTTCATCGTGGTCATTATTTTCTGGATGGCCTTCGAGCAGAACGGCTTCACGCTGAATTTCTGGGCGCGCGATGCCACGGATGCGTCGAATATGCCCACCATCGCGCTGGATCGCAGTTACTTGCAGGAGACCGGCGAGCGGCGGTTGGCGGCGGAACTCACGCAGTCCATCAATCCCATGTTCGTGTTGTTGTTCACGCCGCTATTGGTCGGCTTCTGGAATATTCTCCGCCGACGCAAACTGGAACCCTCCACCGCCGCCAAGATCGGTATCGGCATGGTCATCACCGCCGGTGCGTATATCATCATGACCTCCGCCGCCCTCACCGGCGGCAACACCGGTCGGGTAAGCATCGCCTGGTTGATCTCCGCCTATGCCGCCATCACCACCGCCGAACTCTGTCTCTCGCCGATGGGCTTGTCGCTGGTCAGCAAGCTCGCTCCGGCTCGCATGCGCGGTATGATGATGGGGTTCTGGTTCGCCGCTTCCGCCGCGGGCGGTTGGCTGGCCGGATTGATCGGCGGTCTGTGGGACAAAATGCCGCACTCCGGTTTCTTTTTGATTATGGTGATCGCCTCGTTGATCGCCGCCGCCGTGTTCTTCTTAGTTATCAAGCGCATTCGCCCGATTATCGCCGAAGCCGAACAAATGGCTTTGGATTCCGCGAATTGATTCAATAGCGTTGTCAATCTGGACACCGCGTCAGCGGGCGTCCGGAATCTCATTTCGCCATACGCGGGGTGGCCGACCCCGCCGAAATGTCAGGAGACCATCGTGACCGCACTTGCCGTCCCCAAACAAAAGCATCCCATCGGATTGCCCATTTTGTTCTTTACCGAGATGTGGGAGCGTTTCAGCTTTTATTGCATGCTCTCCATTCTCTCGCTCTACATGAACGAAGCGCTGGGCTTTTCCACCGCCAAAGTCGGACAGATTTACGGCGCGTATATCGGACTGGTCTATTTCAGTCCGCTGTTCGGCGGACTGCTGGCCGACCGCGTGCTGGGCTTCGGTCGCGCGATTCTCATTGGGGCGGTGTTCATGGGCTTGGGACACTTTCTGCTGGCGTTTCCGCCGATTCCGACCTTCTTTGCCGGATTGCTCTGCCTGATCATCGGCAACGGTCTGTTCAAGCCCAACATCTCAACCCTGCTTGGCAATCTCTATCGTGATATGCCGGAAAAACGCGACGAAGCGTACAATATCTTCTATATGGGCATCAACGTCGGAGCGTTCTTCTCGCCGCTGGTGGCCGCCTACTTGCGCAATGCTTACGGCTGGCATTATGCCTTCGGCGCCGCCGGCATCGGCATGATTATTTCGCTGATCATCTTCGCCACACTCCGCAAATACACCCAAGTCGGCGAGGTTGAAGACCGCACCACTCACGATAGCCGCGAAATCAAGCTCACTCCCCAGCAGGAAAAATCGCGCATTACCGCGCTGTTGCTGGTGTTCGGAATCGTGATTGTGTTCTGGATGGCCTTCCATCAGAACGGCTATACGCTCACCTTCTGGGCGCGCGACGCCACGGACGCCTCGACCATGCCCGCGCTGGTCTTGGACGCGGATCACCTGCAGCAAACCGGTGAACGCCGCTTGGCGGGGGAACTGACGCAGGCTATTAATCCGTTTTTTGTGCTCGCTTTTACGCCGCTGCTGGTGTGGTTCTGGACCAGACTGCGCCGCCGTCGCCGCGAGCCGTCCACCGCCGCCAAGATCGGTATCGGCATGTTGCTCACCGCCGCCGCTTATGCGATTATGGTCGGCGCCGGACTCGTGGGCGGCGATGTCGGTCGCGTGAGTATTGCGTGGCTGATCTCCACCTATGCGACGATTACCCTTGCCGAACTCTGTCTATCGCCCATGGGACTTTCGCTGGTCAATAAACTCGCACCCGCCCGCATGCGCGGTTTGCTCATGGGCGGTTGGTTTGCCGCCACCGCTACCGGCAATTACTTAAGCGGATTGGTCGGCGGCTTGTGGGATAAAATGCCTCACAGCTCGTTCTTTATGATTCTCTCCATCGCCTCCGTGGGCGCGGCGGGAGTGCTGCTGCTTGTGCTTAAGAAAATTCGGCCCACCATTCACGAGGCCGAACAAATGGCTTTGGAAGGTGCGAAACATTAAATAACCGTGTTCGATCAAGGAACTATTCATGGACAAACAACAGGTTGATGGAATTTATCAAGCCCTAAGCTTTCATTTGCGCGGCACCCGTAAACTGGTGGATCAATTTCCCCCTGATAAAATTCATTTCCGTCCCGTCCCCGAAGTGCGCTCGGTGGCCGAGATCGCCGCGCACATTTACAACTTTCTTACCGAAGCGACGGAAACCGTTTTAAACGGCCAGCATATGCCTTCCGAACCGCCCGAATTCAAAACCAAGCAGGAACTCTTGGATTACATGGATGCGCAGGTAGATAAGGGCTACGCGAATTTAGCAAAAATTACCGAAGCACAAGTCGCGGCCACGCTCACCGCCTATGGCGTATCCTTCCCCGGCTGGCAGATGTTGGGTTTCGTTTACGATGAAACTCTGCACCATCGCGGGCAATTGACGGTTTACTTGCGGCTCGTCGGCATCCCCCCCATCTTCGTTTACGACCTCGAGCCGGAATAATCTCGCTGTGGCGGGTGCGTCACCCGACCGGAGGCCGCCTGTAGTAGGGCCATAATTCATTATGGCCGTATCTTGTAGGGGCGGGTTGAACGTAGTGGAACCCGCCCGTTTTCTCGCCGAGCCGAGGTTAAGGCCGCCGGCCACAACCCGGCCGGAATGTAACGACCCGTAGGGGCACAGCGTGCTGTGCCCTTTTTTTATTCGCGGATATTGACTTGTAGCCCTTGAGAACCTATCTTATAAATAACTATCGGCTATTGACCGAAAGGTATACAATGAAGCGTTTATTACTGGGGATTATCCTTGTCACGGCCTGCAATGCGCTGGCCCAAGACAGCCTCAATGTTCGCTGCCTGTCCCAGCAGAGAATGTGGGAAATGTTTTGGGGGGTTGTGGTACGTGGTAACTATGCCTATCTGGCGGCTTACGGAGATGGCTTGTGGGTGATGGATGTCTCTGACCCGGCCAATTCCATCGAGGTCGGTTATTGCGATACTCCCGGCTTCGCGTGGAATCTCGTTGTTGAGGGTAACTATGCCTATATCGCAGATCGAATTTCCGGACTGCGCATTATAGACATTAGTGATCCGACTTCGCCGTTCGAAGTCGGTTTCTACGATACTCCCGGAGAAGCGACGGATGTAAAAGTCAGAAATGGCCTTGCCTACGTGGCGGATGATGGACGGGGGCTACGGATTATTGATGTCAGCAATCCCCATGCTCCCGCTGAAATCGGTTTCTGTGAAACAAATTGGGGATCAGCCGGCAATGTCACCATCATGGACAGCATTGCCTTTGTAACAAGCGACTGGACTACTTTTTCAATAGTTGACATTCATGATCCGACCTCCCCGATCGAGGTGGGCTATTGGTCCACTCCAACGTCGCTTGAGCGTGTTAGTGATGTTGCGATCTACGGTAACTACGTCTATGTGAGCAGTTGGGGTGAAGACTTTTTTGGTATACGAATCCTTGATATCAGTAATCCAGTTTCTCCCACGGAGGTTGCTTCGCGTTGGGGTGGTATGGGAAGGCTTATCATTCGTGGGCATTATTTATTTACGTCTGGCGGCGGTTATATCTTTGACATAGCTAATCCTGTCGTTCCGATTGTTGTTGGTGAATTTCACACATTTTGTTGGATCCACAGGGGAATTGACGTCAACAATGATTATCTTTACATTGCGGTGAATCGTGATGGACTATACATTTTCGATATCAGCATTCTGTCTTCCCCGGTTGCTGTAAGTAACTATATCCCACCCCACTCGGCTATTGACGTTTGTATTCGGGATACTCTGGCCTATGTTGCGAACGATTTCAGCGTCATGTGGATCATGGATATCAGCAATCCGTCGACACCCCAATACGTCGGAAAGTGTCCAGTTCCCGAGCTTTTTGAAGGTATCCGCGGTGCGCGATTAACGGTTGACGAGAATTATGCTTATGTGACTGCTCGTGGACGTGGACTTTTTATAGTGGATGTCAGCGATCCTTCAGTACCGACTCAGATAATACAATACAGTGCCACCGGTTCTGATACCTATTGGGATGTGGCAGTGCGAAACGGTTATGCCTATCTTGCGGTAGATGGGGGTATTCTTCGGATCGTGAATGTGAGCGATCCGGCCGCACCCCAGCCCGTCGGTTTGTGCAATATTGCCGGTCAAGTCAGCACGGTTGCTTTAGCGGGAGATTATGCTTTTGTCGCCAGCTCGTGGGGGCAGACCATCGCAGATATTTCCGATCCGGAACTTCCAACTGTAATTGGAGCAGTTCAAACCAATCGCGGAGTGGGAATTGCCGTTAATGAGCCTTACGCCTATATGACCGATGGGGATTCTGGCTTAGTCATCATTGATATCAGTGATCCCACTGCACCGGAAGTCGTCGGCTCCTATCCTACTCCCGGATTTTGTTCTGATGTCGCTGTTCATGGCAGTTTTGCCTATCTAACGGATTACGTGGGCGGTCTTCATGTACTTAACATCGAAGATCCCGCGCATCCCGGAGAAGTCGGGTTTTACAATACTCCCGGTCAACCCCGAGGATTGGCGGTTAGCGATTCATTAGTCTTCGTGGCGGACTATTCATATTTCGGCATCTACGATTGTTCGATTGATCTGTCTGTCACTCAGAAACCACAAGTATCCCCGCTTGAATGGAGTCTGCATCCTGCCTATCCCAATCCCTTCAATCCGATCACGCAACTTTCGTTCAATGTTCCACAATCGGAACGCGTAACGGTCAATGTGTACAACATCGCCGGACAGTTGGTCACCACCTTGCTGGATGATCGTTTGTCTCCCGGTCTGCACGCCATCAGCTTCGATGGTTCGTCTTTGTCCAGCGGAGTTTATCTCTGCCGGTTGAATGCCCCCGGCTTTACCGCCACTCAGAAAATGGTTCTGGTGAAATAACACTATTGTCTTCGCCGAGCGGAGCGTCCCCGCTCCGCCGGAATCTTCGCCGTGGCGGGTGTGTCACCCGCCCGGAATGAAGCGAGATCGCCGAGGCAGATCCCCTGATCTGCCCGGAACGTAATCGGGTGAAGCCGTAAGGGCCGATTCTTCGCGCCCGTTGTAACCATCAGACGGCCGCCGGCCGCAACCCGGCCGCAATTGTTTCTGAAAAGGGATGTCTTCGACGCGCTGCAGGAAGCAGGTATCGTTAAAGAATAATGGTGGATCCGGGAGGTCTTATGATGTATCGATCAGGATCTGCGATGAAATGGTACTGTGCATTTCTTTACGTTTCGTTATTTAGTTTGTGCTGCCCGGCGGGTTTTGCACAAGAATCCCTGAAGGTCATTACGTACAACATGCAAGGGATGCGGCCGAATAGCAACTGGTCCGTACGGCTGTTTTTCATGATTCAATTCTTTGAGCTGCTGGATCCGGACATCATTTGCCTGCAGGAGATCAATCAGACATTGAACGGGGGCGGCGAAGATAATATGGCCCGCACGCTGGCGGAGGGGCTGAGTGACCACTTCGGAATCGAGTACCACTATTACTTTGTTCAGACTCATATCGGCTGGGAGCAATTTGCGGAAGGAGTGGGATTCGTCACCAAATATCCGGTTCTGGCGGAAGGGGCACGATCACTCCCGCGTGGTGACTTTCCTCGAAAAGTCGCATGGAACCGCGTGGACACACCGCTGGGGATCGTCAATGCCTTCTCGACGCATCTCAGTGGCGACGCGGCCTATCAGCAGGTACAGGAAATCCTGCCGTACATAAACGAGATCGAACAGGCTTATCCATCGGTTGGAGCAGTATTGGGCGGGGACTTCAATTCACAGCCCAACTCGGATCCTATTCGGCTGCTGGTGGAATCCGCCACCGATACCATCTACTACGACACCTTTGCCGAAGTGAATCCGGGGCAAGATGGATTTACGGTCCCGGCAGAGGCTCCCACCTCGCGCATTGACTATATTTTTCGACGCAGCCTCGGCCGACTTCAAGCGGACAGCTCGCGCGTGGTTATGGACAGTACTTATGATGGATCACACTGTGCGTCCGACCATCTGGGAGTCATGACGATATTCTCGCTGTTGCCGGAAAGCACTGAGCCGCAAGGATATCCCGCCGCAACGCCACGATTTGAAATTCATCCCGCTTATCCCAATCCCTTCAATCCGACCACGCAGCTTTCGTTTTATGTTCCACAATCGGAACATGTGACCGTTAACGTCTATAACATCGCCGGACAATTGGTGACCACCTTGCTCGATAATCGCTTGACTCCCGGCCTGCATACCGTCCGCTTCGATGGTTCGTCGCTGTCCAGCGGAGTTTATCTCTGCCGTTTGAATGCCTCCGGTTTTACCGCCACTCAGAAAATGGTTCTGGTGAAGTAACACGATTGTCTTTCCCGGAATCTTTTCCCCCTGCTTCAGCGGGGGGGTAGGGGGGGATTCGCCGAGCGGAGCGTCTCCGCTCCGCCGGAATCTTTGCCGTGGCGGGTGTGCCACCCGCCCGGCATCCCGTAGGGGCCGATTCATCGCGCCCGTTGGATCCATCAGACGGCCGGAGGCCGTCTGTAGTAGCAGGGCCATAATTCATTATGGCCGTGTTCTGTAGGGGTGCACCCATGTGTGCGCCCGTTTTTCGCTATCATAAGTTCGTTGAGTTAAGGAGATATCCAATGCGCTGGCTTGTTAATGTGATGATTGTTGTCACGTGCATATTTCAAGGATACCTCGCTACCACTTCTTATGGAAGTACAACGTACAAATTAGATGTGCTCTCAATAGGATATGATAGCGGTTGGGAATGCAATCCTCCTGGCTGTATAGTGGGTGGACGGGAAGGGATTCGCGTCCGCGTATTCGGACTATCAACACCATACTATACGTCTTTAAACAAAGAATGGCCGCCGGAGATCACCATTGAAGCCGGGCACACTAACGATAAGCAATTCGTGCCGGATAATGTTCTACTTGAACTCCTTGAGTTATCACGGATGATCGAATTCAAGGATAAAGAGTGGGACAGCATTGCCCAGGCAAATAATGAGATATCCGAACGTCAGAGAATTGATGGAGTCTGTTATAAGTTTGTTATGTCGATTCCTGAACAGTATGCAGGTCAGCTAATATCCCTTAGGGTAACTTATGATTCCCCGGCAACGGGACAATTGATATTCATCTATCCCATGCAATTTATCGCACCATGCGACGAGAAAACAAAACAAATCACCCAAGCTTCATTTGTTAAGGAAGCATACTTCAAAGGCGACTATGATAAAGCTGTTGAAATAGCTGATTCTTTAGTTGCATTAGGGTGGCAAAATCCAGAAGGTCTTGGCTGGGCAATCATATCCGCTAAACGTGCTAATCGGTACGAAGACGCTTTGCACTTGATGGATTTGGATTTTGAGGCCAATGGTCGAATAACGGTTTTCTCATATGATTCGGGTCCAACAGAACGGCAGTTCCAATTGGAAAATTATCAACGAGAACGCCAAGAGGTTCTTGAGATGATTAATCAGCAGCGACAACGTTAACCGCAATCATCAAATATTTCTTCCGTAGGGGCACAGCGTGCTGTGCCCTTTCCTTTATGGGCGGCTCGCGAACCGCCCGTCTTTCCCTTGCAATCCTCCTCATTCTTGTGCCCCCTCTTAATAATCCTGCAATTAGCCTTTAGTATCTTTCCTCAAACCTGATTATTTCCCTTGACAAATTGAACAAATGTTCATATCTTGTTCTGTCCTTGTGCACTTGCCTTTTTCAGCCTTTTATTATTTCAGATTTTCAGAATTTTCCTACTCTTCCGCAGTTCGTTTGGTCAAAAAACATTTCCGCTTTCCTGATACCAACATCAACTTAAGGATCCGCTCATGAACAAGGCCGATTTAGAAGCCTATTGGGGCTATCTGCGAATGATTTTCAAGAATGCCCGCAAACAAGTGGAACTCATTCCCGCCGACAAACTGGATTTCCGCCCCACTCCCGAAGTCCGTTCCGTCGGCGAACTGTGCGTGCACATGCATCAGTATGTCGTACTCGCTCCGCAAATGGTCATGGAGGGCAAGCAGGATCCGTCCAAGGATGTCGAGCCTAAGTTCACCGACAAGGCCGAACTGCTGAAGTGGATGGATGCGCAAGTCGAAACCGGCTTCGCCACGTTCCACAAACTGAACGATGCGCAAATCGCCGCCGTCATCAACGCGTGGGGTATGGATTTCCCCGGCTGGCAGCTCCTCAGTTTTGTCGGCGATGAGATTATTCATCACCGCGGTCAACTGACGGTTTATCTGCGGCTCATGGGTATCGCTCCGGCCTTTATCTACGACTTCGAATAACCGGTTCGGCGGGATGGTATGGTCCACACCAAACGGGCACGGCGCAAGCCGTGCCCGTTTCCCGCAACTAATACGATACTATTTACAGCCGCTCTTTCACCCAGTTTTCCAGTCCGCCCGACAGCACCAACTCCTGCGCCGCCACGCCCAGCGGAGCCAATGCGTAGCGCTGGCCGCCCGCTTCCAACTCGGAACGGCGGAAGTCCAGCTTCGCATGAATCGCCGTCCGCACGGTCGGTTTTGCGCTGCCGAATTGTTCCTTCAGTTTCCGGGACAGTTCGGGCACTTCGATCACGATGAAACCGTTGTTGATCGCGTTGCGCTTGTAGGTTTCGCTGAACGATCCCGCCAACACCAACGGAATGCCGAAGTATTTCAGAGCGGTGGCGGCTTGCTCGCGGCTACTGCCCGTTCCGAAATTGAATCCGCCCGCCAGAATATCCCCCGGCTTGGCCAGCGTGCGGAACTCGGGATCGTAATTCTCCATCACCACCGCCGCCTGCTGATCGGGAGTCATGTCGTCAACGTAGGTATATTTGCCGGGATAGATGCCGTCGGTGTTGAGATTATCCTGATGGCAGAAGATCAGTTCGCCTTCGATGATCGCCGGGAAACCGGGAATAATCGTGGTCTCGCCGGTCGCCGCCGCCGCGCTAGCGCGCTTGGTCACTCGCCCCTGCGGACCGTTTTGCGATGCGGGATTTGCATCCGGCAGATCAATATAACCGGCGATGGCCGATGCCGCGACCACCGCCGGAGACGCCAGATAGGCTTGCGCGCTGCGTGAACCCATGCGACCTTTGAAATTGCGATTGGTGGCTGAGATACCCACTTCGCCGTCGTCGAGAATACCTTCTCCCAAGCCGATGCACGCACCGCAGCCGGGCGGCAGCACGATCGCCCCGGCATCCACCAGCACTTGCCAATCGCCGCGCCGCTCGCTTTCCGCCTGCACGTCGCTGGATGCCGCCGCCAGATAGAACTTCACACCCGGTGCGATCTTCTTGGATTTGAGTATCGTTGCCGCTTCGGCCAAGTCTTCCACGCGGCCGTTCACGCATGAGAGCAGATAAGCTTTGTGCACGGGAACTTGCTTCGCGCGCAGCGCGGCCACGGCTTCCATCTTCTTCACGGTATCGGGACCGGATACATACGGCTCCACCGTATTCAAATCCAATTCCAGTTCGATGGCATATTGCGCATCGCGGTCGGCGGCGATGGGATGCTCGCACGTTTGCCGGATGCGCTCACCGTTCATGCGCGGATGCACTCCGTCTTGCGCATCGGCATCGGAAGGCACGCCCGCGAGTCCGCGTGCGGCCACCTGCTGGGCGCGCAGCGCCAGCCACGCCCGCGTGATTTCGTCCACCGGAAAAACGCCCGCCAGCGCGCCCCATTCGGTGGACATATTGGCGATGGCCAGCCGCTCGCTGATGGAAAGCGCCGCCACGCCGTCGCCGGTGAATTCCACCGCGTGGTTGAGCACTTCATCATGGTTGAACAGTCCGCACAGCGTGATGATCACGTCCTTGCCGGACACGCCGGGACGGAGTTTGCCGCGCAGTTCGACCTTGGCAATGGGCGGCACTTGCCACCATGTGCGGCCCGTGGCCCAAATCGCCGCCGCGTCGGTGCGCACCACCGGCGTGCCGAGGCAGCCGATCCCGCCGTACATGTTGGATTGGCTGTCGGAGGCGACGACCATCGTGCCCGGCCACGCGTAGCCTTCTTCGATCATGATCTGGTGGCCGATACCGCGTCCGGCGGGATAGAAGTCAATGCCATGATCGCGGGCGAAGGCTTCGATCTTGGCATACTTGGCCAAATTCTCCGGCGTGCGATCCTGCACATTGTGATCGAGGGTGAAAACCGGCTGGCGGGGATGAGCAGCCTTCTGCGCGCCGATACTCTTGAATTTGGAGAGCACCGCGCCGGTGTTGTCATGGGTCATCACGTGGGCGGGGCGGATCGAAAGATAATCCCCCGACCGCACGACGTGATCCGCTTCCAAGCCCACGGCGAACCGCTGGGCGATTTTTTCAACGAGTGTTTGAGACATGGGCAAAAGAAATTTGAAATGAGAAACGAGAAATCAGAAAACGTAAATCAATCGAACCTATCGGCAGGGGCACGGCACGCCGTGCCCGCGCTTGGCGAATCAATACTATTCACGCCCGGTTTCGTTAAGCACTTCACGAAACAGTTGGTCTAAAGCCTGGGTGCCGATTTTACGCGCTTGCGCTCCGGCACAGAATACTTCCGCTTGAATGAAGAGCGCTTCCAAATACCGATCCAGCACCGGAATCTTGCTGCCTTTGCCGAGTTCCAGTCCCGCCCGTTTCTTCTCCACAATCGAGAGAACAGCCGCCTGGGCATCATCCGGCATTTCCGCTCCGTTCATCACCTCGATCATCGAAATCGGCGGCACGGTTTGGCGGTCGCGGATCCACAGAATATTGAGCAACGGACGCACGATGTATAAGTATTTTTTCAGAATAACTTCAGGACCTTTGTAGAAGTCGCTGCGATATTCATGCTGAGCCATGTGCAGATAGTGATAGGCTGCACTCTTGGGAGAGTAATATTCGCTCGTCAGTTGACGAAGGCGCGGCGCGAAGATTCCGTTCTCAAGATAAATATGCGGCGATACCAGCCACTCGTTCAAAGGAGGATTGGATTTCGCAAATAGGCGCAATGCCTTGCGAATATCCCATCCCTGAATGTCCAGATCGTCCACAATGGGCGTTTCAAGGACATCGTGTCCTTCCTTGAGTGTCAGATACCAGTCCCGCGTGTTAGCATAAATAAATCGCACGTCGTAGTCACTGTTCAGCGAAGCGAAATCCCAGGCTCGGCTTCCGGTTTCCACGGCATATAGAATGCGGATCGAGTGCTCGCTCTCGATTGTGTCCAACCTCCGCAAAATCGTTTGACGGATTGGTTCTGAGATAATCAGCATTGCTTCAGGATTGAAGGTCGAAGACAAATTAGGTAACGGGCTCCGTCCCGTTGCATCCCGCATTTCGCCGGTCGGGTCATGGACCCGCCACAGCGCAGATCATTCCCCGATATCTTCGTTCCAGAGGTCGGGGTGGGTGCGGATGAAGTCGGCCATGAGTTCGATGCAGGCGGGATCGTTCACGACTTCTATCTGCACGCCGCGCGAGCGCAGCCAGTCTTCCTCGCCCATGAAGTTTACGCTTTCGCCGATGACGACGCGAGGTATGCCGTAGAGCAGAATCGCCCCGCTGCACATGGAGCACGGGGAGAGGGTGGTGTAGAGCGTGCACTCGCGATAGACACGCGCGGGTTGCCGACCGGCGTTTTCCAGCGCATCCATTTCGCCATGCAGGATCGCGCTGCCCTGCTGCACGCGGCGGTTGTGGCCGCGCCCGATGATCCGGCCGTTGTGCACGATCACCGAGCCGATGGGGATACCGCCCTCGGCCAAACCCAACCGCGCTTCTTCCAGTGCGGCAGCCAGGAAGGGATCGGAGGGTGTGAACATCTCAGAGTTCCGAATCGTGTTTTAGCCCATGGCGCGCAGCCGGGCGATGCGCTCTTCCATCGGCGGATGCGTGCTCATCAGCGCGGAGGCGTTCCATTTGAAGCGGTGCAGCGGATTGGCGATATACAGATGCTGCGTGCCGCGATTGGCGCCCGGCAGCGGATCGGCGATCAGGTGATGATCGATTTTTTCGAGGGCGCTGGCCAGCGCCAGCGGATTGCGCGTCAGTTCCACGCCGCCCGCATCGGCCATGAACTCGCGTTTGCGGGAGATGGCCATCTGCAAGAGCGCGGCAAACAGCGGCGCGATGATGGCTAAGACTAAAGCAAGAATCAAAAAGATCGCATTGCCGCCACCACCGCCGCGGCTGCGCCGTCCGCCGAAGAAGCGTCCGCCGCGTAGCATGCCGTCGGAGAGCAGCACGATCGCCCCCACCAGCGCCGCCACCAGCATCATATAGCGAATATCGAACGTGCGGATGTGGCTCATTTCGTGGCCGACCACGCCTTGCAGCTCTTCGCGGTTCAGTTTATTCACCAGTCCGGTCGTCACCGCCACCACCGCGTGCTGCGGATCGCGGCCCGTAGCGAAGGCGTTGAGCGCGTCGGTTTCGATCACGTACACTTCCGGCATTGGCAGTCCCCCGGCGATGCGCATTTCATCCACCACGTTGATCACGACTTGATCGCGCTGGGGATCGGCCTTGCGCGCGCCGCTTAAATCGAGAATCGTGCGCGCGCCGTCGAAGTATGCCACCAAGCCGACGATGAGCGCAATGAGCAATCCGCCGATCACGCCCAACTCGACGGAACCGATATACGCGCCGAAGCCCGCGCCCAGCAATACCAGAATCGCTCCCAATAAAATGAGCAGAATGGCGGACTTGTTTTTATTGGCGGCGATATCGGCGGCGAAATCGCGGCGCGGTCGAAGGCTCGATGTAGATTCTACGGCCAGCATGATTCGCTACCGCAAATCCACCTTAATCGCTTCCTTCTCCTCTTCGGGCACGGGATAATAGTCTTCACGCTTGAAGTTGAACATGCCCGCGATGACATTGGACGGGAACATCTCGGTCTTGTTGTTCATGCGCATGACCGAATCGTTATAGTATTGCCGCGCGAAGGCGATTTTGTTTTCGGTGGACGTCAACTCTTCCTGAAGTTTGGCCACATTTTCGTTGGCCTTGAGCGTCGGGTAGTTTTCCATCACCGCAAACAGCGATTTCAGCGCGCCGGTCAATTGATTTTCGGCTTCGGCGGTGGCGACGACGCCCTGCGCGCTGATGGCTTTGCTGCGCGCTTCCACGACCTTGGTGAGCGTTTCCTGTTCGTAGGACATATAGTCCTTGACCACTTCCACCAGATTGGGAATCAGATCGCGCCGCCGCTTAAGCTGCACGTCAATCTGCGCCCACGCATTACGAACCTGATTGCGCAGACCGACCAGTCCGTTATAGATGCCGACGATCCAAACGACAATCACGACAATAATCGCTAAAAGTATCAGAAAAGCACCCATGAAATCCTCCGTTGGGAGTTGAATGCGCTGAGCATCGAACTTGCCTGTAAGTCCATATTTTACTTACAGACCTACAAAGGCTTAGACTAAACCGTCAATTAATATGTTAAGTTTTTGGCAATTCCGCAAAGCAGTGAGGAAATCTGCGGAAAATCAGTACATGGGAGTAAGGCTTGGATTGTACGACAGATAACTTGTTTTTTCGAGAGGGGGTTCGTACCTTACAAGAACACTTGCCTCTAATGAATACGATAAGGTTTGCCCAATGGTACGACATCATTTGCGACTGCTGATTGGTGTGCTGACGATCTCGAGTCTGCTGCTGTCCTGCAAGAAGGAGGAGAAGAGTCCTACCGGACCCGGTGACGGACCCGATGTTCCGGCGGGCTATGCCCGCCTGACGGGAACGGTGCGCGATGCCGCCGGAACTCCGGTTTCGGATGTATTTCTGCACATCATTTATCCCGTGGGAACGACGACCACCGAGCAGGCGCATCCCATGACGCCATCCTCGGTGTTATTCTACAATGACAGTCAGACTCTCACCACCGAATGCGGCGGTTCGACGTCGCTCCCCGAAGGCGTGATCATCAAGCTGTTTTGGGATCGGGACGGGGACGGGGTGGATAATGAAGACCCACCGCCGCCGCTCTGCGATAATCCGCCGAATTGTGAAGGCAGCCCGGCTGGTACTGTCAACTTCATTGAAATGCCGATCAATGGTCCGACCATCGGATTAGGGGAAGGGCAGTTTATGGCCAATCTGTTCTTTACGACAGTCGGCGACGTCCTGACCCCCAACCGGTTCTATGCGCGCATTTATTGTGCGGACGGCAACGTATTGTGGACCAGTCAGGTCGTGGACGTGCCGGCCGGTCCCAGCGAACGCGAACTGGTGTTCACCTGCACGCCCTGTGACGGCGCGCCGGTGATTCCATCGTGGAATCTGGAACAAAGTTATCCCAATCCGGCGGCGGATTCGGTGACGATCCGGTTCGGGTTGCAGGACGTGGCGCAAAGCAAAATCACCCTGCGCTGGCCCAACAACCGCTACAGCGAAACCCTCCTGGACAGTGTCTACGGCTCGGGCGGGCAGCAGCTCAAGCTGAACTTGGGCGATCGCCCCAACGGACTATACACCGTGCATTACACAGCGGGAACCTACAGCAATGAACACACACTGCTGCGAAATGTGTACGATTATAACACGCTGCGAGGGATGGAGGAGTTTGCGCTGTCCGGCAGCGAAGGAACATATACCTTCGATGCGGCGGCGGGGCAGACCATTCGTTTGCGCAGCGCGGACGGCGCGGATCAGGGCACGCTGATCCTCACGCGGCTGACGGTGGTAGCCATCAAGAACGGATATCAGATTGCCGACAGCACACTGGATATCGCCGCCACACAGGAATACGCGGTGGAGTTAGTGCTGCAGCCGGAGTAAACCTATCATCACCGTGGCGGGTGTGTCACCCGCCCGTGTATATATTTCCCCCTGCTTCAGCGGGGGGATTAAAGGGGGGTTGTACCGTCCGTTTGGTAGGGGCACGGCATGCCGTGCCCGTCTTCGCCGCGGCACCCGTCCCCGGGTGCCCGGAACGTGACATTAATGTGTCATTCTGGATACCGCGTCAGCGGGCGTCCAGAATCCCTTGCATCGAAGAGAGATCCTTCACTACGTTCAGGATGACACTCGTGTGTTCGCCGAGCGGGGTTTTCTACCCCGCCGGAAGAACCGCATCGCAACGACATCGCCGCGGCAGGTTCTCAACCTGCCCGGCTAACTGCTTACTAAAGACCGTACCATGAAACCTTTCTTCCTCACTCTTCTTTTCGTTTCCGTCGCTTTCGCGCTCCCCGCTCCCTTCCACTTCGAGCCGAATCAGGGTCAGTGGGAGGGGGAGTTTGCCTATCGGTGTGACGTAGGGAACGCGAGCTATTTTCTGACCGGGACGGGGATGACGATTGCCGTGACAGCAAAGGATGAAGGACGAAGGATGAGGGATGAAGCCGAAAGATACGTGCCTCAAGATACGGCGCGGACGGTGCGCGGGCATGCGGTGATGGTGAGGTTAGTGGGGTGTAATGAACAGTACGAACTGGTGCCGGAGGACAGGCTCACCAGCTACAGCAACTATTTCAAGGGAAGAGACCAAAGCCAGTGGAAGAGCCGGGTGCCTAACTACGGCAGAGTGATTGCCAAGGAGGTGTGGCCGGGGATTGATGTGGAATATAAGGCCGATCCGCGCGGCGTGGAAACGTTTTTTCATGTCAAGCCGGGTGCCGATGTCAGCCGAATCGTGGTTCAGTATGAGGGCTTGGATGAGCCGTTGCGGATGGATGGCGAGGGCAAGCTGGTTTTGGTCACGTCCGTGGGCGATCTTTACGAAAAGGCCCCGTTCGCTTTTCAGATCGAAAGCCGCAGGCAAGCCAGCATTCGGGTGCAGTATCGGCTGTTGGGAAACAATCGTTATGGTCTGATATGTGAGGAGTACAACCGCAGTGCAGAACTGGTGATTGATCCGCTGGTGTATAGTACGTACATTGCCGGGTCAATTCGCGATGAAGTCTTTGATATGACAAAGGACGGTCTTGGCAATAAATTGATTCATGGAGATACTTGGCGCGCAAACTTTCCCACAACTCCCGGCGCGTTTCAGGAGACCGGCACTGGCGGTGGTTTCCTGATGAAATTCTCACCGAATGCCGATTCCCTGATCTTTTCAACCTATATCTCGGGAGGTAGCGGATTTTACGGTAAAGTTCGAACGCTTACTGATAATTCCATATATATCGCAAGTAATGCTTCATCCGGTTGGCCGCTATCGCCGGACGCATTTGATACAGTAAATGCTTCCAGTGAACTTGGTGTGATTCATTTGACATCACACGGAGATAGTCTGCTGTTCTGCACCTATTTGGGAGGTGTGGATGATGAATCCTTATCCGACTGTGAGGTAGATTCACTGGGGCGATTCTATATTTCTGGGAGGACACAATCCTCAGACTTTCCCGTTACTCCCGGTGCGATGTGGGGCGAGTTCGTAGGTATTGAATGCACATTTTTAGCAATCTTTGACACAACTGGGGCATTAGTCTATTCGACCTTTTACAGTCCGATTTTGGGTGGAAGATGGTTTCCCATGGATCTTGTGGTTCTATCGCCGGGATATCTGTGGATTGTGTTATTAGACTATAATGGTGCAGGAGGATTGCCAACCACTCCCGATGCATTCATCTCCGAGACAACGGGGCGGTATTCGGGGTATTTCGCGCGAGTGGATTTGAATAGTAATAGTGTCGAATATGCATCCTATTTGGGCGCGCCCCATAGCGGATATGAAAACGACTATCTTTGCCAAATCATTGTGCAAGGGGACGACCGGTTATTGCTAATCGGCTATACGAATAATCCCAACTTCCCGATGCCACCGGGGGGATTGAATCCCGGACCACCTTCATTTTATGATGGATTCATCTTGGATTTTCAATTGCCGAATACTCCTCTGCGGGGGACATTTTTCGGCGGTAGTGATTATGATATTTGGAATAATGCCTATGTGGAATCTGCGGTGTCGATTCTGATTCCTGGGATTACCCATAGCGGCGATTTACCCGTAACTCCCGATGCCTATGACAGTACACTTCACCCCGGTGAAGAGAACGGCGAAGATTTGTTTCTCTGTCGGTTGTCTTCCGATTTTACAGCGTTGGAATACTGCACGTATATCGGTGGAGAATACGACGAATGGACGGATGCCTTGGTATATGACCATCCCGGTGCTATTTGGTTAGCCGGACACACATTCTCCAATGAGTTTCCGATCACTTCTAATGCCATGTTCCCGCAACCTTCTACCGGTTTCTTATTGCGAATGGATTTGTCATCCCAATCTGCGAGAGATCCCTTCATCCCTCAATCCTCATCCTTCACTCTTTCCACTTACCCCAATCCGTTTAATCCTACTGCAACACTATCCTTCACGTTGCCGCACTCGGCACCAGTAACCGTGAGCGTTTACAACGTCCTCGGCCAAACCGTATATGAAGAAAACCTCGGGCGGTTGAACGCGGGAGAACATCGGCATCTGTTCGATGCAAGCGAACTACCATCGGGAGTATATCTGTCCCGAGTGCAAGCGGGGGAGCGGTCGCAAGTGCGGAAGATAGTGCTCTTGAAATAAACTTAAAACTTAAAACTTAAAAGCCTTCACAAGAGAGTGTCATTCTGAAGTCTGCGTCAGCAGGCTGAAGAATCCCTAACATCGAAGAGAGATCCTTCACTGCGTTCAGGATGACAAACGATTATTCGCGGTGAGCCGGGCAGGTTAAGAACCTGCCGCGGCGATCATTACTGCGATGCAACGTGCTGTAGGGGCGGTTCGCGAACGACCCCTCCCAGATGTAAAATTCCCGCACTTTGTAGGGCCATACTTCATTATGGCCGTCTTCGGTAGGGGCACAGCGGGTTGTGCCCGGAATGCACCCCCCTTTTATCCCCCCACTAAAGTAGGGGGAAACAAACTCTACTCGGCGAATAAAGCCCAGCAAGCGGGGCGCTACAAGATTCCGGGCAGATCAGGGGATCTGCCTCGGCGAATCCCCCCTTCCGTCCCCCCGTAAACGGAGGGAGACCCGCATATTACCGGGCGGGTGACACACCCGCCACGGTGGCGTAAGCGAGATCCTTCACGGCGTTCAGGATGACCAACGATTGTGCTGGTTAGCCGGGCAGGCTGAGAGCCTGCCGCGGCGAATTCCGAAAGTTCCGGGCACCCGCGGACGGGTGCATCGGCGAAAAAAAACGGGCGACTCCGAAGAGTCGCCCGAATTACATTCTGTGAATCAGAAATCTATCGAACGGCAGTCACTTGGAAATAGAACTGCACGTAGGGGATATCGCTCATGGGAACCAGCAGGGTCGTATCGGAAACAGTGGCATAGAGATTGGCAGGATCCACCACCTTGTCGGCATTACCGGAAAGATACACGCGATAGGCGGTCGCGCCCTTGGAACTGTGCCAGCGGAGAATGACTTGATTGAATTGCACGTCCAGCGTGAGATCCTGCGGCGCTTCGGGTGCGGAGGGGGTGCCGACGATGCGAATCGCATCCACCGCCGCTTCCACGAGCGATCCCGGCTCGCGGTCTTCGGCGATGAACCGCAATTTCATGCGCTCGGTGGCGGTGACGTAACTGTCCAGCGAGTATTTTTGTGTCGTCCAGCCGGTGGTGGATTGCGTCGTCGTGAGTAAGTCCGTCCATGTCGCGCCGCCATCGGAAGAAATTTGCACGCGGAATGCATCTTCGCCGGGATTCGTGCCTTGGTTGTTGCTGTACCAGTAGCTGAAAGAGAGTTCCGGCGCTTCGACATCGCGCAGATCAAACTGCGGCGATTGCAGGGTGGTGCGACCGCCGTCCACATCCGCCTGACTGGCTTCGGCATCGCGAGAGTCGGCATTGCCCGTCACGAAGCAGTACTTCCCGTCGGGATCGGCATCCATCTCGGGCTGCACGGGCCGGCCTGTGACTTTCGAACCCACCGGAATCGCCCGCAGCCATTGCCCGCTGGTGGCGTTGTCTCCCGCAATTCCCAAACTCCAGCCTTGATCGAATTCGGCATTATCAGCGTATGACGGTTCCAACGCGGCGGTGACGCGCGCGGTTTCGCCTTTGTTCACAACAACGGGTTCGGCGGGCGCATCCACCGTATAGCCAAAGCGGCCCACGGTGATGGTATAGCTTTCGCCAGCGGGGATACGATTCAGAAGCGCAACTCCGTTATCGGTATTTGCACTGAAAGTACCGCCACTTCCTGACAACACCACGCGCGCGCCGGAGAGCGGCTTGCCGTCACACTTCACAGTCACCTGCACGCTGCCGGTATTCTCGCGGGAGACCGCCATTTCCACCGCTTTGGAAATATCCAGCAAGCCGCTGCCAAAGCGGTTATCGGCACCGGGAGTGCCGAGATCTTTAGCGGAAGCGGTCAGCAGATTTTTTATGGCCGTGGCGGAAAGCTGCGGATTGGTCTGCCGGATCAGCGCGACAGCGCCCGCGACGTAAGCGGCGGCGGCGGGCGCGCCGGTCACATCCACGTAGCCGGTTTCACCGGTGGTATGCACGGCGGCGCCGGGGGCGGAAAGATCGGGCTTGGTGATGCGCGGATCGCAGGGCGACGGACCTTGCGGAGCCGAGGCTTCGGGCATGGACTGGCCGCCGCGGATGTCAAGATTGCCGATGGTAAAACATTGCGGAAGCGAAGCCGGAGCGTGCAGTGATCCGGCGGCAAAGACCGGCAACGGTCCCAGCGCTTCAAGATTGGCAACGAATTGCCATACATGCGATGGCTCCGCGCCTAAGCAATCGCCATTCACTTGCCACGGACTTAAAATCGCATCGGGCACGTCATTCACGGTAGCGGAGTTGCCATCGGGATCGGCCGCCCACTGATAAGCGGCGAGCACATCGGAAAGCCGGGCGGTTCCCGCGCAGAAAATATTAGCGGCGATCCAATTAGCGGCGGGCGCAACTCCGGTGGCGGGATTATTCCCAGCGGGCGCGCCGCACAGCAGACCCAGCAGATAACTACTCTCGCTGCCGCAGGAGGCGGGAGGGCCGCCGTTTTTATCATACCAGCATTCGCTCGCCGGGGCCGTTTTACCGCGCCAGTTATTTTTGAGAGCCGGATGAGTTGAAGCAAGACCGTCGCCGATCACGCACACAATACGGCCATCGCCGCGCGTGCCCTTCAGCCACACATCCAGCGCGCCGATGGCGCTCAGGCTTTGCGCGCCGCCGTCGGACAGCAGCGGTTGATTGCGCTGCAGCGTGACGGTTTCATCGAGTCCGATTTCTTCGATGCCGGTTTGTTCGACTAAGGTCTCGGCGGCGGAATGCGTCAGCTCGGCGGCAATAACATTGGCAAGCCAGAACGGTCGAACCGCCCGGGCTTGGCCATTGCTGGTCATGGTTTCCAGCAGCCGGAGCAGTTCCGCTGGCCGAGCGGCGGCTTGGGAGGTCAGAGCATCCATGACCCGCTGATGAATCTGCGCCAGCGGCAGACCTTCAGCGGCCAATTGCTCGGCCATTCGGGAGGCGGAGGCGGAATCGGCCAGCGTGATCAGAACGGGCAGCAACTCGGAATCGGCAGCCCGCGAGTAGGCATCGGTTAGACCGGGCGTGAGGGTTCCCGCATCGGCCAGACCCATGCAAAATAGAACAATAACAAGGCTTACCGCGAAAAATCGCACTCGCTGACTCCCATTACCCGCGCAAATTCACTTCATCGGGTCGAAATCGGTTCGGCACTTAAAGGATAGACTTTAAATATACGGAGGGAATCACCGATAGGCAAACCGGAGGACAATGCTTTTCCAAGCAAAGGCACCGGGGATTGACCCCGGTGCCTCATGTATATTTGTTGCGGTTGTGTTTCAAGTATCGGGGTGACTCTGGAGAGTCACCACCGGGTACAAGGACTATTTCACTAATAGGAGTTTATGCGTGGCAGTCAACTCACCGCTTCTCAGTCGAGCAAAGTACAATCCCGACGGTAGATCAGAGCCGTCAAACGAAAAGCGATGCTCCCCCGCTTCGAGCATGCCATCCGTCAATATCGCCACTTCACGGCCTAAGAGATCGTAGATTATCAAGTGAGTAAGGGCGGATTTTGGAAGTGAAAACGAAATTGTGGTCGTTGGATTAAACGGATTGGGGAAAGCGGACAGAGCAAACGATTGTGCCAGCGGCTCATACTCCGCACCGGAAAGCACTACCTCCACCGTAGAATCGCACAACACGCGAAAGACCTCGTAGGCATCCGTATAGCCGACCAGATAATTGTATGTGCCACCAGCGGTGAGAGTTGTATCAACCACCGTGTAACTGCGATCGTAGGCATAATATCCTGCACCCTGCAATTCCGCGACTACGGTATAGCTGGAATCGCTCGTACGTCGCCGCTGAACTTCGTAACAGCGCAGCCAGCTTTCATAATTTGTTCGCCAGAATATTTCGACATTCGAAGATGCTGGTGTGACGGCAAAGGAATCCAAGCTTGCTATAGCTACCGGTTCCTCTGGAATATAGAAGAAGAGCGGTGCATAAGTCGTGGAGTCCATACGACGAGCGACGATGCAGTAAGTGCTCACGCGCAAGGGCGCATCGAGATCGGTATAGTAATACGTACGAATCGAGTCCGTATTACCCTGTGACGGGATGACGGCAATATCAGTATTGCATCCACCGTATGGTCCACGACGAAGCGAGTAGTCCAGAATATCATATTCATAATGAACCGTCCACGAAACCCGATATCCCGTGGGACATTTCGGATAGCCCGGTATCCCATTAATTTTTATCGGAGCAGTTCGCTCGGATACCGTATCGCTGACAATCTCGCGGTATCCGGCGGTATCAACGGCGATCAAATAATGGAAATATCGCTGATTCGGCAAGAGTCCCGAGTTGTAGTGCCAGTAACTACTCGTATTGGTTGTCGTACCATGTCCTTGTTCAATGCTTATTAGAACATAAGGACCCGACTCTGTTTCCGCTCTCCACAATTCTATAAAGGCATTAGCGGTTTCGGAGCTGGTACTCCATCCTACGGAAAGACTGTTCTCCATCCCCCATATTCGAAACGTCTCCAGTTCTACAGATCCATAAACCTTAACCGCCGTGACCGACAAAAACAGGATTAATGCGGCGCGCAGAATGATTCTCATTGTCCCTCCCGACAAAGGTGTAGTTCAACATAGAATGTAATTCAATTATGGTTATTTTACAAGCAAAAGTTTTCTCGTGGCAGTAAACTCGCCGCTTCTCAGTCGAGCAAAATATAGTCCCGATGGCAGGGCTGTGCCGTCAAACGAAACAAGATGCTCGCCCGCTTCGAGCATTTGATCCGTCAGCACCGCCACTTCACGACCTAAGAGGTCATAGACCGTCAAGCGGGTGAGTGCGGATTTAGGAAGCGAAAATGCAATCGTGGTTAATGGATTAAACGGATTCGGATAGGCTATCAGTCGGAATTCAGCAGGCAGAGCAGCTGGATGATCCGTGACGGGTAAACCTTCCCGTGTGTACTTCGCTAAATACGCTTTTTGTCTTAGATCAACCGTAATCTGCCCGGCCACGAGATAGCCGCTATCGGCGGTTTGGATGACACTGTAGAAGCAATCGTTGCAGGGCAGGGTGCGTGTCCACAAGGTATCGCCCTCATCGTTAATGCGCAGGAGCCGGTCGGCGAGCAGGATGTAGCCGCCTTCCGCGCAGCGATCCGCCGCGATTACGGGTGGAATGTCTCCATAGATATGCTGGCTCAATAATTGGCCGGTGGAATCCACCATCACCACGGCGGCAAATTCCGGCAGCGTGGTATCGGGCATGAGCGCCGTGCCCGCCAGCATGAATCCGCCATTCGGGGCATGGCACAGGGCATACGCGCCGCCGCCCAAGGTGGATACCGAATGCCGCCGCGTCCACATCGTATCGCCGTGGGCGTCAAACTTAGCCAGATAGAACGCATAACGGATGGGAAAGGTATCGCTCCCCGCCACCACAAATCCGCCGTCGGGTGTGGGAAGCGTCGCGAACAGGTCGGCAGGATACAGGTCGGTCCTCGATAATGTATCACCATCGAGACTGAAACGAAAGACTGTTCCTGAATCACTGGCAACGGCGGCCACTACATTTTCAGTAGTCATACTGACCGCGCGCATTTCAGTTATGCCATATGTAGTGCTCGAAAATGCCCATTCAATAGTACCTCCCTCATTTACACGCATGACTGTGGCTGGAAGCCATGGCCAACCTGCTCCGATCCCCGCCGCCACAATGCACCCGCTCTCGGGCAATGGCCAAACATCGAAGGCGATTGCTCCAATTCCGAGAGTTGAGCCGCTGGTTCCCCAATAATGATTCTCCCAGACGGCATTTCCCTCTGAATCATACCGTCCGACATATGCAGCATTATAGAAGAAGTGGTACAGATTATAGCAGCAATGTCCTACCGCCATAAAACCGCCATCGGGCAGCGCATGAACACTGCGCAGACCACCGGCGTCTGGCCAAAGTGGAGAAAAGTGCCGTGTCCAGAGAGTATCGGGGGGTTGGGAGAAAGAAAGGGATACGGATAACAACAGGAGACAGGTCACAGTTGCCGATTTCATAGAACCTCCTGAAGAGCGATAAAGGCGGATTATTTCACCAATAAGAGCTTCTGAGTCGTAACGAAATCTCCGGATTGCAAGCGAGCGAAGTAGAGACCGGAAGGCAAGGCTGAACCATCGAATTGCATTTGGTGTTCGCCCACTTCCAGCATTCCGTCGCTCAGTATCGCCACTTCGCGGCCTAAGAGATCATAGACCGTTAAGCGGGTTTGAGCGCTTTTCGGAAGCGAAAAGGAAATTGTAGTAGACGGATTGAAGGGATTGGGAAAAGCCATCAAGGAAAACGACTCGGGAATGCGAGCGGTCGGCGACTCATCTATATCCACCAGATCGTATTCCAGTTTGGAGATATACCAGTAATCATTTCCCCATTTGCCGACCAAGACAAAGCCGCTGTCGGTATCCTGTACGACGGAGTTGGCAAAGTTTTCAAAAGTCTCATCCCACAGCTTGGTCCACATCGCATCGGCATTCGGTGCCGTGCGAACGACAAAGGTCTGCCTCGGATTAGGGTAGGTCGGTGTAATTCCGCCCACCAGGATGAATCCCGAATCGGCGAGTTGGCAGAGATCTATGGCATAAGAATGCTCGTGTTCATAAGCCCGTCGTACCAGATAATTGCCGCTGCTATCCAAGATCCCCAAGAAGGTATCAACGCCGATAGGTGGATAGTTACCCGTTCCGCAGATGGCCAGTCCGCCGCCAAAGGTGGTGGTCACCGCACGCACCTGTTCATCCCATCCCGTATTACAATCGCGCGTCCACAGCGTATCGCCGTCGGGAGTGACTTTAACGATCAGGCAGCGGGATGCGCTGGTATCATACGATCCGACACACACGAAATTCCCATCGGGAGTCGGTGTGATATCCTTTAGCGACATGCCCCAATTGCGCTGCCAGAGCAGGTTCCCAGCGGTGTCCAGCTTTGTCAGCGACGTAAAATATGATCCGGCAATGAGGAATCCGTCGGGCGCGGTCGCAATCGCCCGACCGCCGCCATACCAATCAGTATTACTTTCCGTTTGCTCGTAAAACCATAGGGTATCTCCCTGGGCATTTAATCGCACTACCCAGAGGTACATTTCCGGACCTTGGCCGAGACCGCCTCCCCAGTAGTTGCCACTGCCGCAGGCCACCACACCGCCGTCTGCCGTCGAAATCACGTCATTCGCCCAGCAGCTGTTGGCGAGCGCACTGCCTAAAATACTCCATGTCCATTCCGTCTGGCCGGAATGATCCAGTTTATTAACAAAACCACCAAAGAAGAAGTTGTGGTAGCCAGCAAAGCAGCAGATACCGGCTACAGCATAACCGCCGTCTTGGGTGAGACACAGTGCGTTCGCATTGCCTCCCATATCAGCGTAATAGGTGCGCATCCACAGGGTATCGGGGGGTTGCGAAAAAGAAAGGGATACGGATAAGAACAGGAGACAGGTCACAGTTGCCGATTTCATGAGAACCTCCTGAAGAATAATGACGATGGGCCATGGCCGGTCGGGAGACCGACCACGGCGGATTATTTCACCAATAAGAGCTTCTGAGTCGTAACGAAATCTCCGGATTGCAGACGGGCGAAGTAGAGACCGGAGGGTAAATCAGAACCATCGAATTGCAGATTATGTTCGCCCGCTTCTAACAAATGATCTGTCAATACCGCCACTTCACGGCCTAAGAGATCATAGACCGTTAAGCGGGTGATTGCGGATTTGGGAAGCGAAAACGAAATGGTAGTGGATGGGTTGAAGGGGTTGGGGAAGGAAGAGAGTTTAAACTCAGTTGACAGATATATATTCTTCATATCAGTCGGCACATTTTGACCGACAATCAGAACTTGATCATCATACTCTCGCTGGACACCAAATGAATCCTCAGCTATAACCATGAATTGGAATCCAATCCCGCGGACTCCACCATTGAGCAAATAGTGGTTAGGACCAGAGTCATTCGTGGCAGGAATAACGCCAATCTCAACCCACGGTGCACTTGTTGTGTGCTTGCCAAAAACACGGAAGCAAGAAAGATATGATTCATTGTATGTCGTAAGCGAAAGAGAAATGCCATTCGCCAAGTACTGTCCCGCAAATCGCACCGAATCTACGATGCCCGTAAATACCCGCGCTGTTCCGGAGTTGCAACCGATGGACCAATCTGCGATTCCGCTGCCTTCAGGTCTATCAAGCCAAAAGGTATCCACTGAACCGGTCAAAAGCGGAACGCCAGTAAAGAAGATTACCGAATCGCCATTGTTTCCATCGCCATTTGACATCATTTCCCAAGTCAGCGATGCCACACCAGTTATTCTGCCGGTTGTACCAGTGGGAAATTGCGAAAAGATGATTTTCCGTACGGCAGCCGTATCACGGACAACTGCAAAACCGGAGTGATATAGTCCTTCAGCGAGAATCTCAACGTGTCCTCCATTATCCAAACCAATAATTCCTTTGGGACATTCCGCAATATAGGAAATCGTGCAGTGGTTGTCTTGCATATTCCTGATCCAAAACGTATCCACTTCCCAACCGCCGAAAGGTTGGGATGCAACGAAGATGATCGAATCCCCGTCATTACCGTCTCCATTATTCAGAATATGCCAGTCGGCCGCAGCCGAACCCGTAACATCGCCATAGGCGCCGTCACTAATATTCGTAAAGGCGATTGTATCTAACTCTCCACCTAACCAACCAAGCGAGAAGCCCCAATCGGGTGGTCCGGGGTGGATAATAGTGAATCCGCCAGCTGGAGCATCTTCGGGGCAGTATTTCGCAATTAACCAGTCCTGATGTGTTCCTCCTGTACCTCGTCCAACGGCAACAAATCCCCCATCAAGAGTTGATGCAATTCCATTAAATTGTGACCATTCACGATTGTACGATGTTCCGGTATGTATTGTGGTCGTCCAGACTACTCGTGATGGATCGAAACTATCTACTTTCAGAATATAGCCCAAGTGATCATACGTGCTATAACCAGTCCATCCCGCTAACAGATATCCATTTGAAATCGGCATGGCATCGCTAATGTGGCTGGTAGGAGAAGGTACTACTCCCGCTGTGCAGGCTAATCCATTATCCGTACTCATGGAGGACCATCGCGGTTGTCCACTGTAATCAGAATAACTTGCTGTTCCGAAACCGATTAGCAATTGAGAATTTTCCAGCAAGATCGTGGCTGATCTTCCCATACCTCCGCAATACCTGATCCAATCTTGATTTCCTTCAAGACTGTATCTGGCAAAAATTGGATAGTCCGGATTTGATGTATAGCCAGAAATGAGATAGGCAGAATCCGGTGATACAATCACTCCACTGGGAATGAATTCGTTGGGAATAATTCTTGTCCACAGGGTGTCACCCTGCTCATCCAAGCGAGCGATGAATCCATTTATATAAAGATACTTTCCTACCGCAACAAAACCGCCTCCGGGAGTATTCTTAATATCATTGAAACCCGTATACTCTGTAAGAATATATTCATGGCACCAGATCAGGTCGCTTGATAATGAAAGCTTACGAATAAAGGCTCTAATTCCTGCATTATACCATTCACCTGCAACGACTAAGTTTGAATCAGAGTCAAAAATGACTTTATGATTGACGGCCCATCCTCCGCTTGGACTGCTGAAGGATTGAGACCATAATGTGTCCCCCCGCGAAGTCAATCGCATGATTACGCCATTTCCAACAACCACAAATCCACCATCGGACAAACATACTACACTACTTGCTTCACCAAGACTGGGCAACAAACGGTACCACTCCAAAACAGAAGTTGCGATGGCTGCTCCTACAAAACAGCACATAAGAATGAAACTTAGGAGCGTTTTCATAACAGCCTCCCGTTAGGCGGATGTGAATAGAATATTTTGTAGCGAGAAAAAACGGGGCGGATTATTAATCCGCCCCGTGGAATTGGCAGGAAATCAGTCGCTCTGGGCGGTGGTCTCGGCGGCGTTTTCGGGAACTTTTTCGCGCTGCTCGCGGAAGGTCAGTTGCTCGTCCTTGACGTTAACCGATACCGTCGAGCCGTCTGTGAAGCGACCCTTCAACAGCTCTTCAGCCAGCGGATCTTCGAGCACCCGTTCCACCGTGCGGCGCAGCAGCCGCGCGCCCACTTCCGGCTTATAGCCCTTGTCAATGATGAGATCGCGGGCTTTTTGATTGAGGACGATCTTCAAGTGCCGATCGCTGAGGCGGTGGTTGACGTCGTCCATGTAAAGCGTAAGAATCTTGTCAATGGATTCGCGTTCGAGCATGCGGAAGACCACCATCTCGTCCAAGCGATTCAGGAATTCGGGACGGAACATGATCTTGACTTCTTCCAGCATCTTGCCCTGCAGTTTGTCGAAGCTGACGGTCTTTGCGCCCGCGAAACCGAACTCCATGCTCTTGGCCGCTTCGCGCGTGCCGAGGTTGGAGGTCATGATCAGAATCGTATTGCGGAAGTCCACCTTCTGCCCGGTGCCGTCGGTGAGTTCGCCCGCATCCAGCACTTGCAGCAGGATGTTGAACACATCGGGATGGGCTTTCTCGATTTCGTCGAACAACACGACGCTGTAGGGTTTGCGACGCACGCGCTCGGTAAGCTGGCCGCCTTCATCGTAACCCACATAGCCGGGCGGCGAACCGATGAGCCGCGAGACGTTGAACTTCTCCATGTATTCGCTCATGTCAATGCGAATGAGCGCGCCGGGATCGTTGAACAAATACTCGGCGAGAGCCAACGCGAGTTCGGTCTTGCCGACACCCGTGGGGCCGAGGAACATGAAGCTGCCGATGGGCCGCGCGTGGCTCTTCAATCCGCTGCGGGCGCGGCGCAGACTGCGGGCGATGACGTCCAACGCTTCATCCTGACCGACGATGCGGCTGGACAGTTCGTCCTTGATATGCAGCAGCCGTTCACCTTCTCCGGAAGCAACGCGCTGCACGGGAATACCGGTCATGCGCGCCACAGTGCCGGCGATATCATCCAGCGACACTTGCAGAGCGGGACGGGTTTCGGATTTCTCCCACTTGTCCTTCTCTTCCTTGAGCATCGCTTCAAGCTTCATCTTCTTGTCGCGGAGCATGGCGGCTTTTTCGTATTCCTGCCGCTTGACCAGATCTTCTTTTTCGCGGCGGACGGCTTCGATTTCCTTTTCGATTTCCACGACCTTTTCGGGAATTACGATGTGGGAAATCCGCACACAGGAGCCGGTTTCGTCCATCACGTCAATGGCCTTATCGGGCAGGAAGCGGTCGGTAATGTAGCGCTCGGCCAACTGCACCGAAAGTTCGATGGCTTCATCGGAATATTTGACGCCGTGATGCTCTTCGTATTTTTCGCGCAGTCCCTTCAGAATCGCAATGGTATCGTCCACCGACGGCGGATCCACCATGACTTTCTGGAAACGGCGTTCCAGCGCGCCGTCCTTTTCGATGGACTGGCGGTATTCCTTCAGCGTGGTCGCGCCGATGCATTGCAACTCGCCGCGCGCCAACGCGGGCTTGAACATATTGGACGCATCGAGACTGCCGGACGCGCTGCCCGCGCCGACGATGGTATGCAGCTCGTCGAGGAAGAGAATGATATTGGGACTCTTCTCGATTTCGGTCATAATCGCCTTAATGCGCTCTTCGAACTGACCGCGGTATTTGGTGCCCGCCACGATGGAACCCAGATCGAGGGCTACCACGCGCTTGCCATAGAGCACGGGTGAGACTTTTTGCTGGACGATGCGCAGCGCGAGTCCTTCGGCAATCGCTGTCTTGCCGACGCCGGGTTCGCCCAGCAGCACCGGGTTATTCTTTTTACGGCGCGAAAGAATCTGCGCCACGCGCTCGATTTCGTTTTCGCGGCCGATGATCGGATCGAGTTGATTATCGCGCGCCAGTTTGGTCAGATCGCGGGAGAAATGATCGAGATTGGGAGTCTTGGATTTTTCCGCCGGCGCCGAAGGCTGGGCTTGTCCGCTGCCGCGCAGCAGATTGTCGAGTTCGCCCTTTACCGCATCGTAGGTGACATTGAATCCGTGCAGCACCTGAGCGGCCATGCTGTCTTCTTCCTTCAGCAGCGCCAGCAACAAATGCTCGGTGCCGATGATGTCGGAAGAATAGTTGCGGCCTTCGATATACGAAACCTTGAGCACTTTTTCGGCCCGTTTGGTAAACGGAATGTTGCCGATTTTCATGGTGCCCTTGGAGGTATCCACCATCTCTTCCACGGATTCCCGAATCTCTTCGAGATCACAGCCCAGATTGTGGAGAATCTGCACGGCCAAGCCGTCCCCCAGCCGAATAATTCCCAACAACAAATGCTCGGTGCCGATGAAATCGTGGCCGAGCCGCAGGGCTTCCTCACGCGAATACTGAATCACTTGCTGAACACGTAGCGAAAACTTGTTTTGCATCGTAACCTCGAAGGAGTAGAACAGCCGAGTTGGTTTAAGTTGCGTGGCCGTCTAAAACTTAATGTAAGAAGGTCGAATCAGAGAAGCAAGCCGGCCATTTTGCGAACCGGCCCGCCCTCATTGCTCCCGGACCGGTTCGCATCAATCGTTACTATGAGCAAAAACTTTGCCGCTAATTATAGATCATTTATCCACAAACTATCCCACAAATCGGGCCTCGGCAAAGACCGCACGGGCCCGGTTCGCCCGTTCCACTAATCGGCCATCGGGAATGCCGTTATCGTAGCCCCGCCACTTCAAATGACCGCGCCCTAAATCAAATGTTAACATTGAAATAGTTTCGCGTTTTAGCCCTTCAATGAATCCAATATCCAATCCCAACCGAATGGTGGAAATTAAGGCCATGGTCTCGCCGCCGGATAAGGCCCGACAAGACTGCAAAATAGCCACCGCTCGGGCAATTTTGTCCTTGAGCAAGGCGGGGCGCTGACTCTGCAATTCAATGCGGGCAATCGCCTCGCGTTCCATGATTTCCTGACCAAGAATATCTATCCGAGCGAGCATATCTTGCACATTGTGTGAAAGACCGGGACCGTCGGTAAATTGAAACGTGTTGCCTAAAACCTCCGACCCTTCCCCCCAAAATCCGCGAATTGTAAACCCGGCATCAGACACATGAGAGGCCAGCGATTCCATGCCGCCGGTGGCGACCAAGGCGGGCAAATGACAAAACAGCGAGGTCCGCACCGCCGCCCCGATATTGGCCGGACAAGCGGTCAAGTAGCCGAGGGAATCGTCCTTCACGAATTCGAAATGCTGTTCGAGATTTTCAACCACGGGCATGACGTTTTCCCACGCCTGGCGCGGCGCCAAGCCGGGCACGATGTCGGTCACGCGCACATGGTCTTCCTCGCAGATCATAATCGCGCGATCCAAATCTTTCCACGCGAACACGCCGCGCGGATGCTCATCCCGCGCGAGCTGCGGCGAAATCGCGCGCCGTTCGATGAGCACGGCTAGCTCGACGGGAGTCAACGCGGCCAGCGAATAGAATACGCCGTCTTCGGCTTCGGGCAGCGCAGCGATCACGCGCGAGGCGGTGCGCATCACACGAATCCGGCCTTCGGTATCCATGCGTCCCGGAAAAACTTCGCCCTTGATATTGCGCGCGATGCGTACACGCGTGCTGAGCACCACCGCCGACTCGTCGCCGCCCGCTTTGGCCCAAGCAGGATATTCGGAAAGCAAAATTAAGGGGGAGTTAGCAGGACGTTCCGGCATGGAGAATTTCTCGCTAAAGGTTCGTGAAGAATATCCTGAGTATAGATTCGCGGGCCGTAGAGACCCGCGAATTCGGTATTGATCATTGACTGCGCTGATCGCATCAACAGCTTTTAGGCAACGCGGGAGGGATCATGATTGTTCCCACCCCGCGCCGCGTCAGAGCTTCTTCAAGCGATCACGCAGGCTGGCCGCGCGTTCGTAATCCTCTTCCAGAAGCGCGAGATTCAACTCCATTTCCAGTTGCGCGCGCTGTTCGTCGGACGAACGAGCCTCAGCGATAATCGGTTCGCGGGATCGAATCGGTTTTATGCTATGTTCAGACGCTTCGTCGGTAAGGCGGGTCACGCCGTGCATCCGCCGCAGCACAGGCTTGAGCAAATCGTGGAATTCTTCATAACAATGCGGACAGCCCAACAAGCCGGTTTTGACAAACTGCTCAAACGCCATCTGGCAATGTGTACAGGTGACAGCCAGCGAGGCGCGCATTTCTTCGGTGACTTCGGTCAACGGGCTATGGTGCAGCAGCAACTGCGAAAGCCGTTGAAACGCTTCGACCTGCGACCGCATACCGATGGACAGCGCGCATTCGCGGCACAACGATAATTCGCGGCGTTCAGCGCCGGTCACTTGCACGAATTCCACCACGGCGGGGCGGATTCCACAGGCTTGACAAGTATTCATGATCAATAAATCCTTAGCATCAAGTCATTACCATACGCTGGTAAGATACTACTCCCATTGTTATATCGCAAGTGAGACTTTCATTACGATTTGTTTATCGTTCGTGGACAGAGATAGAAAACACAAAACTCTGGGCTATTTCCGGGCATAAACGCAAGCGATGTTCAGTAATGCGGCGATTGGGCCGGGAGGCTGCCACTTTTGCGCAATTCCTGCCAGCGGTCGCGGTGAATGGCATACACGCAATATTCGCCGCCGTGTTTACTTTTTTCACGGGGGATCATTTGCTCGAGAATCATGCCGTTCTTTTCGGCCACGCGGCGGGAGGCGAGATTGCCGGTATCGCAAAACGAAACCAACCGCTCCCCCAAATTATTCTCGAACCAATAATCGCGGCAGCGCTGCGCCGCTTCCGAGGCAAAGCCCTGATTCCAATCACTTCTCAGAAAAAGATAACCGATTTCCCATTCATCCCGCCCGTGACCGAAATCTTCCTGAAACAAATGCCCGCATATCCCGCTGAATTGTCCGGTATCCTTGCGCACGCAAGCGTAGAAACAATGTCCGTGCTTATGGTAGCGCTCTAAAATTCGTTCGATCCAACCGACGGTTTCTTCCCACGTATAGACTTTGGGATAAAACGTCATCGCGATGGGATCGGAGAGAATCCCGTAGAGATTTTCGGTATCATCGGCGGTCATGTGCCGCAGAATCAGCCGTGGTGATTCGGTGACGACAACCTCGCTCATTTGGTGCGATCCGGACGATTCCAATAGAAGCGCGTCAGTCCCGACGGAGTGCCAATGAGCAAATCATCGCCGTCGCGGCGAATGGTTTGCACGCGATTATCGAGCAGGCCGTCGTTGGTTGTGTACTGAATCCATTCGCCGGTCATACGATTGTGGCGATAAAACCCGTTATTCCTCGTGCCCACCCACACGAATTTACCCGCGACCCCAATACAGGTCGGCTGTGCGCTGTTTAGCCATGGATCGGCTCGCCAGCTTTTCGCTTTGCCGGTATTCTGATCATAGCACAACACCCCTTCGGCGGTAACCAACCAGACTTCCGAGCCCTGCACGGAAATTTCGGGAACGGAGGCATTCAAGAATCCGCCCGGCATTGCCCAAAAGCTGAATTGACGATCAGGAATGCTGCCTTTGAAAAGTCCTTGCGCTGTGGCCACATATACCGTATCAACGCAGACAGCCAAATCGTTCACACCCGCCAGTTCGATTCCCGGATTTTCGATCCGCCACACTTCGCGGCTGCTGCCTTTAATCACGTACAAACCGCGCGTAGTTCCGACCCATAATTCCGAATCGGTGGCGGCCAGCGCACGGATCTGATCGCTGAAGAAATTTTCTTTAACCGTGAACTGCCGCCAATCCTTACTCTTTTGATACTCCAGAAGTCCTTCTTCGGTTGCAATCCATGTCGAACCGTCGAAAGCCAGGATATCGAACACATCCGTGGATTGAAGGCGGATGTTATCCCGCCGCTCAAAGAATTGCCACGTGATCAGATTGCGGGAGGCGCGGGAAATACCGCGGCGGTCGCCGGTGTTGTTGCCGCCCGTCCAAACGGCATTTTTATCAACATAAACCGTGCGAATATCATTTCCCGCCGGACCGGCTGCGTAAAATTCGGCGGTGCCCATCCGCAAATCGCCGATCAGCACGCCACCGCCCCAATACGTAGCCCACAAGCGGCCGTAGCTATCCGTGATCCAATCGGTGAGCGGGAAGGTGCGCAAGTAGGGATCCAAGACCGTGCCGTTGGGATACACCACCCAGCCGGAGGGCATCAGAAATGACGGAAAGCCCACCGGCGGCATGCCCAGCATGCCGTAAAGATCTTCGCGCTGTAAGGGAACCTTCGACCGCAAGCCCCGCCAGCGAACGTCGGGCGGTTCGTCCGGATCAACATCTTGCATAAAACTTCCGACGTTGCGCAGGCCTTTATAACGGGTGACGTGGGCTTGCCAGCGATCATTGGGCAGTGGCGAATCCGGCGGAAAGAAATCGGGATAAAATGCATCGGGCACGGTCTCGATATAGATACTGTTGCCGCCCACGCCGATATTCACCACGCGTTCAGCGGGTCCCCACAAGTGCCGCTCAACACGCCGCCAGCGCTCGCCGATGATATCGTATTGCAGCAGTTCGTCGCGGGTGGCCAGCCACAGGAAGTTCGTAGTCTCGTCAATGAGCAGCAGAATCGGATCGTTCAGCGGCACCCACTCGCTAAATCCGTAGCCGATGACGATGGGATCATACCATTGCTGCCGAAGCAGTTGATATTGCAGAATCCCGCCGGACGTGGCCACGAACACGTCATGGGAGCTGACGTCCACCGCGCGCGCGAAGCGAAAGTCGCGATAGGAGGTCCAATCGCCGACGTCATAAAGCTGCTCCGCCGAGACGGAGCAGACAAGAAAGAAGACGAAGATAAACGGATGAAGGATGAGGCGGAGGGTTTGCATCGGTGTATTCCTTCGGGCGAATCGGAATTGCGCTACGGAATTAAATCGAATCGAAACGATCTATAGTTCATCCTTCAGTTGGAGGAGAATTGCTTTCAATAGCTGCGCGAACTTGCCGCCGGTTTCGGCGGCGACACGCTGTACGTCGTCGTGATCGAGGACGCTGTCGCCCACACCCGCCGCCCAATTGGTCACGCAGGAGATGCCCAGCACGCGCAAACCGAGCGCCGCCGCCATGATCGCTTCGGGCACGGTGGACATGCAGCCCGCATCCGCGCCGATCCGCGCGAGCATTTTGGATTCGGCGGGAGTTTCGTAGGTAGGTCCGGTCAGGCTGCACAGCGTGCCGCGCTTCAGCGGAATGCGTTCGGCCAGCGCCACCCGTTCGGCCAGCGCGCACAAGTCCTGATCGTAAAAGAAGCTCGTATCGGGACAGCGCACGCCGTCGTTCCAGTGTGTGCGCAGCGGATTGCGGAATTGCAGATTGATGTGATCGTCAATGAGCAGCAGATCGCCGGGGGAAAAGCGCTTGGTAAACGCGCCGGAGGCGTTCGTGACCACCAGAATCCTCGCACCCAGCGCATGGGCAACGCGCACCGGCGTGACAACCACTTCCGGCGGATAGCCCTCGTAAATGTGCACGCGGCCTTGAAACGCGACAATGCGGGTCGGTCCGATGTTGCCGATGACGATGCGACCGGCGTGTCCCGCCACCGTGCTTTGCGGATAGCCGGGCAGATCGCGGGTGCTCACCGACTGCGCATGTTCCAGCGTATCGGCAAACGCGCCCAAGCCGGAACCCAGGATCAATCCGACGTCGGCGGGACCGGGCAGCTTGGCAATAATGGGTTGAAGATCAATGGTGGACATGTTTTATCGAATGAGCATTCCGGCAATGGTGGCGGTTTGGAGGCTGGCCAGGTTGCCGCAGAACATCGCGCGCAAGCCCAGTTGCGCGAGTTCCTGCCGCCGCTGCGGCGCCAGACCGGAAATGCCGCCGATCTGAATGGCGATAGATGAAAAATTCGCGAACGCGCACAGCGCATAGGACGCCAGCGTAATCGTGCGCTCGGAAATCGCGCCGGACTGAATCATTTTGGACAGTTCGATATAAGCCACGAATTCGTTGATCGAAATCTGCGTGCCGATTAAATAACCGAAGTCTTTGAGTTCACCAAAGGGCACACCGACGACAAACGCGAGGGGTGCGAAGATCACCGAAAAAATATCGCGCAAACTGGATGGGAAATAGCTGAAGCCCCAATCGAAGAATACGCCGTGAATCCACGACAGCACCGCATTGATGAGCGCGATGATCGCAATGAAGGCCAGCAGCATCGCGCCAACGTTCACCGCCAGCTTCAAGCCGTCGCGCGCGCCCGCCGCCGCCGCGTCAATCACGTTGCTGTTGCGCTCCATGACGGGCATTTCCACTTTTCCGGCGGTGAGTGGCTGGCCGTGTTCGGGAACCATGATCTTCGCGAACATTAAGGCGGCCGGAGCGGACATCACCGAAGCGGCCAGCAGATGCTTGGCGGGAATGCCGAGCATGATGTAGCCCGCCATCACACCGCCCGCGATAGACGCAAAGCCGCCCGCCATCACCGCCATCAATTCGCTGCGGGTGAGCGTGTCAATGAACGGACGCACGACCAACGGTGCTTCAGTCTGACCGACGAAGATATTGGCCGCGCAGGAAAGCGACTCCGCCCCGGACGTACCCATCGTCTTGGACATGATCCACGCCACGCCGCGCACGATGCGCTGCATGATGCCGAGGTGATAACCGATGGCCATCGCGCTGCCGACGAAGATGATCGTGGGCAGAATCGCGAACGCGAACTGGAAGCCGAAGGTTTCCTGATACTTTTCGTCCACGATATTGCCGAACAGAAAGCTCGCGCCCTCTTTGGAAAAACCGAGAAAGACGGTGACGATATGCCCGAGCCATTCGAACGCGGCACGGCCCCACGGCGTCCACAGAATCAGAATCGCAAAGCTGAATTGCAGGCCGAGTCCCCACAGCACGGTCCGCCACGGGAAATTCTTGCGGTCGGTGGAAAACACCAGCCACGCGATGAGAACCAGAACGGGAATGCCGACGAAAGACTGAAGACGATCCATAATAGCAAAGGATGAAAGATGAAGGATGAGGGATGAAGCCTACTTTTTGCTTTCCATTGCCAGCTTGATTACTTTTTTGAGCGCCGCCGCCGGAACCGGATCGCTATCGCGGAAATTAATGCAAGCTTTGCCGGTTTTGATTTGCGGATGCTTGGCTTTAAAGTCCGCGATGTACGTTTCACTGCAGGTATAGAGCGAGACATAGTGCTTTTGGTTGGCTAAACTTACCCAGCCCGACTTCGCGCGATAGGTCGGCATTTTGTACCACAACAGTTCTTCGGCATCGGGATACAGCTCCAAAATCAGATCGCGCAATCGAGTGATCAGCGGCTTGCGTTCGGCGGGCACTGCTTTGAAATACTGTTGAACTTCTTTGGTCATCGCTTATCGTTTCTTCATAGTAAGTGCAAGTTGTTCTGCACTGGGCGGGGCGGGCTGCGGGGGGACGAAGCATTTGCGGCAGCGCGGCTCGTAGGCGTCGTATTCGCCGACCAGAATGCGCTCGGAGGAATCCACGATGCGCTGGGTGTGCTTGGCGGGATTGCCGCAGCGCACGCAAATGGCTAATGTCTTATCAATATACTCGGCGATGCACAAGAGCTGCGGTACGGGTTCGAAGGGCAGACCGCGATAGTCGGTGTCAAGTCCCGCGCAGATCACGCGCTTGCCCGCATCGGCCAGTTGCTGCACCACGGGCACGAGGTCGAGGCCGAGAAACTGCGCTTCGTCCACGCCCACCACGTCGGCCTCGCGCGCGAGTTCCAATATTTCCCACGGCGAGTCCACCAATTGCGAGGGAATGATCATCCGCGAATGGCTGACGATTTCGGTTTTGGCGTAGCGCTGGTCAATTTGCGGCTTGAAGATTTCCACGCGCTGCTTGGCGATTTGCGCGCGCACGAGCCGGCGGATCAGTTCTTCGGTCTTGCCCGAGAACATCGGCCCGCAAATCACTTCAATCCAGCCGGTATTGCGAGGGGAAGGATGCATTTCAACCAATGAGAAATTGGAAATGAGAAATCAGAAACGGGAAAGGATATGAATTAGAGATTAACAATCAAAGTATGGGTCAGCATACTGTGCCTTGTCATTATTCCGTCGTTCCGAACGAGAAGCCGACACCAAGATAGACCTGGGCGTATTCGGGATAGACGGTGACGAGATCGCGGCCCATATTTTGTTCCACGCCGAGACTTTTCAGATAGCGCAAGCCGAGATCAACATCCATGCGCCGCGACAGCCGGAAGTCCATACCGATATTAATGTCCTGCCCCACCGTGACATGATGTTCGGATTCCAGGTTCTGGCGGATTTCCTGCTCGGTGTTGTAATCGTCGGGCACGACCACATCGGTGGAATAGCCGTACACGATGAGCGCCACGTTAAAGCCCGCGTGCGGCCGCAAAAAGCCCCGCGCATGTCCGCCGATCTGCCCGCCCAGAAACAAGCGGAAGTAGGTTTGACTGGTCACTTGCTCGACGCGCAGTCCGGTCTCGGAATCGCGCAGGTCTTTGGTTTTATCGAGCAGCGATACGAAATCCGCCCCCGCCACTCCCGCCAGCCAGTGAAGCTTCTGCGAAACCGGCACAATCAAACTCGCGCTAATGCCGTAATGCCCGGTGCCGTAGTCCTGTGCATCGGGACCGTTGGGTTCCATGTAGAGTCCTGCCAGCATCAGCCGCACCGGCGCGCGCGGTATCGCATGTGCCGATGAAACCGCAAGGAGTAAACTCAAGAGGACAGCACAACCGATCAGGGTTTGTCCGCGCATTTGAATACTCCGTGAACAAACTTATGGATGATGAGCGAGGGCCAAATAATCTTCGCGGGGCGGCGCAAAGACTTCGATGACCACCGATTCTTCCAGCGCTTCCGCGCCGTGGGGAACGTTCGCGGGCAGGTTCCAACTGTCGCCGGGGCGGGCTTCGATGATCTCGCCGTCCACCGTGAATCGCAGCGCGCCCTTGATCAAACAGCCGGTCTGTTCCTGCGGATGCTTATGCACCGGCACCACCGCGCCTTTAACGAACCGGACTTCGGTAAGCAGCGTGTGCTCGCCATGCACCAGCGTTTTCAGTTTCACGCCCGGAACGAGTTCCGTGAAATGTGCGGAATTAGCCTGATAGAACATCGCAAATTCCGTTCAGTTAAGAAAACCGATTAGAGGGATTCTTCGGGCGGAACCAACGGTCCGAGATACTCGATCAGTCCGGGGATGATGTTCTCGACAACGTGCCACATTTCACCCAAATCCATGCGGAAATACTCATGTGCAAGCCGATTTCGCCGAGATACCAACTCTTCCCACGGAACAAGCGGATGCTGTCGCTTGAATTCCGCTGACAGCTTCTTGCTGGCTTCGCCGATCTCGGACAGGCAATCCTTGACTGCATGCTGAAGGATGCGATTCTCCGCAAACGTCTCGAATTGCAGTCCACCTACGGTGTCCAAAATGTCGTTCGCCGCGAGATATATGTCGTGCAGATATTCTTTCTCACGACGCATAGATGACTCGCGATCCACGCAAAATGGAACTCCGTCGAATGGGATTGGACATATGCTCTACGCTTAAGCGCGTCGAGAGATCCACCCGTCGGCCGAGAATCATACTCAAGTCATCTTCCATGCGATCCAAATCTCGCAACGACCACAGGGCGGGCGTCTCGAACGTCACCAGCACATCCACGTCGCTGTCCGGGCCGAAATCGTCGGTGAGTACGCTGCCGAACAGCGAGAATTCGGTGATCTTCCACCTCTCACAGAAGGCCTTGATTTGTTCCCGGTTGATGGGAATGCGGGGTTCGATGGATTCGATTTTTTGAGTCATGTTTAATCCCGGTTGCGATCGGCAAAGCCTTATCGCTTGAGAATATCCTTAACCTTCGTTACCAGCATGTCCACCGCTACGGAATTCATGCCGCCCTGCGGAATAATGATATCGGCGTAGCGCTTGAACGGTTCCACGAACTGCTCGTGCATGGGCCGCACTTGCTTTTCGTACTGTTCCAGCACCGCCTGCAAATTGCGGCCGCGCTCGGAAATATCGCGGCGGATACGGCGCGCCAGCCGGATGTCGGCGTCGGTATCCACGTACACGCGAATATCCATTAAATCGCGCAGGCGGGCATCCTCGAAGACCAGAATGCCGTCCAGCAGAATCACCATGCGCGGCTGAATCTCCTGCACGTTCTGCGAGCGGGTGTGCTGGGTGTAATCGTATTCGGGCATCTCCACCGAGCGCCCGGCCAGAAGTTCGTGGAGGTGGAGAATCAGCAGATCGTTGTCGAAGGCGGCGGGATGGTCGAAGTTCACATGGTGGCGTTCTTCGAGCGGAATGTGGGCGAGATCGCGATAATAGCTGTCCTGCTCCATGAGCAGCACGTTGCCCGGTCCGAGGGCGGCTTCCACCGAACGCGCGACCAAGGTTTTACCGGAACCCGAACCGCCGCAAATCCCGATGAGGTGTGATCCCGCCCGGCGGCTGCTGCGTCCGGCGTTGGCCGGAGGCGAATAGGTCGAGGTTGGCATAGTCGTCCTATTTCAAAAATGCGGAGGAGAAGGGTCGCGGAAAGATTTCAGATAACGGAATCCGTTCGAACTCGCCGGGTCGGCCCGACAATAAAACCTCGACCGCGGGAGCGTAGTCGGCCAGCAATTGCCGGCACGCGCCGCAGGGAACGGGAGTGAACCGGCCTTCGGCGGCGATGGCAATCTTAACGAAGGGACTTTTTTCGCCTTCGGAGATCGCTTTAAACAGCGCGACGCGTTCGGCGCAGACCGAAAGGCCGTAGCTCGACGATTCCACGTTGGCTCCCGAATAAAGGGTGCCCGCTTCGGTCAGTAAGGCGGCGCCGACGCGATAGTTGGAGTAGGGGGCGGCGGCCTGTTCCCGCGCTTGCCACGCGGCGGCTACCAAGTCAAGGTCTGTCATAGAGTTCCCTGCCAATTGTGAACGCAAGTGCTTTAATGTAAGAAATTATGTCTGTAAAAACAACGCACAAAGAAGGGAAGACCAATTCCGGCGGTTTGGTCAATTTAAGCCATAAAAAAGACGCACCGTTGTGCGTCTTCAATTAATGGTCTGTCATACAAAATCAGCCGACCTTCAGTTCGCGGAGGGTGGTGCGGCCGTCGCGGGCGACTGCTTCCAGTTCGTAGCGGATATTGGCGGTGTAGCTGCGGTCGAAGAACCGGTAATCGGCGAAGTCCGCCGGGCTGCCGTGACTGCGGTAAGTCGCCACGCGCTTGCGTTCGCTATCGGTGATGCGGTACAGATTGTAGTGGGCTAAACCGACTTCGGCAAAGCTGGTCCAGCGAACGCTCGTGCCGTTGGGTCCGACGGTGACGGCGCTGCTCACGATTTCCGTGGCGGGCGGCCGATCTTCGCGAATGGTTAATTGATAAAGCCCGCAGTTATCGCGATAGCCGCCCACCACCAGTTTGTATTGTCCTGCCGCAAGATGCGCGAGTTCCGTTCGTTCGATTCCGCCTTCCCCTTCCATATCCACACCCGCCAGACATTGGCTCTGCTTATCGAACACCGCCAAACTGATATCGAATTGCAGATCGCCGGGTTCGGCTTCAATGATGAGTGTATAGTTATCTTTGGTTAAAGTAATTCGATACTCGCGGGCTTCGCCACCGGACAACAATCCGGTACAGGCCGATAAATCCGCCTGCAGGCTGCTTAAACAGGTATTGTCCTGAGCGACAAACGGGAGCGACGTGACATCCACCGGGGGCAGGGAATCGGAGAACAAAGATTGCGGGGCATTATCGGTGGAGCGAATATCCGTGGAGGCAGAGAAAGCTGGGGGAGGACAACCACGAGGCTGGCTGATATGGTCCATGAACCAGAAACTTCCAATGACAATCAGGCTCATGACCGCGAGACGTATGTAAGAAAATTTGCTCACAATAATCAGTACCTTAGCATCGTTGTTTCATCGGCTTTTTAGCCTATTCAAACGGCTTAGCCGATTAACTATAGCACATGGTTAATATACCCCAAATTTTCAGGGAAGTCAAGCTGATTGCAACATAATCAATACTTTAAGTTGCTGTAACGGATGCTATACGGGATTCAATTGCCTTTCCTTGTAAAGCCCTGCATATTGCACCATTGCACGCGTATTCACCGAGCGGGGTCCCTACCCCTGCCGGAATCGCACACGCGGTAGGGGCACGGCATGCCGTGCCCGTCTTCGCCGAGGCAGATCCCCTGATCTGCCCGGAATCTTCACGTAACGATCTTGCCGAGCCGTGGTTAAGGTCGCAGACCGCAACCTGGCCGGAATCTTTGTTTTCGTAGGGGCACAGCGTGCTGTGCCCATGTATTCGCCGAGCGGGGTTTTCTACCCCGCCGGAACAACTGCAACGCATCGTCCTGTAGGGGCCGATTCATCGCGTCCGTCTTGTAGGGCCATAATTTATTATGGCCGTCTTCCGTAGGGGCACGGCATGCCGTGCCCGTCTTCGCCGAGGCAGATCCCCTGATCTGCCCGGAATCTTCTCGCAACGACCTCGCCGCGGCAGGTTCTCAACCTGCCCGGCTAACCGCCTACTAAAGACCGTACCATGAAACCTCTCTTCATTATCCTGTTCCTCGCATCTTCCCTGCTTGCCCAGCCGTGGTCGCCGGAGGTGATCTGGGATCGGAGTGGATTACAGGATAGCTCGCTATACGGCTACGAGATCCTTCCGCTGGGCGATCAGAACGATGACGGATTCGATGATTGGGCGGTAGCGGCGGGGGGAAACCGGATTGTTGTGGGGAATCAGTGGCCATATGTTGAGTTCTTTCACGGCGGCAATCCACCCTCCAACATTCCTTACATGACGATCTTCGGTCCGTCCAATCTGTGGGGCTGGGGAATGGCGGGGATTCTGAACGATGTGAATGGGGATGGGTATGTGGATTGGTTCACGAAACGCCGGTCGGAAAGTTTTGATTACTGCATAGTTGATGTCTTCTGGGGTGGCAATGCCGCGGATACGATTCCGGAATACAGCCTACTAATTGGACGAAACGACTATTTCGGAACCGTGGGTGATTTCAATGGCGACGAACAATCCGATCTTTTCTGGTATCATACAATCCCTGATTATATTGACATTTTCTATGGCAACAATATAATTGATTGGATACCGGATTGGAGTCGAACCAGCCCATCGGGGAATTCCTACCAAGCACTCCCCCAATCCTACGGCGATTTGAATGATGACGGATATAGCGATTGGGTGAGTGCGACCTTGATGTCAAACACGACTTACATTTTCCTCGGAAACACATATCCCGACACAATTCCGGCTTATACATGGCCGAACATGCGGATATTTCCGGAAGGGATTGTCAATGACCTAAATGCAAACCGTTGCGACGAGCTGATCTATACATATCAAGGTGGTGCAGATGTTCATTTGGGTGGTTCCGTTCTTCATTCCGTTGCAGATGTCCAATTGTCCTACCCTTGTGGGTCCGGTGCGGAAGTGGTTGCAAGCTTAGGGGACATAAATGCAGATGGTTTCAAGGACATGGCGTTAATCCGGAGCTATTGTCCCGGATCATGGTGGGGCGTTCTGTCGCTGTATCTCGGACAGTCGGCGCTTAACTCTCAACCGGCGTGGACGATTTATGGTCGGGGTTGGCAGAATCTCGTCAGTCTTCAGACAGCGGCGGGCTTGGGGGATGTGAACGGAGACGGGATTGATGATTTCGCCATCGGAGCGTGGGATGATCTGGACACGGAAGGCTGGCGCGGACGATGTATCGTCGTGGCCGGAGATACAAGCTAGCGGGTCGGTGTAGATGATCCGTTCATTCCTTATCCCTCATCCTTCAATCTTTTGGTTTATCCCAATCCCTTCAATCCTACGACAACTCTATCCTTCACTCTTCCACACTCGGTGCTGGTGATGGTGAGTGTTTACAACGTTCTCGGCCAAACCATCTATGAAGAAAACCTCGGGCGGCTGAATGCCGGAGAGCATCGGCAGGTGTTTGACGCAAGTGAGTTGCCGTCGGGAGTGTATATCGCACGGGTGCAGGCGGGGGAGCGGTCACAGATAAGGAAGATGGTGCTGCTCAAGTAACGTGCTGTAGGGGCGGTTCGCGAACCGCCCGCGGGTCGTTCTCGAACGACCCCTACCGATTGTAACATCTTGCGTTTTGTAGGGCCATAATTCATTATGGCCGTCTTCCGTAGGGGCGGGTAAAGTGCAAGCGTACCCGCCCGTTCTTTTCCGTAGGGGCACTGCGTGCTGTGCCCGGAATACGCCCCCCTTTCATCCCCCCGCTGAAGCAGGGGGAAACAAACCCCACTCGGCGAAACAAAGCCCAGCAAGCTGGGCGCTACAAATCCGGTTCATCGCTTATCGTTTCTTCACCTTCCTCTTGACAATCTGAACAAATGTTCATATCTTTTATGGCTGGATTGCCCCTCTTGAGAAATCAACTATAGTTCGAATTTCGGCGTTTCGGTATTTCAGATTTTCAGTTTTTCTCTGTTCTTAGGTAGTTCGTTCGGCAAAAAAATATTTCCATGCCACTCCACCTATCGCCTTAAATTTATTGAGCGGACCGCCGGATTTCGGCATGAATTGTGTAACGTAAGTAGAATTTGAAAATGCGCGGAAATCTTCGTACACTGGGTCATCGCCACTTATGCCGACGGGAGTTCTTATGAAGAGCCGATTATTCGCGATCTGTTTGTTGTGCCTCATTCTATGGGCGGGTACTGCCCAAGCCTATTCCATCTCCGGCACTATCACCGGCGGAACGGGCTTGCCGCTGCGCTATGTGTTTGCCGTGCCCACTACCCTCGATACCTTCTACATCACCATCGCCATTCCGTTCATCAACACCTACGGTTTTTCGGGTTTGGATGAAGGCGGCTATGTGCTGTTTGCCTATCAGGATCTGAATACCAGCATCACTCCCGATCTGGACGAACCGCGCGGTTTCTACGGCGGCGATATCCCGCAGGTCTTCGAGTTGATTTCCGATACCACCGGCGTGAACATCGAACTCCATCCGCCCAATCAAGGCGGCTTTTCGGGAACCATCAGCTATAGCGGCGCGGGCACCGGAACCACCCTGCTGTTCGCCTATTACACTCCCGATTTTCTCGACCTCCCCCACGGCGGCAGCCTGCTCTTCAACAATACCGGCAACGGCGATTACGTCGCGCTGGTGGACAGCTTCGCCACCTTCTATGCTTATGCCTTCATGGATCTCGACGGCAACTTCGCATGGGATCCCGGCGAACCGCGCGGCGTCTACGGCGGCGGCACTCCCACCGCCATCGTCGTACAGGAATCGAATTTCCCCGAGGGAATAGACATCACTCTCGAAGCGACCTCGTGGACCGACGAGCCTCGCGCGGCCATCGGAGAGGAGTTCGCATTAAGCGAGGTCTACCCGAATCCCTTCAACAGCACGGCCACGATTTCGTTCACGTTGTCCTCGCCGATGGTGATGGATGTGGCACTTTATGATCTTTTGGGCAGGCGTGTCCAGACTTTGACAAAGGGTCCGTTGAGTTCTGGTTTTCATAGAGTTCAGATTGAGGGAAGTCAACTTTCGTCGGGCATGTATTATGTGCGACTTACGAGTCCGAAAAGAACTCTATCACAACCGGTAGTACTTCTTAAATAGCCGACACCATATAGTTTGCATGAAACGTGTTGCATAATTACTCATCAAATAGAGTATTTTAAGCTCACTTTTCACTTGCGATTCAACATTTTGTTCGGTATATTGTCGCTGTCTGTATGGGCACTCATTGTGCTCTGTTAATTGACATTGTAAAGGTGGGGTCCATGGGGACCCTCTCGCAGGCCCTGTCACGTGGGGAGGTAGATGTTTCGAGTCCCTTTCGGCTATGCGATGGTAAAGGTGGCAAAGTTCGGGGCACCATCCCCAAGTCCGGAAAGGATCAAATCATGGTAAACATCTACGTTGGGAATCTCCCTTACACCGTGACCGAAGACGATCTTCGTGCAGCTTTTGAAGCCCACGGCGCCGTGGATCGGGCCAGCGTCATCACCGACCGTATGACCGGCCGTTCCAAGGGTTTTGGTTTTGTGGAAATGCCGAACGAAGCGGAAGCTCGTGAAGCCATCACCAAGATGAACGAAACCGATCTGAAGGGCCGCAACATTCTGGTCAACGAAGCGCGTCCGCAGTCCGAACGTCCGCGTCGCACCGAGCGGCGGGGCGGCGGTGGCGGCGGCGGTAATCGCTGGTAAGCCAACCGGAAGTAGATTCGAGAGCCGCCCGGCGATGCCGGGCGGCTTTTTCATGGACCAAGAACAGCCCCCGAACCGCATGGTTCGGGGGCTGTCTTGTGGTTCGCCAATCGAGTGTCAGAACACTCGACGATTAGTTCTGAGTCTTGCTCGGACGCGGCAGCTTGGAATAGTCCACATCGCTGCGCGGCGGCAGGAAATTGATTGTGTTGCCGCTGATCGTGAAGCGCGTGACTTCCTGCATATTCGCATAGGGCTCGATCACCATATTGAACGTGCGGGTCGTACCGCCGACTACGGTGCGGACATTGTAGGATTGATTACCCAGCTCATTGCCGCAGCTGGAGAACCAGTCCACCGCCACGACGTATTGACCATTGGGCGGGGTTTGCGTCCAATAGATATTCTCGGGACGACCGTTGACGTAATTTCCGCAGAGATTATCACGATCCAATTGACCGCCGGAAGTTGTTGTTCCGGGAGCCTGACCGTTGCCGTAGTAGCACCATTCGCTATCGGGATCCATAACCCACAGATCGAGGTCGAGGGATTGCTGGTTATACCACGTAAGCGTGACTTGAATGTCGCCGGTTCCCACGGATGTAGTAGGGGTGGGAATGCAGCCGCAACGTCCGGTATCGGCGGGGAAGAAATCACCGGAAGAAACGTTTGCACAGCGGGGATCATTGTAGTGCCACGGAGCGGTGGCTTGAACGTTCTCGACAAAAATGTGTTCGTAGCGATCCTGTTGCTCGTTTTCTCGCTGCAGGCAGAGTTTGTAAACACCCTGCGGGACATACCAGTTGCCTTCATGAGCCCAACCGATGGTTCCGATGGGAGCCCACAGGCAACCGTTCCCATCGCCTTCCGGCAGCCACGTGGCTTGCTCCGGGAAGTCCAGGGTGTACTCTTCAATGCAGACATACAGCCAGGTTGATAGGCTGGTGTTGCTGACACGGATGCAGGCGGAGGCATCATCCACGCGGTTGTTGTTAGTGATGAACCACGGGGAAAGCTGGTAGGTTTGGGCTTTCACCGTACGGGTGGCCGGATCGTATTCGGAGCCGTAGAATTCCGCCACACCGGTCGTGGGATTCTTCCGCCAGATGCTGACCTGGCCGGGATCGGTATCACCGGGAACGGGAATCGCGACCTCGACGGGGCGGGCAAAAACGAAGCCTTCGGGACCGAACTGATAAACATCCGAGACCACCGATTCACCGGTGGGCGGAGTGACCAGAATGTTGTTGTTCTTCTCAATCGAGAAGACCATCGTACCGGGTTGACCACTTTCGGTCTGCGGAACGGCACCGACGGGAACGACGATGCGGGCGCCGGCGGGAGTTTGAATTGTGCCGGAGGTGGTGGAAGTCACGCTGCCGCTGGCGTTATCTTCGACTACCGGGGGAGTGTTGTTTTCCTCTTCATCGTCTTTGGGACATCCCCAGAAGATCAGGGCGGGGATGATCAATAAAAGCCAAAACCATTTCTTGGACATGGGGCACCTCACGATATGAGCCGGTAAACGGGGGGAATAATGCAAGCAATGGAAGTTTAGGTGAATAATTTAGCAAATGTGCCCTTAGAAGTCAACGCGATTTGGAATGCGAACAGAAATAATCAGCCGGATTTTCAAATCAACCAACGGATTTGAGCCTCCCACGGATTGCATAACACCGGAGCGTCCTGTATATTAGAATTATGGACCTATCTGATTTCGCACTTCATGCGCTATTGGATGCGCTTCACGAAGGCGTCTATATCGTGGACCGCAACTGGAAGCTGACCTATATGAACCCGTCCGCCGAACGCCTGACGGGCTTCTCAACGTCGGCAGAAACGGGGTTATTCTGCCGGAGCGTATTTAAGACGGACCGGTGTGAGGATGAGTGCCCGTTATTTCGCGCCCTGGAACTTGGCCAACCACTCCGGGATACCCGGATGGCTATTACCCGCAAGGATGGAGCAACCCTTCAGGTGCTGGTCAATTCTTCGGAACTGAAAGATGAAACCGGCGAGACCACCGGCGGAATCATGGTGTTTCGCCCAGTGGATAGCGCGCAACGGGGTAGTCAACTGGCGGCCGAGGATCATTTTGAAGGAATGATCGGTCGAGATCGCAGTGTGCTGGAGGTTTTCGAGCTGATCGAGCAAGTGGCGGGGTTGGAGACCACGGTATTAATCACGGGCGAAAGCGGAACCGGGAAGGAATTGGCGGCGGATGCCATCGTCGCCCGCAGTCCCCGCCGGAACAAGGCGTATGTGAAGGTCAATTGCTCCGTTTTTGCCGAAAATCTTCTGGAAAGCGAGTTATTCGGTCATGTAAAGGGAGCATTCACAGGAGCCTACACCGACCGGGCGGGGCGGTTCGAGACGGCGGACGGGGGAACGATATTTTTAGATGAGATCGGGGAAGCGTCTCCGGCCGTTCAGCTTAAACTGCTGCGAGTGCTGCAATCGCGGGAGTTCGAACCGGTGGGCGGGAGCCGGACGATCAAAGTGGATGTCCGGGTGATTGCCGCGACCAACCGGGATTTACGAAAGCTCATCGCCGAGGGAAAGTTTCGCGAGGATCTATTTTACCGTCTGTCAACCGTCCCCATGGAATTGCCGCCGCTGCGCAAACGAGGAAATGATGTATTGTTACTGGTTGAGAGTCTATTCAACCGCCTGAAGAACAAAAATAATTACCCGAAAGCGCAGCTCACCGATGAGTGTTACGATGCCTTGGCACGCTACCAATGGCCGGGAAATGTGCGGCAATTAGAGAACGCTCTGGAGTATAGCATGATTCGAGCCCGTGGCGGATCTGTGCAACTGGGTCATTTGCCTCCTGAAGTCAGGGAGAACCAGAGTGTGATTTCGATCAATGACCAGGGCGGATCAACCGCAAAGGCGAGAGTTCTTCGCGCATTGCGGGATACTAACTGGAACCGACAAAAAGCCTGCGAACTTTTAGGAATCAGCCGAACGACTTTGTGGCGGTTGATGAAGCAATATAAGATGGAACAGTAGTGACAGCTGTTTCATTTTTTGTTAACTGAAACAAATTGTTAAAAAATTATTTATAGTTTTGTTTTTTATAAGAAAAAATTGTTTTAATGACACTATGTCTCAGGCGGTGAAACTTTATGTTTCACCGTTTTTTGTTAAGTTATTATTTTTACAAGATGGTCTGAATGTTGCTTGTTACATTTTTAACAACTGGACATGGAGGTCCGATGGCGATCTCGGAGATGATCGGCAATTACTTTTTTCTGACCCACAGCTATGAGCGGGCGGTGCCGATCCTGGAAGAATACCTTCGCCTTCATCCCGAACATCTGAAGGCTCGCAAGAAACTGATTATTGCCTACATCGAAACCGGTCGCTTACGGGACGGCTACCGCCTCTATTTCGAACTACTAACCGAAAATCCCGCAATCATTCTGGACACCGATCCAAAGGCGGAGGATTGTCCGTGCCCGGATTTGGCTTCGTTTATCGGCAACGGACACCGCAGCTTCGACGATCCGGCCAACCGGGTGTTGGTGCTGGGAATTTATGAATCCTACTGTGATGCCCGCACCGCAATTGAACTGTTCCGGGAATATCAGAAGCTGGTTCCCGAAGATCCGCAGGTTCCGCAGATCATCGAGATACTGAACCAGAGAGCACAGTAATCACGGGAGTCAGATTCTCTAAGCCGACCATAATGAGTCTGCCAGAATTGCAATCTTATCTTTGTTATTTATGAAATTATATATGCAGAATCAGGGCTTAATGTGATACTCATTTGATTGTTGTTCCCCGGCATGTGAATTTAGTCCCAATTAACAATCCATCTTCGGACAAACGAGGTTGCACGATATGAAACCCATGACGTTTTGGGTACTGGTTGCTATCGGATTACTCTTCGCCGCCTTCGCCTTTTGGGGATGCAGCGATGAGGATAATCCGGCCGCTCCCGCGGGAGAAGCCAACACCGCGGATTGCATCGGCTGCCATACCAACGAAACCATGCTGAAAGCCGTTGCGCTGCCGGATACCGGCTCTTCCGGCGATGACAGCGGCGAAGGCTGAGGCGGCTCAGTCTCTCCGTTGGAGGGATGGCAAAAAGTAATTCTGACAGGCAGCGGTTATGAAGCGTTCCGCAACAGCGCCCACGCACTGGAATGCCGCATCTGTCACGGCGGACGGGCCGGACAACTCACGAAGGAAGAAGCGCACGACGGAATGATTGCCGATCCGTCGGAGATCTCCGTCAACCAGTGCGGGATGTGCCATCAGGAGATCGCGAATAACGTATCGCACAGTCTGCATACGACCATGAAGGGGTATCATACGCTCTTCGAAGCACGCACGGGGCGGGCTTTGACTTCCGATCCGCACGCCTATGAGGCGTACAACGCCGAATGCAACAAGTGCCATGCGAGCTGCGGATCATGCCACATCAGCCGTCCGAAGTCGGTGGGCGGAGGGTTTATTCAAGGCCATAACATCCGCCGCACTCCGGATATGACCAACCAGTGCATCGCTTGTCACGGCAGCCGCATCGGTCCTGAATATACCGGCGAAAACGCCGGATACCGCGCCGACGTCCACTACATTCCCAATGCGATGCATTGCAAAGCCTGTCACAGCGGCCAGAAGATTCATGGCGACGGAACGGAGTACACAACCCGCTATGACGTGGACGATCCGGTGAGCTGCCGCGACTGCCACAGTCCGCTGGCGGCCAATTCGTATCACACCGTTCACGGCGACGATTTACAGTGTCAGGTGTGCCACTCGCAAGCCTACAAGAATTGCGCGGAGTGTCATGCGGGCGACGGCATTCAGCAACCATCGTGGATAGATTTCAAGATCGGACGGAATCCGATTCCCGATCAGCGCCCCGGCGAATATGTCGTGCTGCGGCATATCCCGGTATCCGAGAATACGTACACACCGTGGGGGATCGCCAGTCCGAATTATGCATCGTTGCCGACGTACAAATACGCAACTCCGCACAATATCGTACGCTGGACGGCGCAGACCGATACCAGCGGCGGACAGAGCTGCAACGCAGCCTGCCACCTGACTCCCAACACTCCGGAAGGTTTCTTCCTCCGGCAGGTGGATTTGGATCAATTATCATCAGCGAACGAGCGGCAAGCCAATGCGGGAGTGATCGTTCCCGACGGACCGCCGCCCTGGTAAGTAGAAATCATTCGATACACGAATAACAACACACAACACCCATTCAAGGAGAGGTACATGAAGGCATTTGCGAAATGGCTGGTCCCCATGATTCTCATGGCCAGTTTAACGGTATTCATCGGTTGTTCCGATGATGACGACAGCAGCGACAACAACAATCCGCCAGCTACTACTGCGTTTCAAACGATGGCAGCCTGGGGCGACAGTATTCTCGGTTCAACCAAGAATATCACCGCGGATGTGTTATGGACGGAAATGAACGACGGTGATGCAACTCAACCCTATATCATCAGCATTCGCTCGCTGGCGGATGATACGGTGCGCGGTCACATTCCCGGCGCGCATCACTGGGATGCCGCAGACTTAGTGAACTATCGCGCGGATCTGCCGACGGATAAGAAGATCGTGGTTTACTGCTATACGGGCCAAACCGCCAGTTTTGCCACCAGTTACTTGAACCTGGTCGGTCTCAACGCCTACAATCTCAAGTGGGGCTTCTGTTCATGGACCAGCGATACAGCCCAGACCGGCGCGGGCGGCGGCTGGTACACCCTGACCCGCGGCGGACAGACGTTGGAAACAGCCAATCATCCGCTGACCACCGAATACGCGTTCCCGAATCCGAGCGCCAGCGGCAGCGCGATTGATATGTTCGTCAGCCGCATTTCCCAGCAGCTCACGGCTTCCCCGGTAAACTGGAAGATGAAGAGCGCGGCGGACGTTTATACCAACCTGAACGACGGCGACGCCAGCAACGACTGGTTCCTCTTGTGCTACTGGCCGGAAGCCAACTACAATGCGGGACATATTCCCGGTTCCTATCGCTTTCAGCCCGGATCGCTGGGTCTTACCGAGAATCTGAAGTACATTCCCACCGATCGTCCGGTGGTTGTGTACTGTTTCACGGGTCAAACCTCCATGCAGATGGACGCTTATCTCAACGCGCTGGGTTATGACGCTTATTCGATGCGGATGGGCGTGAACGCCATCACCGATGATCCGGCAATTCTGGGCGCGAATGTGTGGACGAATCTCACACCGACTTATCCGGTGGAAACCGGCGCGATTGCGATTCGATAATCACCGCTTTTTCTCTCACTGGCTGCGGGCTGTCGGTCTTCGGACGACAGCCCGCGTCGTTTATAAGAACGGCGGGACGCGAATGATCGCGTCCCGCCGATGGTTTCAGGTTCGTTGAGGATGATTAATGCGGACCGCAGCGCGCCTTCACGACATAATTGCGGTAGTAGGCATTATCGGCATGAACCGGAACCCAGGTAATCTGCTGACCGGCCAAACCGAGGACGGTGTGATCCAGCGACCACAGCGGACCGGGCGGATCGCCGTGATTGTTCGGATCGGTGGTGCTGTAGATCAGGTATTCCGCATCCTGCGGGCAGGTGAAGGTAATCTGCAGCGGAGCCCCGGTATCCACATTCGGCCAGAGAATCACCAGGTCAGGCACCGGATCGCACGGCGGCGGCGGTGAAAGAATCGTGACGCAGTAGCACACGGGCTGACGGTACATATTGGAATACTCGAAGAGGAGATGCCAATAGATTCCATCGAAGTAGAAGCGGTAGCAGTAATCCAGCGGACCGCCGGGCCGGCAATCCACTACGGGGCAGCTATCCAACGGCGCGCCGAAACAGCCGGGGGTGACCGAAATCAACGGCTGCGTCACCAGCGGCGAGATATTGAGCAGAACATCGTAGACCTTGTGGCAGACGATGAAGCAGCGGGACGTGCCGCCGTCCATCACCGCCGGAACATGATCACCGATGCACGGTGTGATGGGATCCCAGGGGATAACGATGCCGGTGGGATCAATCATCACGGTCTCGTGATACTCCCATCTGCCGAAGACCGGATCGTTGAATTGCACGCGGGCGATCAGCTCAAAATCCTGTCCGGGCAGCAGCATACCGGTGCTGACCGGCACATGCCACGTCACGTAATCCGCTCCCACTCCGGTAAACGGAATAACACTGGCGGAAATCGGATCGGCATATACGATCAAGCTGCCGTCGGCGAGGGGCGCACCGGGGGAGGTCCATAAGGTGATATCGAAGGTCTGATCCACTTCGTTCAACGTTCCCAGCATATACGCTTCGAAGGGAACCGGATTGATCGCGGAGACTTCAACGCAGTAACAAACCGGTTCGATATCCTCGTTGGAATATTCAAATTCGAGAATCCACGAGCCGCCGACTTTGAACACATCGTAGCGATAGTCGAAGGGGCCGCCGGGGGTGCAGGCCGGATCGCTGCAATTGGTGGCGGAAGGATCACAGCCGGGCGTCACCATAACCACCGGGATGACTTGCGGTCCGGGGATATCCAGCGACACGTAATAGATATCGTGACAGACCTTGAAGCATTCGGGTTGTCCGTAGTGCAACGTATCCGGAACATAGATCGCGCCGGGCGGGCATTGGCCGCCCACGTCGTTAATGACCAAGCCGCCGGAAACCGGATCAACCATCACACTTTCGGTTTCGATCATATCCGGTTGAGCGGGATCATCAAAATCAATTTCCACGAAGACATCGAAGAAGCTATCCGGAACACCCGCATCCCGCGCCACCGGCGTGGCTTCTGCAACCCATTCTTCACCGACTCCGAAGAAGTGCCAAGTTGGAGTCTGGAAATACAGTCCGAATGGAACCGATTGCAGCCTTACCGTTCCACTAACTTCGCAGGGCAGTGTCCCGCCCGGATCACGCGACATCAAGCTCACCTTCAACAACTGATTGTCGCTGTCCAGCGCGACCAAGGCGTGCGTCTCACAGGGTTGGGAGGTTCCTTCGACCGTCACACAGTAACAGACGGGTTCGACATTCTCGTTGGAGTATTCGAACTCCAGTTCCCAATGGTCTCCCATCCAAATGAGATCGTAACGATAGTAGTCGGGATGACCGGGCGTGCATTCCGGGTCGGGCAGGCAATGATCCTGCGGTTCACCGAAACAGCCGGGAGTAACGATGACCGTTGGCGGATTGGCGGGATCAGTCGCATCAATGATGGGAATATGGTAGATGCGATGACAGACCTTGAAGCAGGCCGACATCCCCAAGTTCATGGCCGGCGGAACGATATCGCCCGTGCATTCACCACCGGTGTCATTGATCACGAGACCCGTACCCGCAGAATTCACCATCACTTCCTCGGTCAGCCATTGATCGGGATAGGCGGGTTCGGTGTAATCAATATAGGCGATGAGCTGGAAGGCTTCACCCGGTCCAAAGGTACCCGGACCGACCGGCGCCTTTACGGTGTACCATTCGGTGAACACATCGAAGAAGGAATCGATGTACGGACCGATATACGCACCCTCCGGATAAGAATAGAGAGTAATCATTCCCGAAGCGGGACAGGTTTGACCGCTGGGGCTGAAGGTGCGGAGTGACACATCGAAGAACGAATCTATCTCATCGAGAGCGGCCAGTTCGCGGGTTTCACAATCGAATGGCACATTGCCTTCATAGGTCACGCAGTAACAGACCGGTTCGACATAAGGATTGGAATACTCGAAACGCAGAATCCAATCCACTCCGTTGTGATAAACATCATAGACAAAGTCGTTAGGACCGCCGGGAACGCAAGCTTCCATCACGCAATTATCGAACGGCGGACCTTGGCAGCCGGGCGTCACACTGATCACCGGACGACCGCCGCCGGGCAGATAATTCAAAACAATTTCGTAAACCCGGTGACAAACCCGGAAACATTCGGATTGTCCGGGACTCATCGAGCCGGGCGTGTAGTCACCGCCGCAGGGGGTAATGGGATCCCATAGCGCCAATTGTCCGGTGGGAGTAACCACCACGCACTCATCGTAAATAATTCCATCGAAGGGATCGCTGCCGGGACCAAAGAAATCAATCTCGGCAATCAGATGGAACGTCTCACCGGGCATGAAGATGCCCGGCATGACCGGAACCTTCGAGGTAAACGGTTCCAGGAACACATCGAAGAAACTATCCACCGGCCAGTCTAAAGCGGCTCCCGGCGGGTCGGAGCGATAGTGGATTGTTCCATTCAGGGGAACTCGCGGACTGCTCCCCCACACGGAAACATCAAAGGTTTGATGCCATTCGCTGAGCGCGCCTAAACCATAGGCCACGGGACGAGGCGTGGACGGGCACGAAACATCCACACAATAGCAAACCGGTTGAATCTGCTCGTTGGAGTATTCGAATTCCAAAATCCACGTTCCGCCCACCCGATAAACATCATAGCGGAAATCAGTCATGGCGCCCGGCGTGCAGGGGAACGTACTGGCACAGGGCGTGGTCAGATCACAGCCGGAGAAGATTTGCACTTCGGGCGTAGACGATGCCTCGCAATCCAGCGGAATGTAATAGATATCGTGACAGACATTCAGACAAGCCGGGACTCCCGGAGTAATCCGGGGCGGGATAATCACCGGACCGGTACAACCCGGATTGACCAGTTGTAATCCGCCATTGGGCGTGACAACCACATCCTCTACTACCCATTGCGGCGGATAGCTCAGTCCGGGGGGATCATAGTGGATGTAGCCAATGAGTTGGAACTGCTGACCGGGAGTAAAGATACCGGGACCGACCGGCGGATCGGCCGTCCACGGCTCCATGAAGACATCGAAGAAGGATTCGACATATCCACCACCGCCCCCACCGCCACCTTCAAACTGGGCTCCGGCGGGATAGGAAAAGATCTCGATTGTCCCGCTGATGGGATCCATCAAGTTGTTGGTCCACACCGAGACATTCATATCCTGGCGCGCGTTCTCCCATCCGCCTAATACATAGGTTTCGCCGGCATGCGGCAAATTGCCCACATAGTTGACGCAGTAGCAAACCGGTTCCACAAGGGGATTGGAATACTCGAACTCAAGGTACCATTGACCGCCATATTGATAGACCTCATAGCGGTAGGAATCCGGCGAACCCGGCATACACGGCTGCGGTCCGCACGGCGGCATTGTGCAACCGGGAGTCACGTGAATAATCGGCTCACAATTGATCGGACCGCCGATCAATGCTACCGTGTACACTCCATGACAAACCGTGAAGCAACTGCCCGACCCCAAGAACAAATCCGGGGGTACGTTACTGGTGCACGGCAGCGGATGAATGATCTCCAAACGGTTCATTGGAGTAACCTGCACCATCTCTTCATACCACAAGGCCGGATACACCGGATCGTCGAAGGTCACTTCGGTGATGATCTGAAACGGGGTGCCCGGCGGCACGATCGGTGTGATCGGCGGTTTCACGGTTTCGACTTCAGTAAACACATCGAAGAAACTGTCCACCCAGAACGGATTACCCGCAATGAGCGCCGAACCGGGCGGTTCGGTTCGAATCGTGATCTGACCACTGGCCGGGCAGTACGGACTGCCGGTCCAGACCGAAACATCGAACCGTTGACCGGCGTACAGGGGATTGTTTTCATCGAGTGCCGCAAGCAAATGTGCGTTACACTGTGCAAAAACCGAAGACGCTCCGACGATGATTATCGTCAAGAGCGCCCCACAAAACCCTCTCATGAATTGTTTCATTGATCTCTCCTCCTGGTCAGGAACATACGCGGTATTCGCATACGCAATGCAGAGAGGACGCATGCCTGAGAATACGAACACCAGCACTCTATTTGTGAAATTTAGAACAATATCAATCCAACCTGTTCCTTTACACCTAATAAAAAGATAAGGACTTTATATGGTGAAGCAATATCTTCAATATGAAAAGTTTAAAATATTTGTAATTTGAGAAGAATGGCATTCCCCAAAAATAATCTCGGAATTGTCAGATTAACATATGAATAGTGAAGAAGTCTGGAAGTGTGTTAGAAACTGCACAGTCATGACCCATTAATGGACTATTTAGTACAATATCATGCCTCCTTTACGATTTCTCGTTTTAAGTACGGTAATACCGTGCGACTTTCATTCAATTTCATATATTGGAGTGTTAACCACGCAAGCGGAAAGTGAAATGGCTGATCTACTACTTAAAAACATTCATGCGCTGTTTCAATGTGAAGGGACCGAACAACGAGATGTTGATCTGCGCATCTCCGGAAACCAGATTGCCGAGATCGGACACGGTCTGAAGGCATCCCCGGAAACCCGCGTGTTGGATTGTACGAACAAAGTCGTGCTGCCGGGATTGATCAACACGCATCACCATTTCTTTCAGACGATGACGCGCTGCCTGCCGGGCGCACAAGACGAGAAGCTGTTCGAATGGCTGGTGTATCATTACCAAGTGTGGCGGCACGTGCGCCCGGAGACGCTGCACGCGGCGGCGCGGCTGGCGATTGCCGAATTGCAGATCACGGGCTGCACAACCAGTTCCGATCATCACTATTTGTTCCCGCAAGGTGTGGCGGATGATTTGATCGGGATTGAGATCGAGGCGGCACGCGAACTGGGAATGCGGTTCTGCGCGACGCGGGGTTCCATGACCCTTGGACAATCCGGCGGAGGCTTGCCGCCGGATGATCTGGTGGAAGATGACGATCATGTTCTAAGGAGCAGCGAAGACTTAATCCGCAAATATCACGATCCCTCTCCCCTATCCATGTGCCGGTTGAATCTGGCGCCGTGCAGTCCGTTCAACGTTACGCCGCATTTGCTGAAGGAGTCGGCGGAATTGGCGCGCAAACATCACGTGCGACTGCATACGCATTTGGCGGAAACGAAGGATGAAGAAGAGTATTGCATCGCGAAATACGGCGTGCGTCCGCTGCAATTCATGGACGATTTGGGGTGGATCGGCGCGGATATCTGGTATGCGCACGGCATTCATTTCAACGATGACGAGTTAGACAAGCTGGCCAAGCGGGGAACGGGAGTGGCGCATTGCCCATCCAGCAACATGCGGTTGGGATCGGGCGCGGCGCGGATTCCCGAAATGATTACGCGGGGTGTGCCGGTGGGACTGGCCGTAGACGGCAGCGCGTCCAACGACAGCAGCGATATGCTGGGCGAACTCCGGCAAGCGATGCTGTTAGGGCGGGCGGTGTGGGGCAACCGCGCGCTGACGGCGCGGAAAGTGATTCATCTGGCGACGGCGGGATCAGCCCGGGTTTTAGGATTCTGCGAGGCGGGCCGCTTGCTGGAAGGAAAAGCCGCCGATGTGGCGATTTTCGATTTGGATCAACTGGCGTTTGCCGGAGCATTCGATCCCATTGCGGCGCCGGTCTTTTGCGGATTCGATCATCGAGCCAGGGCGGTGATTACCAACGGTGAAATCGTAGTGGAGGACGGCCGGTTGGTCAAGGGCGATGAGATCGCCATAAAGCGGAACGCCCAACGCGAAGCGACGGCGCTGTGGCAACGGGCGGGAGTAGTGTAAAAAAACCGCGTCACAAAGAGCGTGCGGAGTAAGGATACCCCGCACGTCGATGATGGATTCCGGCGAGGTCAGCGATGTCGCTCGGCGAAAAGATTGTTGTGGCGCCACATGGCAGTGCGCGGTTAGCGGGGCACGTGGAGCACGTGCCGCCGCGATTTGGGCATAGCACGCTGTGCCCCGACGGAAGAACACGGGCGGATTCCGCGCTGCTTAAACCCCCTACCCTTTGTGTTATGAATTTTCATTAAACATGCCGTACATCGAAACGATCAATCCGGAACAGGCGGAAGGCAAACTGGCGGAGATTTACCGCGAGATTGCGCGGGCGCGGGGACGGGTGGCGAATATCTATCCGCTGCAAAGTCTCGATCCCGACAGCCTGCGCGCGAGTCGCGATCTGTACTTCGCGGCGATGTACTCGCCGGAGGGCTTGCCGCGATTGGAGCGGGAAGCGATTGCGGTCGCGGTTTCGGTGGCCAACGAGTGCCACTACTGTCTGCATCATCACACGGATGCGCTGCGACAGGCCGGCGGCAGCGAGGATCTGGTGCAGTGTTTAACGGACGGCGAAGAACCGGACGATCAACCGAAGCGATTACAGCGGTTGGTGTATTTCGCGCGGAAGATCACGCTACTGCCCAATTCCATGAAGCGGCAGGATGTGGAAGACTTGCGAGTGTGCGGATTGGATGATTTGGAGATTTTACGGGTGGTACAGATCGCAGCCTATTACAACTACATCAACCGGCTGGCGAATGCACTGGGGGTGGAAATCGAGGTGGAGGGGAAGTAGCAACCGATACAAAAAGTGAATGATTCCGGCGAGGTCGGCGACCTCGCTCGGCGAAGAGAAGGGCACAGCGCGCTGTGCCCCTACAGAATACAGATACAAAACGCCGCATGGGAAAATCCATGCGGCGCTTTGTTAAATCATGTGGGTGAAGACTATTCACCGGCTTGCTGAGCCTGCCGGGGACGCTGATCCATTTCACTCTTCGGCCGTGCTTCGCGAATAAGCATTTTGCGGCCCTTCAGATCCTGATCATGCAACGCGGCAATGGCCGCATTGGCCTCGGTCACATTCGGCATTTCGACGAATCCGAAGCCGCGCGAGCGACCGGTTAAGCGATCCATGATGACGGATACCCGTTCCACTTCCCCGAATTCCTCGAAGACGCCCCGAAGGTCTTCCTCGGTAACTGCCCAAGCCAGATTACCCGCATAAATGTTCACCATAGCCGTTCCTTTCCAACCTGGGGACTCTCAACCCCGTTGCTGTCACCGCCTCATACATCGCCAAGCCGAAAAGGAACGCGCCCGCAATCCTTCCCGTGACACTGGCCTGCGATGGGGCCCCATGCCCATACAGTGCTGTTTATCAGATGGCCAGCTAACCGCCAATCCACCTTCACACGGGAATTTACGAAAGCAAGGTTACGAAAACAAGTCTTTACACATGAAAACTCAACAAAGTTTACGACAATATTCGAGGATGAATAGTTACACAACTGCGAAACTTTTTTCGCACTAATGTAAACAGGCCGCAATGCGGCCTGTTTACCTAATGCCTTTTCAACTGTGCACTTGTGAGTATCAGATCATGGGAAGATGCCACGTTCTTTGTAAACGGTAGCCATTCGTTGCAAGGCCACGATGTAAGCGGCAGTCCTCCAATCAACGGAGAGGTTGCGGGCCGTATCGCGAACCTTTACATAGGCATCCACAATGCGCTTATGCAGTTTTGTATCCACTTCCTCCAATTCCCAATATTCACTGCGTTTGTTTTGCAGCCATTCATAATAGCTGACAATCACACCGCCGGAATTAGAGAGAATATCCGGGAGAACATCAATACCGCGTTTTTCGAAATTGGCATCCGCGAGCGGCGCCAACGGACCGTTCGCGCCTTCCGCCACCACCCGCACATTAAGCAGATCGGCATTTTCGCCGTGGATTTGGTTTTCCAATGCGGCGGGGATAAAAATATCCGCTTTGGTTTTCAGGAAGGCTTCGTGATCAATGGCTTCGCCTTTAGGATAGCCCTTGACACCGCCGGTGGACGAGACATAGGCAAAGAGTTCGTCGGGATCAATTCCGTCCTTGTTGCGGATCGCGCCGGTATGATCTTCAACGGCCATTAACCGACAACCTTCCGCTTTCAACAACCGCGCGGTCCACGAGCCGACGTTGCCGAAGCCCTGCAACGAATAAGTCGCGGAGTATAATGCGAAATGACGATCGCGCGACCATTCGTTGAGCAGATACACCAAACCCTGTCCAGTGGCTTTGTCGCGGCCTTGCGTACCACCCGATTCCAGCGGTTTGCCGGTGACTACATGGGTATTGCGAGCCCGTTCGAGCGGCTGCAGGGTGGATAGATACGTGTCGAGCATCCACACCATGATCTGCGAATTGGTGTTGACGTCGGGCGCAGGGATATCATATTCCGGTCCGATCACATTACCCAACGCATACGTGAAGCGACGAGTAATGCGCTCAAGTTCCCCCAGCGTGTAGCGTGCCGGATCAATTTGGAGGCCGCCTTCCGCGCCACCGGCGGGCAGTCCAACCAGGGCCGCGCGCCACGTGGCCAGGGCTGCCAGTCCGCGGGCCAGATCCTGATCCAACCGGGGATGATAGCGCATACCGCCTTGGAACGGTCCCTGTACATTGTTGTATTGAAACCGGTAGCCGGCCATGATTTCAATACGACCGTCATCCATCTTCACCGGGAAATGAACGAGAATCTCATTCGTGGTCGTACGCATGATCTTCCGCGTATAGGGATCAATACCGATCCGGTCCGCGGCGCGATCGAAGTGATAGAGAACGTGGTCGAACAGACTGCCGGGGCTCGGCTCCGCAACATTGGGATTCGTTATTTTCCCGCTCCCCGATCCCGCTCCTTTCATGCAACCTCCTTGAACCTTGAAGTTTGCGATCATCGTGACATAAATAACAAGATATTGTCACATAGTCGAAAAGTCAACCCCTGACGTAATTTATTTCGAATCCTTGCAACCCATAGCGATAGAACATATTAGCAGCCATTCGAGGCGACACAGCCCGTGAATCGTCTCACAAGCTTTCACAAAAACGTTTACATTATATAGACTTACAGGAAATTGGATTGGTTGATACTTTTCGGGAATTTTCCTAAATTAGAAGGTTGAAATCACTAAATAGAAGCAAAGGCATTCCCCCCGCCGTGCTTATATTCCGATCATCCAACCCACAGAGGAGCCGGCCATGAGTCCAGAAAAGACCAAGGCAATCAAACCCACCTACAAATTCAAACACGAGACCAAGAAATATCAGAACTTCATTGCGGGCAAGTGGTGCGATTCGTCCAGCGGTGAAGTTTCCGAAAACCGCAATCCGGCGAACAAGGATGATCTGATCGGAACCTTTCCGCGCAGCACGAAAGAAGACGTGGATCGCGCGGTAAAGTCGGCGAAGAAAGCCTACGAATGGTGGCGGTTGGTACCGCCGCCGCAGCGCGCGCAGATGTTCCTCAAGCTCGTGGACATCATGAAGGCGCGCAAGGAACAATTCGCGTTCGATATGACGCGGGAAATGGGCAAACCGGTCTTCGAAACCCGCGGCGACGTGCAGGAAGGCATTGACACCGCCCTTTACGCCAGCGGCGAAGGCTACCGCCTGTTCGGCAAGACCGTGCCCAGCGAACTACCCAGCAAGTTCAATATGACCGTCCGCCTACCGATGGGCGTGGCCGGACTCGTGACGCCGTGGAATTTCCCGATGGCGATTCCCACATGGAAGACGTTCCCGGCGTTGATGTGCGGCAATACGGTGGTGATCAAACCCGCCGAAATCACGCCGCTGTCGGTGTGGAATCTGGTTAATGCGATTCTGGACGCCGGTTTTCCGCCGGAAGTCATCAACATGGTGTGCGGTTCGGGCACGAAGGTGGGCAACGCCATCGTCCAGCATCCCGACACCAAAATGATTTCGTTCACGGGTTCCAATTTCGTCGGCCGCAAGATCATGGAAATGGCCGCACCGATGCTGAAGCGCATCTCGATGGAGTTGGGCGGCAAGAACTGCACGATCATTCTCAACGACGCCAATCTCGAGTTGGCCGTGGACGCCTGCGTATGGGCGGGCTTCGGCACCACCGGACAACGCTGCACGGCCACATCGCGCGTGATCGTGGAAGAGGGCGTGCATGACGAATTCGTGGAGATGTTCATCAAGGCGGCAAAGAAACTGAAAGTCGGCTATGGCAACGATCCCGGCATCACCATGGGACCGGCGGTTTCCGAAAGCCAACTCAACACCGACCTCGAATACATCGAAATCGGGAAGAAGGAAGATAAGGCAACGCTGGCCTACGGCGGCAAGCGGCTGACGACGCCCGAGCACAAGAACGGCTACTTCATTCAGCCGACCATCTTCACGGACTGCAAGCCGAAAATGCGCATCAGCCAGGAAGAAATTTTCGGGCCGGTGGTGTCGGTGATCAAGGTCAAGAATTACGACGAAGCGCTGAAGGTCGGCAACGACATCGAATACGGGTTATCGAGCGCGGTATTCACGCAGGACGTGAATAAGGCGTTCCGCGCCTTCCGCGATATCGAGACCGGCATCACCTACATCAACTCCGCCACCATCGGCGCGGAAGCCCATCTGCCGTTCGGCGGCATGAAGGGCACGGGCAACGGCCACCGCGAAGGCGGCTGGGGTCCCTACGAGTTCTTCTCCGAGGTCAAGACCTGCTATGTGGACTGGTCAGGCTCGCTGCAGAAAGCGCAGATTGACACGGACGAACTAAAGAAGAAAAAATAAGCGGATAATATAGAGCGGCGCGGGGTGGCAACACCCCGCGCCGTTGATAATTAAATAGATTTGTGACGTGGTGCAAGGACACCCCGGGCGACGGAGACAAGGCTGTCAGAGACCGTCATTATTTCGGATTCTTTCTTCGCAGGATAGATCGATTTTCTTCTCTGCACTTGCTAAGGGATAGGCAGTTCAACCGAGAGGAGACTGACCATGAAGTACCTTGGTGGTGTTTTGATGTTGGTGGGGGTGTGGGGATTAGCGGTGGGGCTGATAGCCGCGGAAGGGGAGGTCGGGAAGATTCCGATTACGACGGCTTCCGAGGACGCGCGACACTTGTACTTGCAGGGGATGGACTTGCAGGACCGGTTCAAGTTTTTCGATTCGCGGGGACTTTTCGAGCAAGCCGTGAAGTTGGATCCGAACTTCGCACTCGCGTATCGGGGATTGGCGTTCTCGCAAACCAGCGCGAAAGATTTTCAGGATTGTCTGGCGCTGGCGGCGGACGCGGCGGAGCACGCTTCGGAATGCGAACGACTGTGGATTGGCGCCGACGAAGCGGCTTCGCAGGCCGATTTTCCGAAGCAGCGAGAGAAACTCGGGCAACTGATTGCGAAATGCCCGGACGACGAACGGGCGCATAATTCGTTTGCGGTCTACTATTGGGGACGGCAATACTACGACAGCGCGGCGGCGGAATTGCAGCGGGCGGTGGACATCAACCCATCGTTTATTCCCGCGTGGAATATGCTGGGCTATGCGCGGCGGAATCTCAACGACTATCCGGGCGCAGAGCAAGCGTTTCTCAAGTATATCGAACTGAATCCGACGGATGCGAATCCCTATGATTCCTATGCCGAACTGCTGCTCAAAGAGGGGCGGTTTGAAGAAGCAATTACGCGCTACCGCGAAGCGCTGAAGGTGGATTCAACATTCAACGCCTCGCGCTTCAATCTCGCCAGCCCGCTGGTTTATTTGGGACGGCATGAGGAGGCCCGCCGCGAATTGCAGGAATTACTAGCTCGCGCGCGCAACGACGGCGAACGGCAAACCGCGCATTTCGGGATGGCGATGACCTACTTTGACGAGGGGAATTACGACGCAGCGCTCAAAGAGTTGCAGGCAAACGGCGAGATCGCAGCCAAGAACGACGACATCGCGCAGTTGGCGGGAAATGCCATCACCATCGGTATGCTGCAATGGCAGTTCGAGTATAACGAAGATGCCATCGTGAGTTTCAAACGGGCGGTGGAAATCGTCGAAGGTTCCAAGCTGGCGCCGACGCAAATCGCGGCCACCGAACGGGCTGCGTTGTACGGCGAGGCCTTGATCGCACTGCAGCGTGATGATCTGACCAAAGCCAAAACTTTAATTGATTCCTATGCGTCGTTAGCCAATGCGGCGGGAACTGTAGACGTGATGCGCCAGTTGCACGAATTGAACGGGCGACTGGCTTTAGCCAAGAAACAGTACGATAAGGCGGCGGAGGAACTGTCGCAAGCCAACCTCCAGCGCGCCGATTTGCTGTACAAACTGGCTCTCGCGCAAAAGGAACTGGGCGAACATCAGAAAGCCCTCGCCAACATGACCACCGCCGCACAGATCAACAGCCTGCTGAATATGAACGATCTTTCGGCATGGCGCAAGGCGAAGCTTCTGGCCGATGATTGGGGGAAGCGGTAATATTTCGCGCGGAGTACGGACACCCCGGCCAATCACGGTGGGGCGAATCTGGGGATTCGCCGCCGCGAACAACGATTACGTTCCGGGCACCCGCGGACGGGTGCCTCGGCGATGAAGATTCCGGGAGGGTCTGGGGACCCTCCTCGGCGAATAACAGAGAGCGCCAGTCGGGTCACGGACCCGCGCACGGCGATAGGTGTGCGTTCCGGGCAGATCGGGGATCTGCCTCGGCGATAACGATAGATTCCGGCGTAAGAGGCCGTCGGGAACGGTGCGAACGGATAGTCCGATCCGAATCCAAACCCGACGCCGTCCGTGCAAAGCCACGTTGACACGCAACTCCCCGTAAAGCCGCGCGCCGCGCCTGCTTTGCTCGCACCTCGGACAAACCACAACCCATCCCGGGAGGGGTCATGTGCCCTTCCCGGAGATGGGAGTCGGATCGATTAAACAAGACACTCCCATGCGACTATCGCTTTCCCTGCTAATCATTCTCGCGCTGGCAGCCGCTGCCTTCGCTCACCCGGATCATGAGCTGGACAGCCTGACCACGTTAGCCAATGCCGCTTACGATGACGAGCGCTATGACGATTGCGCGAAGCTCTACGTGGAAGCCATCGAAGCAGGCCGCCAGACTCCGGGCATCTATTACAATTGCGCCTGCTGTTTCGCGCTGGCGGGCGACGCCAACGCGGCGTTCTTCTATCTGGAAGAAGCCATTGCGCACGATTTTACGAACGTGCAGCACCTGAAAGACGATCCCGATCTGGAACTTTTAACGACCGACGCCCGCTGGCCGGATGTTGTGGAACACATGTCCGGCGCGCAGCGGGATTATCTGAAACGGGAAGGTTTGAATGAAGAGCTGTTCTTCATGATGAAGGAAGATCAGGCGGCGCGCAAGGGCGATTTCGATGATATCAATTGGGACAGTGTGAGCGTGAAGGATCGCGAACGGCTAAGCCGTGTTCAAGCGATGGCTGACAACGGTGAATTGAAGGCTACCGAGGATTATCTGAACGCCGCGCTGATCTTTCAACACGGAGCGGATTCGGCAGCCTATCGGCGCGCGCGCGAGTTATCCTTGATGGCGGTGAAGCTGGATTCCACCAATCGGAGTGCACGGTGGCTGGCGGCAGCGGCGATGGATCGGTATCTGCAGAGTGTCGGACAACCGCAAATCTACGGCACGCAATTCCGCAAGGGAGACGACGGGAAGTGGACGCTGGAACCGATGGACACGACGACGGTAACCGATATCGAGCGCGAGCAATGGAATGTGCCGACCTTGGCGAAAGCCCGCGAACGAGTTCGTGAAATGAATAAAAACGAGCCGAAGCAACCGAAAAAATGACCGAAACCGAACGACTCGTTGATTTGATGGATCGCGCGTTCTCCGGTCCGGCCTGGCACGGTCCGGCGGTGCTGGAGGTACTCAAGGATATCCCGTCTGAAGAAGCGGCGGCGCATCCGTTGGATCATATTCACAGCATTTGGGAACTGGTGCTGCATATGGCAACATGGAAGAACGTCGCGCGCTGGAGACTCGAGAAAATCGAGCGAGTTCCCACCGATGAAGAAAATTTTCCGCCGGTGATTCACACCGATACTCAGTCTTGGAAGGCGGCGATCGAGACGCTGAAAACGGCACACGCCCAATTGCGCGAGGCGGTGGTGAAGCTGGACCCGCCACGCTTGGATGAGGAAATTCCAGCGGGCGGTGGCTTGTCGCACTTTGTGCGGCTCAACGGCGTGATTCATCACGATCTCTATCACGCCGGGCAGATCGCCCTCCTGAAAAAAATCCTCGGCTAATCCACGGCCATTCGACAATGGCCATCTTTGTTCCTTCGATGAGGCAATATCTTATGCACCGATTCTTACTGACGACAGCGCTGGCTCTGGTCTTACTTGCAGGCTGCAAGAAGGCCGAGAAACCCTCCTCAGTCGTGGAGGAGAAAGGGGCGACCGGCATGGCTTTGGTGATTAAGAGTAACGCATTCGAGAACGGAGCGACAATCCCGAAGAAGTACACATGCGACGGTCAGGATCTTTCCCCGCCGCTATCATGGACGGGAATTCCGGAACAAACGAAAAGTTTAGCGTTGATTTGCGACGATCCCGACGCGCCGATGGGCACCTGGACTCATTGGGTGCTATGGGGACTCCCGCCCAGCGCCCCCACACTGCCGGAAGGCGTGCCCGCCGACAGCGTGCTGCCGGGTGGAATGTATCAGGGATTGAACAGTTGGCCGAAAGCGGGATACGGTGGTCCCTGCCCACCTCCCGGCAAACCTCACCGCTATTTCTTCAAACTGTATGCCCTCGACACCATCCTTGAACTCCCGACCAGTGCAAACAAGGCCGGACTGGAGAATGCGATGAAGGGGCACATCCTTGATGAAGCCCAAGTTATGGGGACATACGGAAGGTAAAAGCGTCGCGGCAAAAATGGAGGGTTCGTAGCGTAACTTTCTGTAATCATTAGCCGGATTTAATGGAACAGGGTTTGCCCACATTTGTTCCGTATCCGGAAAATGATGACAGGAGGTGCCATTTGAGCGACGAATCCCGCTGGCAGGAAGCCACTGAAGCCGGTCAACAGAAGTTTCACGAAGGCGACTTCAAGGAAGCTAATCGTCTGTTCTCAATGGCGCTGGCCTATGCTGAACACGACTTTCCGGCAAACGATCCGCGCATTGCCGCCAGTCTGAATAATTTGGGTGAAGTTTATCGGTCGCGGGAAGATTATACCGAAGCCGAAAAGCATTTCAAGCGCGCGCTGATGATCCTGGAGCGCGCCTTGGGCGCCACCCACCCGTTTGTAGCGGACTCGATGCTGAAGCTGGTGGAATTCTATCGGGGGATTGACCGGTACGGACAAGCCGAACTGGTTTTAACCAAGGCACTGAGCATGCGGGAACGGGCGTTGGGTTCGTGGCATGCCGACGTCGCTGAATTGCTGGTGAAACTGGCGGAACTTCAGCACGAACAAAAACGCTACAACGAAGCCGAGCAGTTCTTTTCGCGAGCGTTGGCGATTCGGGAGAAAGCGCTGGGCAAAGACCATCCCGAAATGGCGGAAGCGCTGATTTCCTACGCGAATCTGCATGCAGCACGGGGTAAATTCACGGACGCAGAACGCATCGGCAAGCAGGCATTAGAAATCCACGAAAAGGCGTTAGGTGCCGATCATCCGCACGTGGCCGATGATTTAATGTGGCTGGCCGATCTCGAAATCTCGCGCAAGGCGTTCCCGCAAGCCGAGCCGCTGGTGCGGCGGGCGAGACAAATTCGGGAAACGGCGCTGGGGAAAAACAAACCCGAAACGTCGGCATCCATCAAGAAGTTAGCCTGTTTGTGCCGGTTTCTTTCGAAAGACGACGAAGCCGCGGAACTCTACCGACTGGCGATTGCCTTGGACGGCGAACGACTGGGCAATGAACATCCCGATGTAGCGCGTTCGATGCAGAAACTGGCGGCGATCTATAACGTGCCGGGGAAATATTCCGAAGCCGAACCGCTCTACAAGGAAGCGGCGGCGATTTTCGAAAAAAGCGGCGGCGCGGATCATCCCGATGTTGCCGAGTGTTTAAAAGAACTCGGCCATCTCTATACCGATACCGGAAAATTCGACGAAGCGGCCGAGGTGGACACGCGCTACAAAGCCATTCAAGCCAAACTGTCCGCCAAGACCCCCGCCCCCGCCTAACAACCCGAACCCGAGGACTACCCGCTATGGTCCAAGGCGAATTCATCACCACCGCCGAGGTGGCGAAACTTCTCAAAGTCAGTTCTTCCACCGTCCAAAAAATGGCCCGCGAAGGGCGCTTGTCGGCGATCAAGGTCGGCAAACTGTGGCGGTTTCCCGCCCAGAGTCCGGAGATCATGCTCTACAAGCAGGAACAAAAGACGCGCCGTGACAGCACGCAAAACGTCAAGGATGCGTCGGTGAGCCTGCGCAACGGGCTGAAGGAATTTCTGAAATTGGCTACGCACATCGGATTCATCGAACCCTTCGACCGCGCCGCCTTGCGCGAGGAGCGGCCATGAAGTGCATTGATACGAGCGTGCTGATTTACGCGGCGGATATCGCCTCGCCGTTTCACAAGCGAGCCAGCGAATTGTTGGAACAATCGGTCAAAGGTTTGTGGGTGGCGTGCGTGTGCGAACAGAGCTTGCAGGAGTTCGCCACGGCGATTACCGATGCGCGGTTTGCCAAGCGGCCGCTGACTCCGGCGGCGGCGTGGAAGATGACCGACAAACTGCTGCGCTATCCGCAGCCGGTGATTTTATATTCGGACGATATTATTCTACGGCGGACTTTCAAGCTGATGGAAAAATATCCGGTGCAGCGCGAGCGGTTTGCCGAAACGCACTTAGCCGCCACGATGCTGGCGCACGGAATCAAAACGATCGTCACCGCGCATTCCGCTGCGTTTACTCCGATCCGCGAACTGGACGTGGAAAATCCGTTTGAAACTTTGTTTGCGTAGGTTGTGAAGCAGACTCCCGTTCAGATTATTCCGTGGCACCAGCGGTGGGGATTTGACGTTCAGGAGTTTGCGGCGGGCGGAATCCGCACGTTTGCCGTAACGGAAGGGCGCGATGACGCCGTTCCGATTCTTTTTGTCCACGGATTGCCGGGGGGATCGTTCGTATGGGCGCCGGTGATCAGCGCGCTGGGACGGAGTCGCCGCTCGATTGCCCCCGACCTGCCGGGCTGGGGACAATCGGTATCCCGCTACGAAACAACAAAGCCCGATCTGTCTCCCAATGGAATGCGACAATGGCTGAACGACGTGCTGATCGCGCAGCATATCGAGCGATTCGATTTGGCCGCACAGGGCAGCGGCGCGTGGCCCGCATTGGAGCTATTAGCGGACAATCCGTCACGAGTTCGACGGCTGGCGCTGGTCAGCCCACGGTTATGGCCGAAACGGCAATCGTTGATTGAAAAAGTGCAGAAGCGATTGCTTCACCGCGATCAGTGGACGGCAAAACGAGTGGAACGATGGCTCAGGCAAGATGTACGATTGAGTTCTGAAGCAAACGAAACGTGGGGTCCGCTGCTTCGGCAGTCTATCGGAACAGGATTCGATGAAGCCGCCTATGAAGCAAGATTTCCGATGTACAGGCAAGCGCTGGCGAATTATCAGGGAGCGATGCTGTTTGTGTGGGGCGAGCGCGATCCGGCGGCTAATCCGGAAGCAATTACCCAAGTAACCGCGGGGTTAGACCGGCCGGAAGTGCAAAAAATCACAGGTGCGGGTCACTTGCCGATGCTCGAAAAAAGTGCGGAAACCACTCGCATATTTCAAGAGTTTTTATTATAATAGAAGGGTGGTGGGAATTCGCCCGCCACGATCTGGACGTTCACGGAATTATGCTTTTCCTCAACAACCTTCACGGATTTGCTCAACGGCAAACGGGATCGGTGGATCCTCCCCGGCGGTAGATGCCTCGACTCTACCGTTCAGCACCCCTTTGTCACATCAGCAACCGATGGAGGATGTTCCGATGACTAAAATAACTCCGTTTAACGTCCACGAGACACTTTCTGCCCACATGCTCGCGGACGGTTTTGATCTGGTTTTCGATCTTGAGAAATCTCAGGGCAATTACTTTTACGATCTCAAAACCGGCAAGCGATTCCTCGACTTCTTCAGTTTCTTCGCTTCTTCCCCAGTCGGTTTCAATCATCCCCGGCTGACGTCTCCCGCCATGATCGAAAAGCTGGGACGGCTCGCGGTGAACAACATCACCAATTCGGATCTCTATACCGTGGAGATGGCCGAATTCGTGGATACGTTCTTCCGGGTGGCCGTGCCGTCGTATATGATCCACTCGTTTTATGTGGCGGGCGGAACCTTAGGGGTGGAGAATGCTCTGAAGGCGGCAATGGACTGGAAAGTCCGCAAGAATTTCGCGAAGGGCTACCGCCGCGAGATCGGCCAGAAGGTCATGCATTTTGAGCATGCATTCCACGGCCGTTCGGGTTATACGCTGTCTCTGACCAATACGGCCGATCCCAACAAGCATAAGTACTTTGCCAAGTTCGACTGGCCGCGGATCGTCAATCCCAAGATTACGTTCCCGCTTACCGAAGGCCATTTGGAGGAAGTGGAACGACTTGAGCATTTAGCCGTTAATCAAATCAAGACGGCGTTTGCCGAGAACAAGGACGAAATCTGCGCGATCATCATTGAGCCGATTCAGGGCGAAGGCGGTGACAATCACTTCCGTCCCGAGTTCTTCCGCGAACTCCGCACACTGGCCAATGAAAATGAAGCCCTTTTGATTGTAGACGAAGTCCAGACGGGCATCGGTTTGACCGGCCGGATGTGGGCGCATCAGCATTACGGCGTGGAACCCGATATGATCGCCTTCGGCAAGAAGACGCAGGTCTGCGGTTTCCTGGCCGGTCCGCGCATTGACGAAGTGGAAGATAATGTGTTCCACGTCGGCAGCCGGATAAATTCCACGTGGGGCGGCAATCTTATTGACATGTTCCGTTTCAAAGTGTATCTTGATATCATCGCTGAAGAAAAGCTGGTGGACCATGCCGCACAGATGGGCGACGTGCTGCTGGGCGGATTAAACAACATCGCCGATGACTATCCGGAACTGGTATCAAACGTACGCGGTCGCGGACTCATGTGTGCGATTGACCTGCCGACCTCGGAGGTGCGAGATAAATTGCGCACTGAGCTGTACAAGAACGGCGTGGTCATGCTGGGATCGGGAACCCATTCCGTACGCTTCCGTCCGGCGCTTACCATCAGTAAGTCCGAAATTTCGGAAGGTTTGGACGCCCTGCGCAAATCTCTGGCAACCATTGCCGGACGTGCCGCTCATGAACCGCAAAGCGTCAGCGCCTAGGCGGAATCGGATTAATACTGTTTGATTTTCCCGTGGCGGGGTTCTCCGAGGAGTACCCCGCCTTTTCTTTGGTTTCGGTTGAATCTTAAAATCGGATGGCAATTGACGATGGGATTTGTTACCGATGCCGCCGGAGCGGTAGATACGATTAGCCGGTGGCTGAAAGCGAAATTGGATGAAACCGGTCGGGACGAATATGTGCTCGGACTTTCGGGTGGCATTGACTCCGCCTTGGCGGCGTATTTGGCGGTGCGGGCGGTGGGACCGGAGCGGTTGTTCTGCGTGCTCATGCCCTATAAGACCAGTTCACGGGAATCGCTCAGCGATTCCGACCTGGTATTGCAGGCACTGGGAGTGCGCCATCGCACCGTGGAAATATCGGGGATGGCGGAAGCCTTTGAAACGCAAGTGGCGGATTTGACGCCGCTGCGGCGCGGGAATCTGTGCGCGCGGCTGCGTATGATCACACTGTTCGATCAGTCCCATGCGCGGGGACTCGTGCTGGGCACGTCCAATAAAACCGAAACGCTGCTGGGATACGGTACGCTGTTCGGCGATGCGGCATGGTCGCTGAATCCGCTGGGCGATCTTTACAAAACCGACGTACGGCTATTGTCCCGCTATTTGGGAGTCCCGCAAGCCATTCAAGATAAAATTCCTACGGCCGACTTGTGGCATGGCCAAACCGATGAAAGCGAATTAGGATTCTCCTACGAGGAGATTGATCGTTTGCTGGTCAAGCTTATTGACGAGCAGCAATCGCGCCGGGAGATACTGGCGGCAGGCGTGAAACCGGAATTCTTAGAGCGGGTGGTGACACTCATACGCGGCTCAGCATTCAAGCGCGCCGCCGCACCGATCGCATGGCTGAATGCCCCCTACTCCGCCCGGCACGTCGAGGATCCGTCGTGGTAGAGCGGAATGCAGCACGCGGCGAGCTGGTGTTGGTGGCTACCCCCATCGGCAATCTGGAGGATATGAGCGCACGGGCGGTGGAAGAACTATCGCGCGCCGACTTGATCCTCTGCGAGGACACGCGGCATTCGGCAACGCTGCTGCGGCATTACGATATCCAAGTCCCGACCACGTCCTACGGCAGCCATAACCTGCGGGCGAAACTGCCTTGGATTCTGGAACAACTAATCAACGGGCAGCGGTTAGTACTGGTGTGCGATGCGGGAATGCCGGGAATTTCCGATCCGGGCAGCGTGCTTGTGAAAGAGGCGCTGGAGCAGAAGCTATCGGTGCAGGCGATTCCCGGTCCCAGCGCGCTAGTCTTAGCTTTGGTACTGTCGGGATTGCCCACGGATCGGTTTGTGTTCGACGGCTTTCTGCCGCACAAGAAAGGCCGGCAAACGCGTTTGAAAATGCTGGCTGAGGAGCCGCGCACGATTGTGCTCTATGAAAGCCCGCACCGCTTGGTAAAGACGTTAACTGAACTTCACGAATACTTGGGAGACCGCCCGGCGGCGGTGGCACGGGAGTTGACGAAAATATATGAAGAGGTCCGCCGGGACAAGTTATCCGAACACATTCGGCATTTTACCGAAACGTCGCCGCGCGGCGAATTCGTATTAATTATTGCCGGAACTCATTACCGCGATTCCGCAAACGAATAACTTTACGCGTTGTCGAGAGGCCCAACTATGAGCAATCAACCATTGACCATGCGGCCGTATACGATGGCTATACAAGTGATGAGTCTGGAGCGGGCGTGTTCGTTCTACCGAGACAAGCTGGGGCTGACTTGTGCGTATCTGGACCGCACGCTGCGGTTTATGGAATTATTGCTACCGGGGCATGAGCAGCGGTTTACGCTCGCGGAACTCCGACAGGGTGATACGTTCCGGCCCTGCCGGTTTCAAGGACCTTGCCCGATCTTCATGAGTGAGGATATCGAGGGCGATCGCACAGAACTGGAACGGCGCGGGGTGCCGGTGGGACCGATTATTGATTTCGGGGGCATCTTTGCCTTTTCCATTACCGATCCCGACGGCAACGAGTGCGCGGTGGCGCAGCTTATGCAAGATTAAGAATCGGAGGATTGATGATAATCACATTATTGATTGCCACGTTTGTGGTGGCGTTTATTACCTGCTGGGTGATGGGGCGGGTGTTTCGCACACCGATTCATCGCATTTTACAGCGGCTGGTGGGCGAGGAAATCTATACCGCGTGGACCCGCTATCTGATGTTCGCACTGTATGTGGTGGGACTGTCGGGCGGTGTGCGGGTGTGGGACATCGAACGCTACATCACTCCGCAGGGCGATAAGCAGATCATCATCGAACTCACGAACGAACGCTGGATGCTGGAAATCTATCGCACGATTATCGGCACGCTGCAGAGTGTGGCGTGGATGCTGTTGGTGTTCTTTCTCGTGGCGCTGGTGGCGTTCGTGATCGTCAAAGGCCGTGAACTGAAACATCCGCCCAAGTCTGAAGTATAGTTATCACCGATGGAAACATTCGTTTATCGTTCGCGGATCGCCGCTCCCGCCGCCGAGGTGTTCGCATGGCACACCCGACCGGGCGCGCTGGAACGGCTGACTCCGCCGTGGGAACGGGTGCGGGTATTGTCACGGACGGGCGGGATTCGCGACGGCGAACGGGTGACTTTACAGGTCAAGGCGGGTCCGGTTCCGATCACGTGGGAAGTTGAACACCGCGACTACGTGGAGGGACGGCAGTTCCGCGATGTGCAGATTTCCGGCCCGTTTGCGAAGTGGAATCATTTGCATTTGTTCACGCCGGAGGGCGCGGACGGCTGCGTGATGGAAGATCGAATCGAGTACGCACTGCCTCTACACTTGCTTTCATCCCCACTGGCGGGCAAGGCTGTGCGCAAACGGCTCGAACGGATGTTCCGATATCGTCATGCGACGCTGATCGCCGATTTGCAGGCCCATCACCGCTATCGGGAATACGGCCCGAAGCGAGTGTTGGTATCCGCCGCCAGCGGATTGTTGGGTTCGGCGTTGTGCGCGTATCTCACGACGGGCGGCCACGAGGTGACGCGATTAGTGAGACGGCAGCCCGATCCGGCAGAGAAAGAAATTTTCTGGGATCCGGCCGAGGGCTTGATTAACGCGGACGATTTAGAAGACTTCGATGCGGTGGTGCATTTGTCGGGCGAGAACATCGCCACCGGGCACTGGAACGCCGCCCGCAAACAGCGAATCTGGAGCAGCCGCATAGATTCCACGCGCTTGCTGTGCGACGCGCTGGCCAAGACGAAGCATCCGCCACAAGTGGTGGTGTGCGCCTCGGGTTCCGGCTATTATGGCAACGGAGGTGACCGATCGCTTACCGAAGACAGCCCGGCGGGCCGCGATTGCTTCTTCGTCGATCTGGTGCGGGAGTGGGAAGGGGCAACCCAGCCGGCGGCGGAAGCAGGAATCCGCGTGGTCAATACCCGGATCGGGGTCGTGCTTACTCCGACAGGAGGCGCACTTCAAGCGATGCTGCCAGCTTTTAAGCTTGGCTTGGGAGCCAGTACCGGAACCTGGCAATATACGGGTTGGCTATCGCTGGATGATCTGATCGGCATTATCCTGCATGCGATATTTACTGAGAATCTGAGCGGTCCGGTTAATGCGGTCTCCCCCACCCCCGTAACCCAACGCGAACTTGCGAAAACCATCGGCGGCGTCCTGCATAAACCTGCCCCGTTCTCCGTTCCGTCGTTCGTTATTAGATTCATTTTCAGCCCCCAACTGGCCGAAGCGATGGCCTGGACTCAGAAACTGGTTCCGCAGAAGCTGCAAAATAGCGGCTATACCTTCCGCCACCCCGACCTCCATGCTGCGCTACGGCATTTACTGGGATACTAAGCCCACCTTGACTTTTATCCACAGGTATCTTACCTTATTGTGTTTGCGGGTTTTCCAATCGTCTGAGATGTAATTTCCATGCACACTAATCTGCGGGTTGCATTGCTGGTTCCGGTCCTGTCGGTCCTGTTTTTGGCGGGCTGTGGGGGTCCGGAACGTATTGTTTTACGTGGGGGTACGTCACATTTTCCGCTGCTGCATAAACGGGTAATGCGCTATCAGGAACAGCATAACGGTGTGACGAAGGATTATACCCTCGAGATGCTCTATATGGGAGGCCGGTCAATACGTGCCTACGAAGCGAGATTTAAGGGAATTAAGGCGGGTCTCTGCAACTTTATCAGCAAAGATTCGGTCGTTTATTTCGAGACGGATCAGCCGCTAACCTCGACGATGCTGCTTACGGCTTACCGACAAGTGTGGGTAGATGAAAATGCCGAATACGGCAGTAGCTGGATCGACGACGATATGGGAACGGAAACGGTGATTGCGGGGTTCGAGACAGTATCCGTGCCGGCCGGGACCTTTGCCGATTGCTACAAAACCGTAGTCACACCCCTGCCCGGATTGGCCGATTCGCTGCAAGCGCGCCTACAACGCGACGATATCACTAAAGACGAGTTCCAAAGGCAACTGCCCAACGTGAATACCGTCGTGGTTCGCTGGTTCGCTAAAGACGTCGGATTGGTCAAAGAGCAGATCGGCTCCTCTGATTTCGTACGGGAATTAGTGGAAATCGTCAGTCCCGGAACCGGCTTAGCGGAATTACCGATTACCCGAACCGAACAACCGATTGAAGTGGAAACTCAATGAAACCGTTCTTGATTTCAACCATCAGCTTGATTCTGGCTGTCAGTCTCTGCGGACTGGCGGCGGATTTTACCGTTAAGCCATATAAACCGTCGACTGCGGTGCAATCGCTGGAAGCGGTGATGGACACGATTTCGTCCTACACCGCTCAGTTATCCGCAGCGCGGGATTACCGGGATAAATACCGCGATGACATCGTCGTGCAGATGCGGGTTGCCAGTATCTTAGCGATGGATAATCTCGATTCGGTGCGCGCTTACTATGAAGCGTGGGCGAACCGTGAGTCGAACAATGTCATTCCGCTCTATATCGCGGGGCGGTTGATGCCCACTCCCGAACAACAACAGGATTACGCCCGGCGGATATTGGACAAAGATCCGAGTGGCTATTGGGGGAATCTGCTGCTGGCGTCGGCGGCCACACCGGAAAACGATCCAAAGTTGGAAATTGCGGAGGCGGCATTGCTGAAAGCCATCGCCACCGACAACTCGCTGCCGTTTGCCGTGGAACGATTGGGGCATCTCTATCGCACCCGCAATGAAACCGACGCCGCGGATGCCGTCTACGTGAAGCTCGGACAAATGCAGCCGACGGAGTTTCAGCCGGTGATGTATCGAATCGTGCTGTTGGGCGGCGATCAGAATAAAGCGATTCGACTGATTGACGAATTCCTGAAAAAGAATCCCAAGAATGTTGACGCGTTGTATACTAAGGCCCGCGCCCAGCGCGAGTTGTTGGATTGGCCGGGACATATCGAAACCATGAAGCGCGTCGTGGACGCCGAACCGACGGGGGATCACGCTTACGATCTGGCGTGCGGGTTTTCGCTGGGCGGGGAAAAAGACTCCGCCTTTGCGCGATTGTTCGCGGCGGTAGATTTAGGGTTCACGGATTTGGAGCAGTACAAGTCCGACGAAGATTTGATCCCGCTGCGCGACGATCCGCGCTGGAGCGAGTTGCTGGTCAAGGTCGAGCAGGTGGAACATGAGCGGATGCTCGAATTCATCCAACGCATGGCGGCCACCGCGCCGCAGCGCAAACAGGAAGCGCTGGAATCGCGCACCAGTACTCCGGCTCCCGACTTTACCGTCAAAGATTTAAACGGCAAGACGGTTTCGCTATCCAGCCTCCGCGGTAAAGTAGTGGTTTTGGATTTCTGGGCAACGTGGTGCGGACCGTGCCGCAAGTCCATGCCGCTGTTGGACAAGTTTTATACCGACTCACTGCCGTCGGGGGTGGAAGTTTACGGGATGAATGTTTGGGAACGCGGCGGGAACACGGACAAGGTGAAGCCGTTTATCGAACAAAACGGGTTTCATTTCCCGATTCTGATGGGCGATAACGATATCGCCGCCGCCTACGGCGTGCAGGGCATTCCCACGATGGTCGTCATTGACCAGCAGGGAAATATCGCTTATCGTCACGTCGGCTTCAATCCGACGATTCCGGAAGTGCTGACGTGGCAAACCAAAGAGCTTCTGAAAAAGCAATAATCCGATCTGGACGCGAGACGATAACCCTATCGAGATGATCATGAGCAGAAATCCGATTTATATAAGCTTGGCGATTACGCTGTTGGTCGTGGGTATCGCAGTTGCCCAGCAGCCGCCCATCGCCAATATCTTTCAAGCGGCCGCGCACGGCGACGTGGAAACTCTCAAAGCGTTCGTGGCGCGGGGGCAGTCCATCATGGCAACCGACGATATCGGGTCGACTCCGCTGCACCATGCCGCCGCTGCCGGTCAATCGGCAACGGCCAAATACTTGCTGGAGAACGGCGCAGATCCGAATCAATTGAACAACGACGGCTTCACACCGCTCCATAGCTGCGGTTTAACCGGCGACAGCGCGACAGCGGCGCTGCTGGTCAAGTACGGCGCGCTGGTTTATGTGCGCGACAATAATCTGCAAACGGCGCTCAATTGCGCCGCCTTGAAGAATAATATCCCGGTGGCCATCGTTTTAGTCGAGAACGGCGCCGATGTGAACGACATCAACGACAACCAGTGGACGCCACTCCGCACGGCACGCTACGCCCAGCATCCCGAATTCGAAGCGTGGCTGCTGCAAAACGGCGCAGTGGATCTTGACGCGAAGAAGTAAAGCGGGAGATTACGTTTGATCTTTCAGAACGTCATGGTATTCGGCGCGGGGACAATGGGCGCGGGAATCGCCCAAACCTGCGCACTGGCCGGGGCGGATGTGACGCTGTGCGATCCCTCGCCCGACGCATTGCGGCGCGGACAGCGGATCATCGAAGCCGATCTGAAGAAGGGAGTCGAGCTTAAGAAGATCACCGCCGAACAGGAAACCGCCGCCCGCAACCGATTGAAGTATGAAGGCGGACTGGCGGATTGCACTGGCGCAGAACTCGTGATCGAGGCCATCCCCGAAGAGTTGAAGGCCAAACGCGAGCTATTCGTACGATTGGATAAAGAGCTGCCTCCCCCCACAATTTTGGCCACCAATACCTCAACGCTTTCTGTAACCGCCATTGCCGCCGTAACGCGATTTCCCGACCGGGTCTGCGGCCTGCATTTTCTCAATCCCGCCCAGCGCATGAAGCCGGTGGAAGTCGTTGCAGCGATGCAAACCGCTCCCGATGTGATCGAACGCTGCCGCCAATTCATCGGCGAAATCGGCAAGGAACCGATTGTCGCGAAGGATACACCCGGATTTGTCGTCAATCGCTGCATTCAGCCGTTGTTCGGAGAAGCCTTGCGCTGCCTGAACGAGAACGTCGCTGAAGTGCAGGAAATTGACGAGATCTTGCGATTGGGCGGCTTTACGGCCGGCGCTTTCGAATTGTTGGACCGGATCGGAGTGGACACGTTTTATGTTACAACTCGCGCGATTTGGGAAGGAATGTTTCACGATTCGCGCTATCGCCCTCATATCATTCACCGCAAGATGATCGAAGCGGGCCACTTGGGCCGCAAAGCCGGTCGCGGATTTTACGAGTATCCCGATGTCCAGTAGTCAAGTCAATCTCGAACCGGAATTCTATCCCATCGAGCGGCTGCTCATTGTGGGACCGTTGATGGATGCCAAACCGCTGGCGGATCGAGCGACCGCCGCCGGGCACAATGTGACGCTCCTACTGCCCGACGACGAAATCGAACATGCACCGAAAGCTACCGCCGTGCTTGGGTCCGGCGACGCGATCGCAGCCGACGACTTCGATATCGTGCTGGAACTGCATTGCACCAATTTGGAAGCCAAAGCCGAAGCGCTCTATTATCTGGAAGACGCGCTGGCGGAAGCGGTGCCGATCATTTCGCTGACGATGGCCATCGCCACGGGCGAGCTGGTGCGGGAGATGCTGATTCCCGAACGGGTGATCGGCGTTTCCATGCTGCCGCCATTCGAAGAATCGAAGCTGGCCGAACTCATGCCTACCCCGCATACATCCCGCGAAACGATCCACGGCGCAAAGCGGTTGTTCGAAAGTTTGGGATTGGATGTTCGGCAAGTGAGCGACAGTCCCGGCGGCGTGCTGGTGCGCACGGTGTGTTGTCTGGTCAACGAAGCGGCGCTCGCGTTGCAGGAACAGATCGCAACTCCCGAAGCGATTGACAAAGCGATGCAAATGGGCGGGCACTTGCCGTTCGGCCCGCTGGCATGGGGCGACCGCATCGGGTTGGATCGAGTACTGGCCGTGATGGAAGGGCTCTTTGCCGAATTCAAAGACGAACGCTATCGCCCGGCTCCGCTGCTGAAACAGCACGTGCGAGCGGGCTTTGTAGGTCTTCGTTCCGCACGAGGTTTTCACTCCTACTGATCTTGAACTCTCCTCAATCACCATTGATTTCCAAATATCTTCGCTCACGGTGAACAATTGGCTGACTTTCACATAAAACTGGAGGCACAGACATGGCACGTATCATCGCGATTTTACTGACACTCGGTCTGCTACTCACAGGCACGGTGTGGGCACAGGAAGACATGAGCGAACCGCCCACGCTGCTCAATCAGGGTAAGTATATCCCGGATATCGCCACGTTCCTGAATATCGGCGCGTGCAGTCCCGGCGGAGTAAGCTGGGACGGCAAGGATATCTATTTCTATTCCAGCATGTCCGGTGCCAGCCAGATCTACCGGCTGTTGGATTCCGGTTGGCCCTATCAGCTGACTACCTTCGAAGACGGATTGGATTTCTTTTCGCTTTCCTACGGCGGCAAGACGGCAATTGTCGGCGCGTCGGTGGGCGGCGACGAGAATTCACAGCTCTATTTGATGGACATTAAAACCGGGCGCTTGCTTCAACTCACTGAGAAACCGTCGGTGCAATACGGTTCGGTGACGTGGACGCGGGACGATAAGAAAATCTACTACCGCTCCAATGAAGAGAACGGCCGCGACTTCTTTATCTATCGCATGGACATTGCCACGGGCAAGTCGGGCAAGGTGTTCGACGGCGCGACGGGCTACAACGTAATTGCCGATTTGTCCAAGGACGGTTCGCTGATGGTCATTGGCAATTACACGTCCAATGTCAACAACGATCTCTACCTGCTGGATCTGACCACCGGCAAGTGGGAGCCGATGACCAAGGACAAGAAGGACGTGATCTACGGCAGCGTAACGATTCTGCCCGACAATAAGTCAATCTGGCTGACCTGCAACGACAACAAAGACGGCATGAGCCGCCTGGCGAACATAACTATCGGCTCGACGAAGATCACCTATGTTACAGACGGCTGGCTGGATCCCAAGTGGGAATGCGACGGCATGGGTTTCACGCGCGATTTCAAATATCAGTTTGCCGTGACTAATGAAGACGGCTACAGCGTGCTGCATCTGCGCGATTTCGCAACCAAGACCGCGCTGCGCACACCGCCCGTCGAGGGCATGTACGGCTACGGCGGCTGCGACGAAAACGGCAACTTCATTCTGTCGCTCTCCAGCGCAACCCGCGCGCCCGACGTGTGGATTTGGAATCCGCAGACGGGATTTTGGAAGCAGCTCACGTTTTCGATTTATGCCGGAATTGACCGCGCAATGTTCCGCGAACCGAAGCTGATTCGCTATAAGAGCTTCGATGGTCTGGAAATCCCCGCGTTCCTCTATCTGCCGCCGGACTATGTGGAAGGTCAGCCGATTCCGTTCGTGATTGACGCGCACGGCGGACCGGAGAGCCAATTCCAGCCGGGATTCATCCGCAATTTCCAATATCTCATGCTCAACGGCTATGGCATTCTGGCTCCCAATCCGCGCGGCTCGTCGGGCTATGGTATCGACTACCTCAATCTCGATAACTACAAGAATCGCAAGAACTCGCTGAAGGATTACAAAGCGGGTGTGGACTGGCTGATCGAAAACGGCTATACCAAGCAAGGCATGATCGGCATTCGCGGCGGATCGTACGGCGGCTATGTGACGCTGGGCATGATCACCGAATATCCCGACTTGTTCTCCGCGGCGATTGACAATGTCGGCATCGCCAACTTCAAGACCTTCCTCCAGAACACCGCAGAGTATCGCCGCGCTTTGCGCGAATCGGAATACGGTCCGCTCACCGATCCGGACTTCCTCGATTCGATTTCGCCGATATTCAAAGCGAATCTGATCAAGACTCCGCTGCTGGTGGTGCACGGCGCCAACGACCCGCGCGTGCCGGTGGATGAAGCGCGGCAGATCCTCGCGGCGGTGGCGGCTAACGGGATCACAGTGGATTCGCTGATCTTCGCCGATGAGGGTCACGGCAGCGGCAAGCGCGTCAACACGATTGCCGAATACCGCAAGCATGTCGAGTTCTTCGATCGCTTCCTCAAGCCCGAAAACGCCAAGCGGGAAGAATAGCGCGAGAAGTACCCCTCTTTTATCCCCCCACAAAGTGGAGGGAAAGTATCCTCTTCCCTGCCGTCTTTAGGTACGGCAGGGAAGAAAACCAACCGTGAAAGACCGTTTATGAAATCGTATCGCCTGTGGGCGGCACTGACACTCGCCGTGATGATGCTCGTGCTATCCGGCTGTCTGAATATGGAGTCCAAGGAATACCGTTTCTCGGTGAAACCGGACGGCTCCGGCGAGGGAAAAATTCTGTTCAACAATATCGTTTCGCAGGATGACGACGGCAATGATGTTTCCGAAGCCGATTTCAACGAACTGATCGCAAGCTATATCGAAGGGAACGCGTGGGAAGAGGATCATCCGGGCTATAACGTAACGGGCAAACGGCTGTTCGTGGAAGACGGCCAGCTCATGGGCGAGATCACGTTCACCTTTACCGCCCTGGACAGTATCGGTTTTCTGACGTTTCCCGGCTGTGATTGCGCGCCGATTCTGTACCAATTAGGACAAATGGACGAATCCTACCGCGAATCCAACGGCAAGACCATGGGCGATGCGAACAATCCCTCATTTATCGCGTGGGATTCGGGAACCAAAGAATTTGCTTTCCAAACCACCGTCCTGGGTGACATGGAAGGCACCCGCAGACTGGCAAAGCAGTATCAGGAATGGGAAGCGGGAAAGAAGTAGCAGGTGTCATCCGTCATTCTCAGTGACTACCTCCGTACTCCCTTCGGCGCGCCGGGCGGAATTCTGCAATCGCTGCGGGCGGAAGAGCTGGCGGCGCAGGTAATTCGCGGTTTAGTCGAACGCACCGGACTCGATCCGGCGGCGGTGGATCGCGTCTATCTGGGATGCCCATCGGAAGCGAATCAAGCCGAGATTGCCCAAGCGGCAGCGCTTCCCGAGTCCCGTTCGATAACCATCGTGCCGGACGGATTTGCCGCAATGGCGGCGGCGGTCGAAGCAATAAAAAATGGAGCCGCTCGCTGCTGTATCGTAGGCGGCGTGGAATCTTTCAGCCATTCACAAGCTTCCGTTGATCATACGCCGGAAGCCATCGAAGCGGCGGAAGCGATTGCCGAACGGTGGCGGATTAAGCGAGGTCTGCAAGACCAGTTCGCGCTGGAATCCCATCTCAAAGCGATATTAGCGCGGGAGGCGGGCTGTTTCGTGCGGGAAATCCTGCCGATACCGGTTACCGACGGTAATCGAGGCGAAACGGTTCAGCGGGATGAATTGCCCCGCGCCGGTATCCATCTGGAGGAATTGGCCGCGATTAAACCCTTACTTCATCATTACGGCACGGTCACCACGGGCAATTCCTCCCGCCCCGTTGAGGGGGCGGCGGCGATGATGATTTGTCACGAAGATTTCGCAAAAAAGCATGGTTTAAAGCCTTTAGTCCGAATTACGGGAATAACCTCCGCACCGGGAGATGACTCACCGCAGGGAATTGGCCCAATTCCTGCTATAGAGAAAGTCTTAGGGCAGGCGGGACGAAGCAAGTTCGAAATCGGGCTGTGGGAAATCCCGGAAGATTTCGCTGCGGTGTCCTTGGCTATACTGGCCGAATTGGATCCTGATCTGGATCGGGTGAATCCGGGCGGCGGGAGTATCGCCTTCGGTAATCCAGAGGCTATTGTAGGTATCCGAATGGCGGGTACTTTGGCTTTCACAATGGATCGGGCGGGAGTTAAGTATGGTGTGGCCGCCGGTTCAGGTAAAAATGAACTGGGGCAAGCCCTCCTCCTCGAACTGGCTAATTGACGACCGAAAACTCTGCAAAGATGCACCATTTGCATAATTTTTGTATATTCAGAACCGAACAAAATCCCCAAATTCACGTCTAACGGAGAGATGAACGTCTCGAGGGCAAAAGTCGAAGACCTGGACGATCTGCTGGAGCTGGTAGCAGAGTATCAGGAACAGGATGAAACGGCAGACATTATTGACGATGAACGCAACGCGGAATATTTGAAGGCGTTCATTGAGGATCCCCAACAGGGGGCAATTTTCATCGGGCGCACTTCCAGCGGTCAGCCCGTCGGTTTTATGACAGTCCACTTGGAACCTTCCACACTGCGGGCCGCGCGTTTGCCGCGGATGGTGGATCTGTATGTGACCGAATCCCAGCGGCGCACCGGCTGCGGACGGCAGCTGTTCGACCACGCGGTTCGCTGGGCCAGACAACAAAAGCATCAGGAACTGGTTTGGTTCATTGACAACATGAACCTCCCCGCACAACTCTTCTTCGATACGGTCGAAGGAGCCAATCAAACCGGATGGCTGGGCTACTCGCTTCATTTGCACCGGGAATAGCCTCCGCCACAAATCGGGTTTGATCTGATTCGTTCACGGCCGTGGAGAACACACGAGAATCATGTCCATCAGATATTCCGGCGTAATCTTACTCCTCTTGCTGGTGTCGTCCGCCTTGTGGGCGATAACCGCCGGCAAGCGCACGACTCCGCCCGCCAAGTATTACGGTCATCCGGCGGTACAAGCGCCAGTGAATCCGATGCGGATGCCACGGGCGGCGCTGGATGATCTGTATACAGTTTCCGGACCCTTACCGATTCCCGACAATCCCGGCAACAACACCAATGACACGCTGATTTCGGTATTGAACATCTCCGATGCGACCACGATCACCGATTTAAACGTAAGGCTGGTGATCTCGCATTCGTGGGTGCGCGATTTGTACGTTTCGCTGACCGGACCGGGCGATTCCGCCGAAACCGTGTTGCTGGATTTACTCCCGCAGGACGGTGCGGATACACTGGACGGTTGGTTTGACGACGCGGCCGGCATCAGCATCATGGATCCGGAAGCGCCGCTGGTGGGAATCTGGCGGCCGACGGAGTTGCTCGAGCATTATAACGAACAATCCGCCCAAGGCAACTGGACGTTGCGAGTCTGGGATCGCTTCCGGCTGGACAGCGGGTATGTGGCGTTATGGGGCGTGGATATAAATCGCGAGATCGTGCTATCCGGAACCGTAACAAATAGTGCGAGCGAATCACCGATCCCGGACGTACAGGTGCGAGCGGTCGCGGTTCTTGACTCGTCCAGTTATATAACCATGACCAACTCGTCGGGATTCTATAGCTTCGATCTCATGAATAACGGTATCTATAATATTGAGTTTACCAAGCGGCTGTATGATTCCGTTATTGTTGAGAATGTGACGATTCAAGACGGTAATCCACAAACGGTCAATGCTTCGATGATTTCCCAAGGAGCGGTGGCGATTGACGAAGATTTCGAACGCACCACTCCCGGTCAATTGCCTCGCAACTGGATGCAAGTGGACGGTGATTCGGGCACGGTCACCGATACAACATTACCATCGTTGTCGCAATGGCAAGTGTATGAAGATGAGTTATTGCCGGCGCATAGCGGAACCAGGCTGGTAGGCGTTCATTACAACAGCAACAAGCCGAATAATGACTGGTTGATCTTGCCGCCCATCACTGCAACTGGCGCTATCACCTTATCATTATGGGCCGCATCACAGGATCCCGAATATCCTGAGACTTTTGAAATCCGCGTTTCGACGAACGGAAGTGACACCGCAAGTTTTACGGATCTGATCAGCACTCACTCGAATGTTCCCAGTGATTGGACACAATACTCTCACGACTTATCGGCATATTCCGGAGATCAGTTTTACATTGCTCTCCGATATATTGCGAACGATCAATATGTCCTGAAAATTGACGATGTTCTGGTTGATTATATTTCTTCAGTTTATAGTCCCAGAGCTTCGGTCTCGAATCCCGGGCAAATCTCGTTCGATGGTAACTACCCCAATCCGTTCAATGCAACGACGGTATTTCGTTTCGATTTGCCGCAACGCGGCCGCGTGGAATTGGTGATTTACAACACGCTGGGACAGGAAGCGGCACGAGTCATGGACGGCATGTTGGAGGCGGGCGCGCATCAGGTTTCATTCAGTGCGGCGGAGTTACCGTCGGGATTGTATTTTGCGCGGCTCACCGCTCATGGGCTCTCACAAACGAAGAAACTCGTTTTACTGAAATAATTGCTGAATCGGCAGGTTCGGGAGATTTTTTCACGGTTCATGTTCCCGATGTTGTATGCCGCTTCTCCAAACCGTCTGCATCGTGCAGGCACAAACCGAACCGTAAGAGGAGACTTTGTCATGCGAAACGGTTTACGAATGATTGTGTTTCTTGTCATGGCTTCGTTGCTATTCGCGGGAAATCAATTCAGCGAAAAGCAGACCGCAAAGACGGTCGCAACCGGCAAGAGCGGAACTACTACTTGGGTCTCGGAATCAGGACCATTCGGCCATCTGCCGCGAGTGGGAACCCGGAATCCGGTAACCCTCGACGAAGTAATCATCTCCGAAGATTTCGAAGCAGTGGCTGCGGGACAGCGTCCGGCGGGCTGGACCTATGTTGACGTTGATCAGGGCTCGACAACCGATCCGGCATGTCCTGGACAATCCATTTGGCGAGTTTTCGATCAGACGGGATTTCCCGCCCATAGCGGAACGAGAATCATGGCCAACCATTACAACGACGGCGCGCTGCCGAACAACGATTGGCTGATTCTGCCGCAACAGAATCTCACGGGTACGATCACGTTGAGTTATTGGATTGCCACCCATCAGGCTTCGTATCCTGAATCCTACGAGCTTCGGGTATCAACAACCGGCACTCAACCCGCCAATTTTACCCATGTGATTTACACGGGAACGAATATTTCCTCCACCTATACTCTGCATACACACGATCTATCGGAGTTTGCGGGCGCGCCGTTCTATATCGCCTTCCGTTATACCTCCATTGACATGTTCGTGATCAAGCTGGATGACGTTCTATTGGAAGCCGGCGATCCCGGTCCGATCGGCTCAATTGCGTGCACGGTGACGAACGCCAATACCAGCCTTCCGGTCGAAGACGTAGCGGTCACGGTTGAAACCACGGCTTTTGAAGGAACCACGAATGCCGCCGGGTATCTCTTATTCGAGAACGTTCCCGCCGGGACTTATACACTCAATTTTTCGCATCCCGATTATATTTCGGCAACGTCAACCAACGTCAGCGTGACTGAAGGCGATACCACGGAACTCGCGATTCAACTAACTCCGTTGAGCGGCGAGTTGGTCATCGATGAGGACTTTGAAGGTGTCGCCGTAGGCCAGCGTCCGGCAGGCTGGACTTACGTTGATGTTGACCAAGGTTCGACCACCGATCCGGCCTGTGCCGGATTATCCGTTTGGCGGGTATTCGAACAAACCGGATTCCCCGCCCATAGCGGAACTAAAATCATGGCGAATCATTACAACGACGGTGCGCTGCCGAACAACGATTGGCTGATTCTGCCGCAACAATTGCTTCACGGTTCGATTTCGCTAAACTACTGGATTGCGACGCATCAAGCGTCCTATCCCGAATCGTACGAAGTGCGGGTATCTACCTCCGGAACACTTCCGGCTAACTTTACTCACTTGATCTATACCGGTACGGATATTCCGGCGGAATACACCGAACATACGCACGATCTTTCCGAATTTGCCGATGCACCGTTCTACGTAGCCTTCCACTATATTTCCGTGGATGAGTTCGTCATCAAGTTGGATGACGTAAAGCTGCGCGGTGAACCCGATGCGGCGGACGACATTTCCATCGTTCCCACGACCTTTGCATTCCACGGCAACTATCCGAATCCGTTCAACGCGCAAACGCGCTTCCATTTCGATCTGGAAAAAACCGGCAGCGTGCAGTTGGTGCTGTACAACGTGGTCGGTCAGGAAGTGGCGCGGTTAGTGGACGGTACCATGAACGCCGGCGCCCATTCCGTGGCGTTCGATGCGGCGGAACTGCCGTCGGGTTTATATCTGGCACGGTTGACGGCGGGTGAGAACTCCGCCGTTCATAAAATGATGCTGCTGAAGTAAGATTTCGGTTGGCTTGCGAGAACCGGGCGGCTGCATCTTAGGGATCAGCCGCCCGGATTGCTCCGCACAATGACAAATATTTCTCAGCCATTTCAAGTAACGCCGAATATGTCGAACCGAAATTTCTATCTATCCGCTTGCCTGTGGGCGATGCTGGTATACGCGATTGCGGCGTTGGCCGGTCATGGATTATCGTCGCAGAATTCCATCGCCGGTTCGCTTGATGACATTATTATTCTGGAAGACTTCGAAAGCTGCGAAACCGGCAGCCTGCCGTCCGGCTGGTTGCAAATGGACGGCGACGGCGGATATTCGACGTGGTTTCAGCGCCCGTCCACGTGGCAAGTCCTCGCCCGCGAGAATTTCGACGCGCATAGCGGCACAAAAACAGTAATGTGTCATTTCAATAATAATGCGCTGGCCAATGACGATTGGCTGATTCTGCCGCAATGCAACGCGACGGGAACCATCACGCTAAGTTATTGGGCGGCATCGCAGGATCCCGGCTATCTGGAATCGTATGAGGTTCGTATTTCCACGACCGGAACCGCCCCCGAAAATTTCACGAATCTTGTTTACAGCAACACTTCCGTACCGGCGCAGTGGACGCTATATACACATGACCTGTCGGCTTACAGTGACACTCCCTTTCACATCGCATTTCATTATAATGCCGTCGATCGGTTCGCACTCAAACTGGATGATATTGCCCTCGATGGCACTCCCTTGACGGGGACGATCAGCGGTTACGTCACCGACGATTCCGCCCGTGCCGTTCGCGGCGCCGAAGTTCGCATTTTATCTCTGAATCAATCCGCCCGCACCGATACCGGCGGACGATATACGCTCTCGCTGATTCCGGAAGGAACCTATCTCATCCGCTTTGAGCATGAGTTTTTCCAATCGGCAAACCGAAACGGAATTACGGTTGCCATCGGCGAGACCACCGCTGTAAATGTATCACTGGTTAGCAGGCCGCTTGAATTTTTTAACTTCCGTTCGGCGGGACTTCCCCGACCGATCACCGATTTCGATACGACCAACGCTTATATCATCATCTCCGACACGTTAATCGTTTACGATCTGGATGTGACGGTATCAATTATCCATCCCTTTATCGGCGATCTCAAATTGTGGCTGTTGTCGCCGGATACGACGATCATTCCGTTAGCAGCTGTGGATCCCTTTAATAATAGCCAGAATATGACCGAGTGCCGGTTCGATGACGAAGCGGAACTTCCATTTACCGCCGGTACTGCACCCTATACCGGACATTGGCAGCCGCTGCAGCCGCTGAATGTAGTGGATGGCGACTCATCGTTGCTCATTCGCGGCGCTCAGCGATTTCGGAGATGGGATTTGTTCGTGTATGACAGTTCGGCTCAGGATGAGGGGCAGTTAACCGGTTTCACGATTGAATTCGTGTCCGAAATGGGCGAGATCAGCGGGATCGTACGGACCGGTACCGAATCCAATCCCATCGAGGGCGTACAGGTCTATGCGACCGGACGGCGCACCCGCGACACAACCTATACGAATGCTTCCGGGAATTATTCCTTATCACGTGTCGGCATGGGAATCCACTCGGTAACGTTCGTGAAAGAAGGATATGATACCGTGCGAATTGACGGCGTCGCCGTATATGCCGGAGATACGTATCCGCTCGATGTCGCGATGACCAGTAATGTCGGGACGAACGATTTCCAAACGATTGCAAGAGCTTTTCATTTCGAGGGAAATTATCCCAACCCGTTCAACGGCCAGACCGAGTTTCGCTTCAGTCTGGCAAAAGCCGGTTTAACACAATTAAAACTCTACAACATTCTGGGACAGGAAGCCGCTTCGGTTGTGGATCAATCGCTGGAAGCGGGAAATTATCGAATTTCCTATGATGCGGCCGGATTGCCGTCCGGTTTGTACTTCGCGGAATTGGCCTCGTCAGGGAATGTTGAGATCCGGAAAGTAATGCTTTTGAGATAGCATTTGGGGTATTGATTGAGCGCGTCTCCCGCGAGGGGGGCGCGCTTTTTATTTGTGCTGATCTCAAGTTGCCTCTCTTCAGAATTAAACGGGCACTTTAACAGATTATACTAACTATACTATTTCAGTGGTCGCCACACCGCTAATAATACGAAGTATAGTTATGCCTTCAGGCGCGCCCAAGTGGTGTTTTCAGTTTAAGACAGGATGATATGGTCAAGTTAGAACCCCCAGTGTATATTGTCGCCACGTTCCACTGCATAAATGCAGACTGGGTCAGCAATAGAGAACGATTGATAAAGGAGATAGATGATGATTTGGAAGACGAATCGGTGTGTAAAAGGTCTTGCGATCTTGAGTCTGTTATTGCTGTTCGTAGCAACAGCCGTCGCGCAGCCCGATCCCTGCCTGATTAATCCCGGCGATTATCGAACTCAAACCCAAGGCGGATGGGGCGCAAATTGCCACGGCGGTAATCCCGGCTGTATTTTGCAGAATAACTTTTCGGCGGTTTTTCCATCGGGCATTACCGTCGGCGGAATTTACACGATGCACTTCAGTTCGGCAGCGGCCGTGGCGAATTATCTGCCCAGCACAGCAACCGCGAATACGTTAACTGGAAATCTCGTTGATCCGGTAACGACGCCTTCCGGTGTTTTCGGCGGTCAGGTGCTAACACTGAAAATCAATGTCGCGTTTTCCGATGCCGCGGTTTCCGGATTCCCCAGCGGCTTGGGCTATCTAAAGGTGCAGTACGGCGTTTATTCGGCCACTGGTGAATTTGCCGGTTGGTCGGTTTATCAAATCCTCAATCTGGCCAATCAAGTATTGGGCGGCAATACCGCCGCGCTGCCGGTTGGTATTTCCATTTCCGATTTGAACGACGTCGTGGATGCCATTAACAATAATTTCGATAACGGTACGATAAATCTGGGCTATCTGATTCGTGAGGATTGTGGTGATGAACCGCTGCCGGTGGAATTAACCGCCTTTGATGCAACGGCGAATGACCATGCGATTCTTATTAATTGGCGCACGGCGTCCGAAAGCAGCATCGCTCGCTACGAAGTGAAGCGTAACGACGGCTCCGGGGATTGGAGCACATTAACGAACATCGCCGGTTTGGGCGACAGCCCCATCGGTCATTCCTATTCGTTCACGGACAACAACGTAACGGCAGGAACCACCTATTTGTACCGTTTGATCATTCATGAAGTGGACGGCAGCACAGTGGTTCATTCACAGATCGCATCGGCATCACTGCAAACCGTAAGCTCGCCGCAAGAGTTTGCATTGTATCAGAATTATCCCAACCCGTTCAATCCCACAACGATGATTGCCTTTAATCTGGGTGAAACATCGCTCGTGAAATTGAGTGTATTCGATTTGTTAGGCCGTGAAGTTGCCGTATTGGCTAATAGCGAAATGCCGGCGGGAGCGCATTCGGTCATGTTTAATGCAGCCGGATTGGCGGGCGGCAGCTATTTCTATCGCTTGGAAGCCGGATCATTCACGGCGGTCCGCCGCTTGATGCTGGTAAAGTAACACCCTTCAATAGCGCGATTGAAAAGCCCCCGTCGGATTGACGGGGGCTTTACTTATTGGTTCCGAATGCCGTTTACTTGTCTTTCTTCTTGAAGCCGTCCGGAATTTCGAATTGAACAACATCAATGGCATTCGTATTCGCTTCCGTCAGGTCGCTGGTCGAGCTGAACTTGACTTTCCACTCGTAGGTGGGAGCTTCCTCGGCTTTCTTTTTCTTCTTGCCGAAGGGCAGCTTGCCCAATACTTCTTCTTGGGCGGCTTCCCCCATGGCCTTGCCGATGTTTTTTCCCTTGATCTGATATTTCTTGATCTCCATGAGGCTGGTCACGGACTCACCCGGAGCCTTCTTGGCCGCTTCATAGACAGCGGCAAACTGCTTTTCGTACAACGCCTTGGCCTGCAAGAGACCGGGTACGATCGCCATTTCATCCAAGCCAATCGCCGCCAGATAGCGTTTGTAGAATTCCGTAATTTCCGCCGCGCCCGGAACCTCTTCGCTGTTCCACAAGTCTATAGTAATAACCACTTTGTCGTTTTCGTCGTATTTGTTCACGCCCGTAGCGACAATCTGCGCGTTGCGGCATGTCCAGCCGTTGATGGTTTTGGGATTGGGATCGGATTTGTCCTCGATTGTCCACTCGTACATGTCCTCACCCGTGGTGTCGGCGACTTCCTCCTCTTCCCCTTGGGCATTTTCCATTTCCATCATGCCCTTGTTGATCATATCGCGGAATTCGGCAAAAGTCATTTCAGTGTAAGTTTTCTTTTTGAGGTCCAGCGTCCAGATCACTTCCTTGTCCAAACGGGTGATCGTCTTGGATTCCACCGCTTTGCCGCCAGTCATGGTCTTCATCAGACCGCGCGTCCATTTGGTTGTGGATTGATCCGCGCTGCGGTCGGTTGCATAGTAATGCGTCGCAGTTGCTTCATTGGCACCCCAGAACACCGAGGTTGTTTTCTGGGTTCGTACAACATCCGCTTGAACGGCTCCGCCAATTAGTACGATAAGCGCAATCAGCCTGTACATCTTAAGGTCCTTTTTATTTCCGTAAATTTTGCTTAAGATACATGAAGTTGAGCAATTTCTCAACGGCAGTAGTTTTTGTACAACCAGTCGGGACGTCAATCCAGATATGGGCCGTTTATGTCATCTAACTTAAGGAATAATATGCAAATCGGAATAGTTGGTTTGGGGCGGATGGGAGGAAATATGACGGAGCGGTTGCTCCGCGGCGGGCATCACGTGGTGGTATCGGATCGCAATCCTCAAGCAATTGCCCAAACTGTCGAAAAAGGTGCCGTAGGTGCCGAAGGATTGACGGAGATGACAGCCAAACTCGCTGCGCGCCGGATCGTCTGGCTGATGATTCCCGCGGGTGATCCGGTGGAAGCGGCCATTTATGAGCTGTACGATTTGCTGAAGCCCGGCGACATCGTGATTGACGGAGGAAACTCCAACTACAAAGACTCCATCCGCCATGCCCAATTTCTCCACGGCAATAATATCCATTTCTTAGATGCCGGAACCTCCGGCGGAATCTGGGGACTAACGGAAGGTTATTGCCTGATGGTCGGTGGAGATGACGATGCCGTCCAATATGCTGAACCGATCTTTAAAACGCTGGCGCCGGAAAACGGTTTTTTACACGTCGGACCGCCGGGCAGTGGTCATTTTGTGAAGATGGTTCACAACGGGATCGAATATGCCCTGATGCAGTCTTATGCCGAAGGTTTCGAACTACTGAAGGAAGGACCGTTTCCCGAATTGGATTTGGCTGCCATTGCCGAGCTATGGCAGCACGGCAGCGTGGTGCGGTCGTGGCTGCTGGAATTGACGGCCAAGGCGTTGGGAAAGGATCCTGAACTCTCCGACATAAAAGCCTATGTTGACGATTCCGGCGAAGGCCGCTGGACGGTTCAGGAAGCCATTGATCACGCGGTGCCCGCGTATACCATCGCAGCGGCGTTGTTCGCGCGTTTCGCTTCCCGTAATGATAACGCCTATAGTTTGCGCTTGCTGGCGGCACTACGCAACGAATTCGGCGGACACGCCGTTAAGAAGGGATAATGGAATTTTCGACGAATCCGTTTCACGAAGGACTGCTAAGCGAGCGACTGCCTGATCCCTGTGCTATCGTCATTTTCGGGATCAGGGGTGATTTGGTGCGAAGAAAGCTGTTCCCGGCGTTAATGCATTTAGCCCAAGCGGGGAAGCTGCCAGAACATTGCGCACTGATCGGTGTTTCACGAAATGAAATGAGCGATAGCGATTTGCGATCCATGCTATTTGAGTCCGCACAGCAATTTGCTCCGGAGGTATCGCACACCGGCAAATTCCGCAAATCCTGCGAATCGTTGATTTTTTCCTGCGACGAAGACCACGAACACGGTGAAGCCTTCACCAAACTTCCGGCGCTCTTGAAGAAATTGGAGAAGTCTCACGGCACTGGCGGCAATGTCCTCTTTTATTTATCCGTTCCGCCGTCTTCGTATGCACCCATCGTTCGCTCGCTGGGCGCTTCCGGCTTAAACCACGAACGGAACGGCTGGAGACGGATGATCATCGAAAAACCGTTCGGACACGATCTGGATTCCGCCCGCGAATTGGGACAGATTGTGGAACAGGTTTTCCGCGAGGATCAAGTCTATCGTATTGACCATTATATGGGCAAGGAGACGGTTCAGAACATTCTCGTGTTGCGATTGGCCAATACGATCATCGAACCGCTCTGGAATAATCACTACATTGATCATGTGCAGATCACCGCGGCAGAATCGCTGGGAGTTGAACGTCGCGCCGGATATTACGAGGAAGCCGGCGCGCTGCGCGATATGGTACAGAATCACCTGATCCAGATTCTGGCTATGATCGGTATGGAGCCTCCTGCCACGCTCGCACCGGAAGCCGTTCGTAACGAAAAGCAGAAGGTTATTGAAGCCATTCGGCCGTTTTCGGATACCGATCTGGCTACGGCGGTAGTTCGCGCACAATACGCGGCAGGCATTTCGGAAGGGAAATCCGTACCGGGCTATCGTGACGAATCCGGCGTTGCTCCTCAATCCCGCACAGAGACCTTCTGCGCGCTGCGGATGAGGATTGACAATTGGCGCTGGCAGGGCGTACCGTTTTATCTGCGAACAGGTAAGCGGTTACCCAAACGGATGACGGAAGTGGCCATTCAATTCAAGCCAGTGGCACACCGGGTATTCCAACGAAGTGCCGCCGATTTGGACACGCCCAACGTACTGGCGATCCGCATTCAACCCAATGAAGGGATCACTCTGAAATTCATCGCGAAGTTGCCCGGACATGCCGTGCGCTTACGGCCGGTGGATATGGAATTTCGTTATGGGACTTCGTTCGGCGGTCGGATTTCCGATGCCTACGAGCGATTACTGCTGGATGCAATGTTGGGCGATCCCACCCTCTTCGCTCGCCGTGACTCGGTGGAGGAAAGCTGGAAAATCATCACGCCGCTATTGCAATACTGGGAGCAGCACCAATCCAAGCCGTTGCCTCACTATGCGGCGGGAACGTGGGGACCGCCGGAGGCGGATTTATTGTTGGAAGAGGACGGCCGCGCCTGGAGAGCCTTATGACGCCCGGTAAAGAGCAAATCGTTTATGCGTTAGGCGATCCGGTTGCCGTCGACATCGTCGCCATCGAACGCGAGTTGGAAGCATTGTGGCGAACCGCGCATTCGGAGGACGGTTCCGCGGTCTTGCACGCGGCGGCATTTAATCTCGTCTACGTGATAAACATGGCCGCCGATTACGGTGATGCTCCGGAAATACTGAGAGCATTGACGCTTGCCGATCCGTCGCGAGCACTCCTGCTGCGCATCGGCGATGCACAAACGCCAGCCTCACAACGCGCATGGGTAACGGCTTATTGTCATCGCCCGGCACCGGACTCGCAACAGATTTGCAGCGAATTTATCCAAGTTGATATAACGGGCAACGAAACCGAGGGTGTTGTCTCGACCCTGCTTTCGCTGCGGCTTCCGGGACTGCCGACCATATTCATCTGGGATGCTTCCCTGCCGCCCGCTCATCCGCTTTTGATTGCCTTGGGTTCTCAGGCAGATCGGGTGATTACCGCACTAATTCCGCCGTGCGCACCCGCATCATCCTGGACGGCGTTTTTCAGCTTACAGGATGATTTAGGACATAAGCCGCTGGTTACCGACCTTTCGGAATCGCTGATCGGAGCGTGGCAAAATGAGATCGCGCAGTTGTTTGACTCGCATCCAAACGCGATTCGCGATATTCAAGCCATTCATCTGTATTACGAGACTTTGAAGATTCCCTCGGAAATTCTGTTTTTAGCGGCGTGGGCGGCGGAAGTTCTCGAGTGGCATGACGAGAATATCACATTGCAGGGCACCCATCCGGTACTCCGATTCGCAAACGGGAAATCCATTACTTTTCACAGAGGTCAGAAGGCAACGGAAGACAGCTTGATCGAGTTTGTTATCAAAGCCCAGGATGACGATATCACCTTACGCTGCCCCGAACCGAATTCCGATAATCAAATCATTGAACTGATAAAATCCCAACTCCGCATTTGGAGTCCCGACCGCCGCCGCGCACGGACGTTCGAACGCCTGCGCAGCTGGCTGAAAGAAATGCTATTCGCATGAGAGAAATCGTTTTTTGTGAATCACCCGAAGACGTCGCCGACGCCGCGGCCGATTTGATCCATCACAGCCAAACCGTAGCTATCGAAGAACGCGGAGTCTTCCGCATTGCCCTGTCCGGCGGCCAGACTCCGAAAATTCTCTATAACCAATTGGCGCACGTGGATTGGAAAGACGAGATGCAATGGGAGAAGTGGGAAGTGTTTTGGAGCGACGAGCGGGCGATTCCCACCGACAGCGATGAATCCAATTATCATATGGTGCGGAAAGCGCTGCTGTCGCGGGTGCCGGTGGGCGAGGTTTGGCGAATGCGCGGTGAAGCGGCAGACTTAAGCGAAGCCGCCGATGAATATGCCCGCACCATCAAATCACGATTCGGTCCCGGTTCGCCGGTCTTCGATGTGATTCTGCTGGGCATGGGCACCGACGGCCACACGGCTTCACTCTTTCCCGGTCATCCGGCTATCGAATCGGGCGCGCTGGTGGAAGTGGTGGAAGTGAATCATCCGCTGCCGCGACGACTAACGCTGACATTGCGCGTATTGAACAGTGCGCGACGGGTGGTCTTTCTGGTCAACGGAGAAAGTAAAGCGCAGTGTGTACATGATGTATTAGTGAAAGAAGATTATCATTTGCCCGCCACGCGAGTGATGCCCCACGAAGGTGACTGCTGGTGGCTATTAGATCATGCGGCGGCAAGCCTGATCCGCTGACAGCCCGAACCGGAAATGACGGCACCGCCGTAAAAAAATCCCCGATCTGAATCGATCGGGGATTTCATTTTCCAGCACACGTTCACTTGAAAAGCAAGTGCAATCCGGCTTCGGGGCGAAGCTGCGCATCCTCGCCGCTGGGGAAGTAATAGCGCACACCCGCATTGAAGCGAATGATCGCGATATCCAACTGCACACCGCCCGCGATTTCCGGCGCTTCGAAATAGGGGAAGAACAATTTTTCCAAAGCCGACTCGTCCGAACCTTGTTTGATCTTTTCCATCAGCGTATTATTGCGGAAGGATGCCTCCAACTGAATCCGCGTCGTATTGCGGTTGTAAGGCGCAAAACGGATGGCCGCCGTCTGATAGAACTGCCCCATCCGCAGCAGTCCTTTATGCACCTCGGGCAGTGTACTACTACTGGTTGTATCCTCGTATTCGTAGTACAAATTGGGAAGTGAGTATTGTCCCAGCGAAATCACCATCTGCGCCGACTCGGCCAGCCGCGCGATCATCGCCGCTTCCACCTCGAAGCCGCCGTCGTGCTCCCAATGCCACGGCATTGGTTCGTCATCCGGGGAAATTTCCGCGGCTAAGGTTTTATCCAGCGTTACATCATAGCCGGATTTCTGACCGCCGGGAATCCAACCCGATAGCTTCAGCCACGCACCCAAGCGCTTACCGCCGCCATAGGGCGCAAACTTATCCATCCCCAGCTTGACGGTGAGTTCATACTGCGCTAAGTCCTGCAACGCCGGCTCGTCAAACAAATCCTCGTCCCATCCGGCGCGCGCCCGATCCCAGAACAAGTCGTCATGATAAATCGTCCGTACTCCGCCGAACAGGAAGAAATTCTGATTCCATGACGGAATAAACATTGCTTCAAAGGAAGTGGATAGAAAACGCGGCGACAAAGTATCACTCTTCCACGGCGCCATCTCGGCCAAGAATCGCAGACCGATGCGCGAGCGGATGTCCTGCCGTCCGCTAATCCACGGATCCCATACACCGAAATCCCACTCGTTGCCCGCGCCCAGCACCAATCGTCCTTGCGACGCTTCGCGATGACTCATGCTGAAATCGCCGCCGAACATGCCCAGCGCGTACCGGTAATAGACGCCGCGCGGATTGTGCAGCAGATCGGACGGAATATAGACGGTATCATGAATGACCACCGGATCGGGCGTGATGGTGATTACTTCCGGCACGTACAACGTGTCGTGAAGATAGACCATCACCGTGTCCACACGCGGACCGCTGGGCGGCGGAAAACTCACCCGCGTGGAATCGAAATTCCATGCGAAGATCGAGTTGCCTGACGAACTTAATTTGAAATAGCCTTCCACATAATCGCCGCGATAGCCGCGCGCCGCGCGCTCGGCAAGTCCGGCCATCAAGCCATAGCCCAGCGCTTGCCCGCCGCGGCGGGCAGCGGCCAACGAATCGTAGCGACCGTAGAACTGCCGTGATTCGTGAATCTCGACGTTAGGCGGCAAACGATACGAACGCAGCAGCGAATCCAAGCGGGGCGTAATCGGCGCCAAGCGCAGTACCCGACCCGACGGATACAGTTGAATCATGTCATTCTCATCGAAGCCGTCGTTGAGAACATCGGTGATGAGAATGCGGTCAATGGCTTCGGAACCGAGAATGAGTTCATCCCGCAGGATATTCACATCGCGCGATTCCGAAACGTTTTTCAAGGTCACCAGTTTGAACTCGAGATCGGCTCCGCAGGCAAACGCGGCCCATCCGAGCACGGCAACACCAACCCACCATTTCCAGTATGTCACGGGGTCTTCTCCATCAATTCGCGATACTTCTTCATATTGTCCCAGTCCCCTTTCGAACGATAGGCGGACTCGAGGATCTGATAGGCCGTTTGTTTTTGTTCAGTCGTGAGCGGATATTCAAGGGCTTTTCCGGCTTGTTGAATCGCCGCATCGAGATCGTTAGCGGCGATGCGGGCAATTTCCAAGTAACCCGCTCCCTGCCCACTCCACACGACTTTCGTCGCCTGCAGATAGTAGCTGAGCGCCTCACGCTTATCACCTTCGTTTTCGAGAATCTGCGCATAGGCGAACAGCATCTTGCCGTAATTTTCCCGCCACTCCGCCGGAGCATCGGTCTTGGTGGTCATCAACTCCTTCATGCGCGAGAGCCCTTCGGTGCGCGTACCGTGCTGAAATTCCACCAGCGCCAAACGATAGCTCAGTTCGTCTTTCGCCCGTTCGGTACGCGCGCTATGCAAACCGCCGATGTAGGATTTTCGAGCTTCATCCCATTCTCCGGCAGCTTCAGCGCGGTAAGCCGCGTCGCGATATTCGGCGGTGGCAATGCCGCCATCGTCCCATAGTATCCAATCAATCGTACGCTGAATTTCCGCCTGCTCGCTGGAATCGGCATATTGCTGAGCCGTGCGGAAGCGATTCAACGCGAGCCGATCCTGATAGGTGCGCAGAAAGCCCTCACCGGCAAACGTATAATAGCGATTGGGCACTTTCGACGAATCGCCGTTGATCAGCATACTGATATGGATCGCTTGTTCGAAGGCATTGACCGCCTTTTCGTATTGTCCATCCTGCAGCGCGGCATAACCGTAGTTGAACCACAAGCGGTCCTCGCCCTGTCGTTCGTTGAGAATCTCGCGGTACAGATCGGTGGAGAGCTTCCATTCTTTCAGGCGATCATAGGCGGCGACGAGCCAGAGTTCAACCTCCTTCATTTCGGGGGAATATTTCAGCGCGTTTTCGAATTCCTTCACGGCTCGGCGAAACGATGCTTCCGCCCGCTTGCGGGTTTCCAATTCGCGCGAGGACACCGCCGTATCGCCAAGCGCCTGCCGCAATGTACCAAGTACACCGCCCGGTTTTTTCAGAGTAGTATCGGCACCCGTATGCCGCATCGAATCGGCTTCCGTCAAGAACGCTTCACCGGTGCGGAAATCTTCCTGCCCTTTGTCGAATTCGCGCCGCGCGCGGTCTTCCGCTTTTTCATCGCCGAACAAGGCTTTCGCCAGCGAATCGGCTTCGCTTTGGGTCAGCGAATCCAGTCCGGCGGGCGGCGGAGTTTTCTTGTCCCCGGCCCATGCCGTCAGTGCGATGATAAAAACTGCACCCAGCAGATATTGAAAAATTCGTTGCATAGTCATCATTTCGATTCCCGCGATCCCATCTTGATTCCCTGCGCTTCCATCCAACTGCCGAAGACGCGATAGAATTCGTCGGTACGGTCGCGGGAGGGTTTTTCGCGAATCGCTTCGATGGCGGAGACGATGTTATTCTCATCTCGTGTAACTCGTCCCAAGCCGAACAACTGTGAACGCTGCTTGAAATCGGAATCGGCCAGCAGAATTCCCGAGCTGCCGCGCGTCAGAAAGATTTTCAATTGGTGTTCGGCTTCGGAGAACTGCACGAAGATTTCCCAGCCTGAGTAACTGGTCGTTCCCAATAGGTCGGAGGAACGCGTTTCCATATACGAACGAACCACGGGCGGAAAATCCGCATGTTGTCCGCGCAGCCATTTCAGCAAGCCGGAGAGTTCGCCTTCGCCAACAACGTCACCCTGCGCGGCAAGTCCCGCCGCCAAATCCGCGCCCGGTTTAGTTCCGGCACTGGATTGGTAGCGGTCACCGGGTCCGATGCCCGGCGTGGGCGTACCGGGCACGTCGGCGCCGCGCGTCAATCCCGCATTGGGCAAATCACTGGACGGAATGCGCAGATCGGGACCCGTATAGGCCGGTTCGGTGCTGACTTCGAGGGTCGGCGCTCCCGCACCGCGATACAACTCGCCGCGCTGCGCCGTCGGCCCCGGCAGCGCCGCGGGCGGCGGCTTGGCCGGACCTTCGTCGCTTCGTTGAGTAATAATATCCGGCAATGGCGAAGCCACGGGAGACATCCGTACTAAATCCGGTTTTTCCGGCGGGCGGTCGAAAATCTCGCTGACCATGCCCACTTCCGGTTTGTCCATGGACGGTTCAGCCATCACGATTTGGGTGGGAGGAGCGGAGATATCGCTGGGCGAGATATAGGGAGCGGGCATCGCTTGTGCGCTGAGCGGACCCAGCGCCGGAGGACGCGGCTGAATCTTCGGCTTCTCCGGCTGTTCGATGACCTCATCCACCGGAATCAGCGTCAGCGGCATGATCAAATCGCGCAGCGGCTTGGAGAGCGGCACTTCGGGCATGGTTAGTAATACCACTGCCGAAATACCTCCCGCGACTACGCGAATGATATTTTTAATTTGTTTTTCCGTCATGGGCGGCTCACTGTCCGATGACGGGTTCGAGAGCAATATTCAGTGAGACACCGTGTTTGCCCGCCGCCTGCATGATTTGAACGGGGCGATCCCAGACCGCTCCGCTATCCGCCTTGAGAATCAAACGACCGTCAGGCTTGGCGACTGCATATTGGGCAATTACGGTATCCGCCCGCGCAAATACGATAGAGTCCGACATCAGTGAATCGGCCAGCAGTTGATCGGCCACCAGCACCGAACCGTTGCGCAGGATGTAGAAAATCAGATCGTCGGCGACCTGCAAGGTTTTTTCTTCGGCGGCGGAACTGCGCGGCAGCTTGATCGGCACCACGTCTTCCGGCACAATCACCAGCGAAATCACGAAGAAAATGAGCAGGTTGAACGCGAGATCAATGAACGACGTATTTACGTCGGCAAATGGATTTTTTCGTGCCACGTCAACGCGCCCCCGACAGTATGTCGCGAATCTCCGCCAAGCGAGCATCCAACAAGTGACGCGCAACGATTCCCACCAACGCGACCAGCAAGCCGACGACCGTCGTGACCATCGCCACATACATTCCCCCGGCGATGGTTTGCATGGTGACATGCTCTACGAGCGTTTGCTGACTGAAGACCTGCACCAGTCCGACGACCGTTCCCAACAATCCGGAAATCGGCGCGCCGGTGATGACCAGATCCAAGAACAGGAATTTATTCGTGAGGCTGTTGATTTCAAACTCGATGGCCGCCTGCATATCCAGCGTGCGGGTCATGTCCGAAAGCTTTTGGCGGATTCTTCCCAAAAAGGGCCGACGATGGAACATCAGCATGTAATAAATCGTGAAACCGATACAAATAAACAACAGCAACCCCTGAAAGAAGTAGATCCACACGTCGAAGGCTTGATATTGGACAATAATCCGTCCAATCCGCTCCGACATAGTCACGTAATGGGAGGGATTCATTGTGGGTGGTTGGGCGTGGGTGATGCCGCTATAGATCAGCGAGAGGATAAAGCTGATCGCGACTAACAGGTAGGTTTCCCGGGCTTTCCAGAATCTCTTGCGACTCATAATGTTCACATCCTTGATCTTATACCTTCTGCTCTTCAAACACCATATCGCACTGAATATAGCGTGAAATGACAAGAAATGCAAGTCTTTTCAAGGGCTTGGGAAATGATAGGGACCTGTGAATCGGTGATCGCCCCCCGGCATGGTCTGCTAAGAATCTATTAACAAAAAAAGTGCCGAAATTCCCATAGATTGATCTGCTGTTCTCAATCGGCTTCGGTAATTGACCGCCCATACTCAATCTGTATGTTCATTCGATAATCCGTCATCGGTCAGAATCAAACGAACGCCTGAAAAACTTGACTTTTTCCGGCTAAACGTTTAACTTGTCTGCTTGTTACAACTGACTCAAACAATCAGGACCAGTGTCATGATGCGAAGGATTTTGGGTGTATTCCTCACGGTCGCGGTGTTTGTCACTCTCACCGCCCTGCTCAGTGGTTGTGAAAGCCGTCCTGCGGCAGCGGCTAAGCTCTTCGAAAAGGGCGAATACCAGAAAGTCATTGACAATTACCCCGATCTCGAAATCGCCCGCCGGGCGCGCGCTAAAATGGCTGAGCAACTATTGCTGGAGAAGAAATTCGAACAGGTAATAAATGAGTACTCCGATACTCCAGCTGCCTTTCAAGCTCGCGAGGGAATGGCGCAGGATCTCTATGTCAAGGGTGATTACCGCGGAGTAATTGACCGTTTCCCCAATTCGGAAATCGCCAATGGCGCGCGACAGAAAATGGCCGATTCCTTATTCGCAACCGGTGACTACGATCAACTGCTCCAATGGTACCCCGATACCGACAAAGCCAAGCAAGTAAAGGAAGAACGGGCTACTACTGAATTAGCTAAGGTTAAAAAACTCAAAGGAAAAGCCTTAGAAGAAGCCTTGGAAAATTATCTTCGTTCGTTCGCCGGAACGGAAGCCAGCCGCGAAGCCAGCAAGATGATCAATGACCTTCGCCGGGCCAAGAATCCTCCGCCCGCACCGCCGAAAAAGAAGTGATTTCGCAGCGGCTGCCTGACAATCGGTTACACCCTGTCTGACCATGGGATTCAAGACAAGGCAGGTTTCAGTCTCTTCATTATCTCCAATAGAGGAGTTCACTACCATGAAACGAATTTCCATACTGGTCACCCTTATCGCCGTGATTGGTTTACTCCTTGGCGGGTGTGCGACACCGGAGCAGCGTGCCCAAAAGCTCTTCGATGAAGGCAAATACGAGGAGGTTTTGAAAAAATACGAAAATCTCCCGATTGCCAAGCAAGCCAAAGATAAAGTGGCTGAGCAAATGATTGCCGAAGGCAAGTATCTGGAAGTGCTGCAGGGCTATGCCGATACTCCGAGTAAACAAGTTGCCGAGAACAAGTTGGCCGAAGGCTTATTGGGCGATAAAAAATACGACGAAATCCTCGCGAAATATCCCAATACCCCGGCGGCAAATGCAGCCCGTAATGCCGTAGCAGAACAGCTTTACAGCGAGAAGAAGTTTGACGATCTGATTCAGAAGTACCCAAATACTCCCGCCGGAAGGAAAGCGCGCAACGACTTGGCAATGGAAGACTATAATCAGATTATGAAGAAGCCGAAGAAAGAACGGGTTACACTTCTGACGGAACTCCTCAAGAATCCCAAGTATGCCGGAACGGAAGCGGCCATGAAAGCCCAACAGGAATTAGCCGGCAAACCGAAATAAGCTCGCGATCTTCAGAAAATTCAGATAATTTAGCACTCCCGGCGGCCTACTTGCCGGGAGTGTTTTCTTCCCTTGCCAATCCGTCTTCATTTCCGTACATTGGTTGCATTGCATGGATGAGCCTGTGATCGTTCCCGCGCCGGAAGCGCGGATTGATTTGGATGCGCTACAGACCAATACCCAGCGTATTCTGGAGCGAGTGCATCCGCGGGGATTGCTGGCGGTCGTGAAATGGGATGGGTATGGTCACGGATTGGTTCCGTGCGCGCATGTCCTGAATGAAACGGGGGCGGCGGGATTCGGCGTCAGTTCGCCCAAGGAAGGAATCGCGCTTCGAAAAGCCGGTATCACCAAGCCGGTTCTGGTCATGACCGACTGGGTGGGCAAGCCGCCCCGGCAGTTCTTGGATTGGGATTTGGAGGCGGCAGCGACCTCATGGTACAAGGTCGAATATCTGGAAGCCGCCTCGCGAAAGTTAGGGCGACCGATCCCTACGCATATAAAATTCGATACCGGATTAGGCCGAGTAGGGATTCATCATTCCCAATACCGGGAAGCGCTTTCGGCGATCCGGAAGATGAACTCGGTGCGCGTCGCGGGAATCTATTCGCATCTCGGTTATAACGGACCACAAGATCGCGACAAGGGCTATCGCCAAATCGAGATATTTAACAAGATTGTTCAACATGCGGCGGACTTGGGACTTGAACCCAGATGGGTTCATTTAGCGAATTCGGCGGCGGCAGTCGCGATTCCCGATGTGCCGGGGAACATGGTACGCACCGGAATTGCTCTTTACGGACAACCTCCGTCACCGCAAGTTCATGAAATGTTACCGCTTGATCCCGTAATGACCTTGACAGGCTATATTCGTAAAGTCAGGAGAATCAAACGCGGACACGGATTCCCCAGTCCGCACTTCTGGACTGCTCCGGTTGATGGCTGGGGTGCGGAAGTCGCCTTAGGGTATCAGACCAACTACGCACGTACTTTCGCAGGCCGGGCTGAAGTGTTGTTCAGAGGTCTTCGGAGGCCATTAGTCGGAATCATCTCAAAGGACAGTAGCTACGTTTTTACAGGTTCGGATTGCCCGGATATCGGTGAAGAGGTTGTCTTCTGGGGCAAGCAGAATAGTGAAACTATATATTTATATGAGCTTGCTCCGCACATTGGAGTCTTACCCTACGAACTTCCCACATGGCTTTCGCCGAAACTTCCACGTATATTCGTCGGAAAATATGCTGATCATCAGTTTATGAACAGCGTTCATGGGACAGTATAAAATTAGTTCACAGTGGAACCCATTCACTTTATGAATGGTATTATGGCAATAACGATTTCGCGTTGATCATTTGAGAAATATTGAGATAAATCGAAAGGGAGTCTGATGAGGAGGCTTGCATTAGTTTCGCTGGCACTGGTACTTTTGTTTTCGGTCGGATGTCGCAAAACATCGGCACCGGCAAGCAAGGATGCCAAGATGCTGAACTTCGCACTGATGGACATCAATGACCGTCCGGTGGATATGCGCAAGCATCTCGGCAAGGTCGTGATTGTGGATTTCTGGGATACGTGGTGCGGTCCGTGCCGCAAGGAGATTCCGCATTTTGTGGAACTCTATAGCCAGTATCAAGGAAAAGGTCTGGAGATCGTGGGCGTGGCCTTCGGGCGGCAAGGCAAGGATGCCGTAAGAAAGTTCGGCGATGATATGGGCATCAATTACACCAGCACGCTGTTTAACGAAGAAGCGCAGAAAATTTTCGGCGCGCCCAATTCCATTCCGACGACATTCATTATCGATCAAAACGGCGAGATCGTGGAAAAGGTCGTGGGCTACCGCGACAAGGCATTTTTCGAAGGTAAAATCAAATCACTGCTGAAACTTTCGTAATTGTCAACCGTCTCACGATGGTTCACTTATAAATTTTGAGGTTCATATGTCCGATAAGGCAACATCGAAAACCCTGCATGTCGGCGACAAGGAATTCGCGAGCACCCTGAAAGACAACTCGATGGTGGTGGTGGACTGCTATGCGGATTGGTGCGCACCATGCAAGATGATCGCCCCGTTTCTTGAGGAACTGGCCGGCGAATATGACGGCAAGGTCGCGTTCGCGAAAGTGGACGTGGATTCCAATCCGGGTGTCGCCATGCAATTCGGCGTGCGTTCGATTCCCACGCTACTCTTTTTCAAGAACGGCAAGTTAGTGGATCAACAGATCGGCGCGCTGCCCAAACATGCTTTAAAGCAACGGGTGGAAGCGCTCGTCGCTGCCTAAACATTTAGGCATAACCGTGCAAGAAAAGCCCCCGCTAATGCGGGGGCTTTTTCATGATCGGACTTGATCGTTACTTCAGCAAGATTAGCTTGTGAAATTCCGGCGGCTGAAGGCTGGCGTTTGATCTCAGTCGCGCGAAATAAATTCCGCTGGAATGACCATCCGCTTGCCACACCACTCGATGAATGCCGATTTTATACTCGCCAACGGTCAGAGTCTCAACGCGGCGGCCCAGCAGATCAAAGACTTCTAACTGCATTGCAAGTTGTCGCGTAATTGCGAATTCAATGGTGACCTGTGAATTGAAGGGATTGGGATAGGCATAACCGATTACGAAGTCGGTTGGCAACGTTGCCGTGCGAACCGATTCGGTAGTATCCATAAACGATGTATCCCCCTCCCATGGTGTGTATGTGATGTGCCACTCGACGGTATCACCTTGACCGTTGGGATTACCCGCCGAGTCGTACGGCCCCGACGCGTCGCCCCACCAATTATTTTGAGCATAGCCGGGAGGAAAAGCAATGAAACCATTAAAGGCGGCGTAGCCTTGATTGTCCCGGATGATGTTGTATTGAATACGCCCGGGTTGATTGTCAATCAGCATCAGAGTTCCGCCGGGGGGATTGGCAATGGCATCCTGCGAATTTTCGATGATGTAGTTCCCCCACACCGTGAACAGCGAATAGGCATCATCGCCCATGGTTAAAACCGAGTTTTCGCGATTGAAATTCCGCAGAAACAGATTGCCGGTGATTTCGATGCGGAGATTCATTCCCGCCAGCGTGAAGAACATCCGTCCGCTATACACGGGAGAACTGAGATTGGAATTTTCTAAGAACGTATTGCCGCGAATCCATGCCACCGTTCCGCTGTCCAGCATCGTGCTTACCAGCAGATCATGAAAGAACTCGTTATGACTGACGAAATTGGAGTCGAAGGTGATGCGGCACGACTGACCGGCATCGCCGAAAAAGTGGTGGAAGCGGTTATTGACGATATCGCAGTGTGAGAATTTGGCGGAGCATGAATCATCGGGCAGGCTGAGAAAAGTCCGGCCGGGGAAGCCGGTCATGCCGATTTCATGGATGGCACATCCGTCGAGAATTAGGTTTGCGGATTCAGAGTAGATCGCGGTGGAAGAGGTGATTTCCGTGGCAAAGTCGTGATCCAGAGCGCAGTGTTCCAGAGTGGTCGTTGCACCGATGAGTTCGAGCACGGTTCCCCGCCAATTCGATCCGCAATGACTCAGGCGGGTGTTCGTAAAGACGGCGGCTCCGCCGTTCATCGCTACGGCTCCGCCCCGCACTGCCGAGCATGAATCGAATATACAACGATGCACGATGAGATCGCGGTTGGTGATGTCCAGACCGCCGCATTGTTGCGACGTGGCGTAGACTCCCCCGTTGATCGTAAGACCGATCATCCGCAGCATTGTTGTGGTTCCCGATTCCAGCGCATAGATGCATCGCACATTGTTGGTTTCGGCTGGTGGGCCAAGAACGCAGAGCGCGACATCGTTGGTATCACCCGTGAGTAAAAAACGCCCGGCCAGAGTTACATCATGGCCGGGAATATAGAGGCTCTCCCGATAGGTTCCCGGTTGCATCAGCACGGTATCGCCGTTTTGGCTGGCGTTCAGGGCCGTCTGGATCAGCGGGAAATCAGTGGGAACAATAATAATTTCAGCGTGACTGATATGCCAGAAGAAAATGACAGTCAAATACAACAGGAGTGGAAAGGGAGATCGCCGAATTGGCCGTGCCATGGTCATTTCTCCGCTTGCTTCAGAGTTACCCCATCTAATCCTTGAACTTCTAATTACTGTTCATTGCAATCGAAACGGCAGTTATTCGTGCTCGGCGTATAGACCTTTACCAAAGCGGTTCCGCTTGCACAAGATCCCGGAAAACTCGGGCAAACTTCGCAACTCACCTTCACGCGCAGCAGATGCTCGTTGGCGGTGGGATAGTAAACGGAATCACGGCCGCAGCCGCAGTAGGTTTGTTCCCAGATTTGAAATCCATCCACCTCACACTTAATCGTCACTTCATTATTATCGGTGGTTGCATCATAATCAACGTAATACCAGTTGAAGGCATCGTTCGCATGCAGTTGATGGGTATTAGACGTATAGTCCTGATCACAACAGACATCACTCACCGAAGAACAAAAACTGGTTTGTCCATAGGCGGTAGCCGACGCCACCAGCGCGGCCAAGAAGAATAACCTCTTCATGATAACTTCCTTGAATACTAATTGGAAATCACGATAATCACTTAAGTTAAAATATAAGCCTTGGAATCCGGTTTGTCAAGTGCGAACAAAACTTCTCACGATTACGTTCACGGATATAAAAAACCCGGCGCCATCGCGCCGGTTTTTTTATTGCGCTTTCCGATAGTGACAATCAGTCTTTGCCGCGCTTGGCGAGTTCCTTGTCAATCCACCAAATCGCCGTACTCTTTTCGCCGACTTGCTCGATCTTATCGAGAATTTCCTGTGCGTTGGCTTCTTCTTCGATCTGCTCAGTCACGAACCACTGCAGCATGATCTGCGTGCGGTAATCCTTCTCGGTCACGGCTTGCTCGTAGAGCTTGTGGATCATCGCCGTCACCTTTTGTTCGTGCTTGAGCACTGCCGTCATGAGTTCCTTCGGCGTGCCGAATTCCGCGGCGGGTTTTTCAATCGCTTGCAGAACAACTTTCTCGCCGATTTCCAGCAGGTAATCATTGATCTTCATGGCGTGTCCATGCTCTTCTTCCGCCTGTAACCGCAGCCAGTGGGCAAAACCCTTCAGGTTCTTGCTTTCACTATAAACCGCCATCGCCCAATACAAATAGGACGAATATTGTTCGGCTTGAATCTGCTTGTTCAGCGCATCCACCATCTTCTTCGAGGTCATTTGCTTCTCCTTCCGGGAGTTAAAGGGAGACTCCGCCAGCGGCGGTGGTCTTGCTATGATTGAATAATCAAATATACGATTTGCTATCCAAATATACTAATGAGCCTATGCTCATGTTCCACGTTCACCATACAATAGGTTTATCCACTTAACCTCAATATTATTCAATATTCTTGACCCATCCATTAGTTCACTATCGCGGTTATTAGAGGCAAACAATCAGGTTAAAATTCAATGAAGAATTGTGAATAACTTTGTCATGTAATTGTAAGACACGGGAACCCCGTTGTTTCGCGGCAACATCCCAGGGTGGTAATATTCGACTCAGAGGTGCGCAAATTCTTGACATTCTGCACGACGCATTCTATATTATTTACGTCTGTCCTGTCCGGGCGGCTCGTAGTTGGCGTGGCCAGAGATCAGCCGCTCTGGGTCCCGCGTTGGAGTTGATGAAGAGAAGAAAGACCCTTATATGTAAACCCGCTCCGGTGGATGGCGCAAAGGCAAGATCGTCCGCGATCTTGCCTTTTTAATTCATTAAATCTTCAAATATCTTTAACGACTAATGCCATCGGCAACTCCGCAAAATAAACTTACTTTCGCCACCGGTTATCCGGCAGCATTGAATGATCTGCAAACCGTAACGAAGCAGATCGAACCGGATCTAATTTTTGGTCTTTATGCGCTGCTCACAGCAGCAGGTGTCAGTATTGACTATTGCGAGGCGGATGTCATCTCCGGTCATGCCGCGCAGTTTCTATATTCACGCGAGCATCCGGAATGCACGCAACTGGCATTCAGCCCGCCCACGGACACACTGTTCCGCGCGCTGAGTGTCGCTTGGAAAGAGATCACTCCGTCGGGTGTGGACGCCGCCTTTGCGGTCTGGCGAGATCACATTAGTAGCGGCGAAATCTGTCTGGCAAGACTGAACGAACCGTTGTTAGTTTACGGATTCTCCGAGAATCGGGTGGGGGCGAATATCGCAGTCGCGCGGATTTGGCGGCGGTTGACCCCGGAGATCATCACGCTTTCCGAATGTGAATCGCGCTTCTGGCGATATCCGGTGGATGAAGGCAATCTGTTGTTGTTTATCGAAGAAATTCCGCCGCGAATTCCGGAAATCAAGGACGTGATTGTTCCGATTACGCGACGCACAGCGCGCGCATGGTTTTCAACCGATTTAGCGGGATGCGCAACCGGAGAAGCCGCCTATCTGAAGTTCGCCGCCGATCTCAAAGATCCGTTGGTGGATTTTTCGGCCGGTCCCACTTCCCAATGGATGGGAACGGCATTATGGAGACAATGGACGGCGCGGCGTAGTCTATATCGTTTCTACGAGCGGGTGGCCCCTCGCTTCGGTGGCGCGGAACGGCAAATCATCACGAAAGCCGCTTTTGACTACGGGCAATGCGTTGAATCGTGGCAAAAGTGGGCGAATCTGCTGGGACCGACCTGGGATATTTCGCGAAACGGCTTTCCCAACGACTATCCCGATGAGTTCGTGAAGCGGTGGCATAATATGACCCTGCGCACACAAGCTTCGCATTGGATTGACGAAGCGCGGATATGGGAAGAAAAGGCGGTCAGTGAATTAACCCGGCTAATTCACTAACCCTGTCTAAAATCAGATAAAACAATAAGCGGCTTCGGTCGCTTTTGTTTTGCCCTTGAAATGCTGGGGATTTTTCCCCATATTATATCCAGTGGAAAATAATACTTAACTGGCTGAATAATCGAGGCATTGCCGATGCACAAACTGGTCTTACTCAGACATGGCGAAAGCCTGTGGAATAAGAAAAATCTCTTTACCGGCTGGATGGATGTGGACCTGCACGAAGAGGGAATGACACAGGCCCATCGTGCGGCTCAACTGTTGCGCGAAGACGGCTATTCGTTCGACGTAGCCTACACATCCGTGCTGAAACGCGCGATTCGCACGCTGTGGATCGTGTTAGACGATATGGATCTGATGTGGATTCCGGTGCATCGTTCCTGGCGGTTGAACGAACGGCACTACGGCGCACTGCAAGGCTTGAACAAAGCGGAAACACTTGAAAAATACGGTGAAGAGCAATTCATGCTCTGGCGGCGCAGCTACGACGTTCCTCCGCCGAAACTCACCGCAGACGATGATCGGTGGCCGGGCCGCGATCCGCGCTATGCCAACCTGAGCAAGGGTGAATTGCCGGCGTCCGAATGTTTAAAGGATACACTCACGCGCTTTCTACCCTATTGGCACGAGACCATCGCGCCGATGATTCGTTCCGGTAAGCGTGTGATTATCGCCGCCCACGGCAACAGTCTGCGATCATTGGTCAAGCACTTGGACAATATGTCCGAGGATGAAATCGTCAGTTTGAACATTCCTACCGGCATCCCGCTGGTGTATGAATTAGATAACGACCTGAAACCGCGTAAGCATTACTATCTGGGCGATCCCGAAGAAGCCGCGAAGGCGGCGGCGGCGGTTGCCGCCCAAGGTAAAGCGAAATAACTTCCGATTCATAGCGTATTCATGTCCGCCGATCTTATAACCCTCCGCCATACACTCCACCGATCCGCCGAACTCGCGGGTAACGAGCAACGAACCGCAGAGATCGTACGTGGTTTTTTGAAATCGTATCCACCGGATCGGTCAGTTGATCATTTAGGCGGGCACGGTTTGGCGGCAATCTATCACGGACCGAATACCGGCGCGACGGTATTGCTGCGCTGCGAACTGGATGCGCTGCCGATAGCGGAACAGGATTCCAGAGAATACGCTTCGTCGTTTGCTGGAGTTTCTCACAAATGCGGCCACGACGGGCATATGGCGATCCTCGCGGGTGTGGCGGAACAACTTTCAGAGGCACGTCCAGCCAGCGGTTCGGTAATTCTGCTGTTTCAACCGGGAGAAGAAACCGGGCAGGGCGCGCGTTGGGTTTTGGATGATCCGAAATTCGCTGAGTTCAAACCCGACTCCGTATTCGCCTTGCATAACCTGCCGGGCTATCCGCTGGGGCAAGTGATCGTGGGGGATGGGGTGTTCGCATCGGCCTCGCAAGGACTGATTATCGAACTGGAAGGCGCAACGTCCCACGCCGCCGAACCCAATCGCGGCAACAGCCCGGCTTTGGCAGTAGCGGAACTGATCAACGCGCTTTCCACTGTTCCGCAACGCTTTACCGCGCTGCACGAAGCGGCGCAGGTGACGGTTATTCATGCCCGAATCGGTGAAGTTGCCTTTGGGACATCGCCCGGCAGCGGAGTCGTTATGGCGACATTGCGCGCTCATTCGCAAGATGTCATGGACATCCTGCGTCGGCGCTGCGTAACGTTGGCGCGTTCGATTGCTGCGGCGTGGAGTCTCGAAGTCAAATTGAAGGACGTGGAACGGTTTCCTTCGACCGCCAACGATTCGAAGTGTGTGGCCATCGTCCGCGCGGCAGCCAGCGAATTGGGCTTATCCCCCGCCGCTCCGTTGTACCCCTTCCCATGGTCGGAGGATTTCGGCCACTTCACCGCGGCGTTTCCCGGTGCGTTATTCGGTTTAGGCGCAGGCGAACATACGCACGCGCTTCATCACCCTCATTACGATTTTCCCGATGCTTTGATCGAAACCGGCGTGCGTTTAATGGCTCGAATCGCCCGCTTGGCGGCATCGGAAAGCAAGAACTGACACGGAGGAGATCCGAGCCGGAAAGACGCATTTCATGCTGCACACCTCTTGTATTGAAATCAGCCGCTCCGCCTTGCGGCACAACATTCGCTTTTTGAAAAAGATCATCGGTCCGCGGGTAATTTTCTGCTCGGTGATCAAGGGCAATGCCTACGGGCACGGCATCGAACAGTTCATGCCGCTGGCCGAATCGTGCGGGGTTCGACACTTTGCGATGTACGGCGCAGACGAAGCCGCTCGCGCGCTAAGCAGCCGCACGCAGGATTCCACGATCATAATAATGGGGGCGATTGATGATGACGAACTGGTGTGGGCCATCGAAAATGAGATATCATTCTACGTTTTTGATCTGGAACGGCTCGCGGCATCGCAACAAGCCGCTCAACAGATCGGCAAACCGGCACGCATCCATCTGGAAGTGGAAACCGGACTTAACCGGATGGGGTTCTTCGAGCCTGAGTTAGACCGCGCCTTAGAGTACATTCGTGAACATTCCGGTAATTTCGTGATCGAGGGCTTGTGTACGCATTACGCGGGGGCGGAGAGTGTCAATAATTACGTACGCGTGCAGAGCCAGATGCGCATGTATCAGCATCTGAGCGATAAGCTGGATACCGAGGGAGTGAAGGTCAAGATTCGCCACACCGCGTGTTCGGCGGCGGCGCTGACGTTTCCCGAAACCACTCGCGATATGGTACGGTTCGGTATTGCGCATTACGGTTATTGGCCGAGTAAAGAAACGCAGATGCATTATTATTTGCAGCACGATTTGGTCGAGAAGCACGGCGCGAACGATCCGCTGAAGCGGGTGATCAACTGGAAGAGCAAAGTCATGGGGGTAAAGACGATCAAGCCGGGGGAATTCATCGGCTATGGAACCTCGTGCCAAACAACGCGTCACCAAACCGTGGCGCTGATTCCGGTGGGTTATTTTCACGGTTTCCCGCGTATTCTCTCCAACCTGGGACATGTTCTCATTCATGGTCGCCGGGCGTCCGTGGTGGGCATGGTCAATATGAATATGATGACCGTGGACGTGACGGATATTCCGAATGTGAAACGCGGCGATGAAGTCGTCTTGATCGGCCGGCAAAACAAACATCAAATTACGGTAGCCGCCTTCAGTGATCTATCGCGGTTTTTAAATTATGAAGTACTGGTTCGGTTGCCGGCGGAAATTCCGCGGATTGTCGTGGATTGAACTCTAATGCAATTCGATTTCTCTCATGAATGATGCCGATCTGCGACGGGTGGCGCTATTGATTTCCTCGCTGGCGTCATTCATGACTCCGTTTATGGTTTCGTCGGTCAACATCGCGCTGCCGATCATGGGGCGTGAGTTGACGATGAGTGCGGTCGGATTGGGCTGGGTAGGCAGCGCTTATTTGCTGGGAGCCGCCGTTTTTCTGGTACCCTTCGGCAGGTTAGCCGACCTCTACGGCCGCAAGCGGATCTTCGTGCAAGGGGTGGCGGTATACTGCTTGTCATCGTTTGCACTGGCGGCGGTGCCCAATGCCGCATTGTTGATCGCTTTGCGCGTGGTGCAGGGGATCAGCGCTTCAATGATGTTCGGAACCAGTGTAGCACTATTGATCTCAATCTACCCCGCAAAAGAACGCGGGCGGGCGCTGGGGATCGTCACCGCCAGTGTTTATTTAGGGCTTTCGGTCGGTCCCTTCGCCGGGGGATTCATCACGGATTACCTCGGCTGGCGCAGTTTATTCATCATTAGTGCTCTCTTAGGAGTGGTCGTATTTGTGATTACAGTATTACGGTTAAAGGGAGAATGGGCGGCTGAGGAACGCGCGCCGTTCGACACGGGCGGAGCCGTGTTATTTGTCCTCATGCTTACGGCGATTCTTTACGGACTCTCGTCACTCTCGCAAGCGTGGGGTTGGGGGTTGTTGGCAGCGGGAGCGATGGGCGCAGTTTGGTTTTTCCGGCGAGAAACAGTTCGCCCGGCGCCATTGGTGGGCGCATCGCAGTTTCGCGGCAATACCGCCTTTATCTATTCTAATACGGCGGCATTGATCAATTACGCCGCCACATTCGCCGTGAGCTTTTTACTGAGCTTGTATCTGCAATACGTAAAAGGTCTCAGCCCGCAGCAAGCCGGAACGGTTATGGTGGCGCAGCCGATTGTTATGACCATCTTTTCCCCGGCGGCGGGAAAACTCTCCGACCGGATTCAGCCGCAGTTCGTGGCATCCATCGGAATGGGATTAGCGGCGGCGGGATTGTTCGGACTGGCGTTTCTAAATTTCGATACATCACTGTTGTTTATCGTTATCTGGCTGGGAGTGCTGGGTTTCGGATTCGCCTTGTTTTCATCCCCCAATACTAATGCCGTGATGAGCAGCGTTTCCAAAAAGCACTACGGTGTGGCTTCGGCAGTGCTGGGAACGATGCGACTGTCGGGACAAATGCTCAGTATGGCGGCGGCCACGCTGATTCTGGCGTGGCAAGTGGGAAAGCGACCGCTATCCGTCGAACTGCGTCCCGAACTCATGAACGGTACGCGCATCGCCTTCGCGATTTTTGCGGTTCTATGCGCGATCGGCGTGATTTTCTCATTTTCCCGCGGAAAAATTCCGCGAGGAGAAATGAAGTGAAGACGGCACTACTGGTAATAGATGTTCAGAACGAGTATTTCAACGGATTGCGAAAGATCACTTATCCGGCAGACAGCTTTAGCAATATCCTGAAAGCGATGGACGCCGCGCACGCGCATGCGCTGCCGATTGTGCTGATTCAGCACGCGTCGCCGAATCCCAAAGCTCCGGCGTTTCGCTTGAACAGTCACGGTTGGGAATTGCATTCCGAGGTTGCCTCCCGACCGCATGATGTAGTGCTCGGCAAGCAGGTTCCGGGTAGTTTCACGAATACGCCACTGGAAGACTGGCTGCGGTCACGCGATATCGAAAAGGTCGTGATCTGCGGTTATATGACCCAAATGTGCTGCGATACTACCGCGCGACAGGCGTTTCATCGCGGCTATAAGGTAGATTTTCTGTCCGACGCTACCGGAACATTGAATCAATCCAATCCGGCAGGAGCGATTACCGCGGAAGAGCTGCACAAGACAATTCTCATCGTGCAGCAGTCCATGTTCAGCCTGGTGATCAGCACGAAGGATTGGATTAGTGAACTTAACAAACAAACTCGCAACCAATCATCACTCTAAGCATAAACGGAGTTTTCAATGATTCGCGTCGAATCCACACCTGAATTCGTTCAGGCGGCGTACCAAAAGATGGAAGACCGGCTGGCGGTGATACGGAAGAAATTGAATCGTCCGCTCTCGCTGGCCGAAAAATTATTGTTCGGACATCTCGACGATCCGAATACCGCCGATGTCACACCCGGCAAGGCTTATGTGGCGTTACGTCCGGATCGCGTGGCGATGCAGGATGCCACCGCTCAAATGGCGCTGCTACAATTTATGTCGGCCGGATTGAAATCGGTAGCGGTGCCGTCTACCGTGCACTGCGATCATTTGATTCTCGCCCGCGTCGGCGCCGGCGAAGACTTGGCCAACGCGCAGAATATGAACAGTGAAGTCTATGACTTTCTACGCACCGTTTCCGCCAAGTTCGGAATCGGCTTCTGGAAGCCGGGTGCGGGAATTATCCATCAGGTCGTGCTCGAACAATATGCGTTTCCGGGCGGAATGATGATCGGCACCGACTCCCATACTCCCAATGCGGGTGGTTTGGGGATGTTCGCTTCGGGCGTGGGCGGCGCGGACGCGGTGGATGTGATGGCCGGTTTGCCGTGGGAAGTATTGATGCCCAAGCGGATCGGCGTGCATTTGACGGGTTCGATGCACGGCTGGACGGCTCCGAAAGACGTGATTCTCAAACTACTGGGGATTCTCACCGTCAAGGGCGGCACGAATGCCGTAATCGAATACTTCGGTCCGGGAACGGAATCCATCTCCTGCACCGGCAAAGCCACCATTACCAACATGGGTGCGGAGTTGGGAGCGACGACTTCGATCTTCCCCTACGATTTGCGGATGGAAAAATATCTGCGTTCCACCGAACGCGCGGCGATTGCCGATCTCGCCAACTCCCACAAGCATCTGCTGGGAGCGGACGATGAAGTGCTGAAGGATCCCGCTAAATTCTTCGACCGCATCGTTGAAATCAATCTGGATCAATTAGAACCGCACGTGGTCGGCCCGCACAGTCCCGATGCCGCGCGGCCGATTTCCGAATTGCCGAAAGCCGCCAAAGAAAACAACTGGCCGCTGCCGCTCAAGAGCGCGTTGATCGGTTCGTGTACCAACTCCTCCTATGAAGACATCGGCCGCTCGGCGGACGTAGCGGATCAAGCCGCCGCGAAAGGGCTTAAATCCAAGTCCATTCTTTACGTGACTCCCGGCAGCGAGCAAGTCTACAAAACGATTCAGCGCGACGGACAAATGCAGCGTTTGGAGAAGATCGGCGCGATCGTATTGGCCAACGCGTGCGGACCGTGCATCGGTCAGTGGAAACGCGACGACGTAAAAGAAGGGGAAGCCAACTCGATTATCTCTTCCTACAATCGCAACTTCCCCGGTCGTAATGACGGCAGCCCGCAGACGCTTTCATTCATTACCAGTCCGGAAATCACCGTCGCCTACGCGCTGGCCGGAACGATGGATTTCAATCCGCTTACCGATCCACTGCCGGGAACGTCGGTCAAACTCACTCCCCCACCCGCCGCACCGGACATCCCGCAAGGCGGATTCGTGAAGGATGAAACGGGCTATCAGCCGCCGCTGGCTGACGGGTCGAAGGTGGACGTTTCCATCAAACCCGATTCCAACCGCCTACAAGCCTTGAGTGCCTTCACACCGTGGAGCGGAAAAGATTACGAAGAATTGCCGCTGTTGATCAAGACCAAAGGAAAATGCACGACCGATCACATTTCCCCGGCGGGCAAATGGCTGCGCTTCCGCGGTCATCTGGATAATATCTCCGATAACATGTTCAACGGCGCGATCAATGCCTTCACCGGGGAAGCGGGCAAGATCACGCATCCGCTGACCGGAGCGAAGAGCGTTGAAGTTTCCAAAGCCGCCCGTGATTTAAAAGCGAAGGGCTTGCGGTGGGTCGTGGTCGGCGATGAAAACTACGGCGAAGGCTCGTCCCGCGAACATGCCGCGATGTCCCCGCGTTTCTTAGGCGGCGCGGCGGTAATTACCCGCAGCTTCGCGCGGATTCACGAATCCAATCTCAAAAAGCAAGGGATTCTGCCCTTGACCTTTACAAATGCCGCCGATTACGAAAAGGTTCGGGAAGAGGATCGAATTTCGATCATAGGTTTGGCAAGCCTCGCGCCCGGTAAACCGGTGACGATGATTCTGACGCACAAGGACGGCACAACCGAGCAATGCCAACTGAATCATTCGCTGAACTCGGAACAAATCGAGTGGTTCAAAGCAGGCAGCGCACTCAATCATCTGCGGAAAAAGATGAGTTGACGGTCAACTAACATATTAGAAACAGAAATCCCCGGTTCATGCTTACCGGGGATTTTGTTACGCTCGGTGTGCAGAGAAGCACCGGGCGCTGGTTCAAGGGAGAAAAATTGGATATCGTGAAATTTATCTTGATCTTGCGAAAGAAATCACTAAATTAATCTTTGACCTTGTATTTAGTGGATTCTTGTAACGAATGAAAAAGAGGTGCAAGATGAAGAAGCAATTTTTTGTGTTTTCTATGGTTATCGGGTTGATTTGCTCGTTCACACCGGCATCCGCTCAAGGATTGATCGCCAATCATACCTGTACGGATATCAGCCAAGTGCCCGCCGCGTGGATTGACAGCGCGAAAACCGTCTTTAAAATGACCTATGGTCATACCTCCCACGGCAGTCAAGTGGTCAGCGGAATGCAAATTCTGATGAACCACGATAGCCTGTTCGATTTTTTCAATGATCACTACCACTATCGTTATGGCGGCGGCAATCCGCTGGCACCGGATGGCGATCTGTCGCTATGGGATTATGTACCCAGCGGTGATTTAGGCAACCCGGATCGCGTCACTTGGGCAGCCCGTACCCGCACGATGCTCACCAACAGTGATGGTGCTTATGCGATCTACCCCCACTTCCGCAATCTGGTTATGTGGTCATGGTGTGGACAAGCCGATGCGTCGGAGGCAGACATCAATACTTATCTGAATCTGATGACTGAGTTAGAAACCGACTTCCCCAATGTGACCTTTATCTATATGACCGGGCATTTAAACGGCACCGGTGTCAGCGGAAATCTCAATCAGCGCAACGAACAAATCCGCCAATACTGCATCACGAACAACAAAGTGCTGTTCGATTTTGCCGATATCGAGAGTTATGATCCCGACGGCAACTATTTCCTCGATCTATTTGCCAACGATAACTGCGATTATACCGGGGGCAATTGGGCGCAGCAATGGTGCGCCGCCCATCCCGGAGATCTACTCTGCGAATCCTGCAGTTGCGCCCACTCGCAGTCTCTGAACTGCAATCTGAAAGCCCGTGCCTTTTGGTGGATGCTTGCGAAACTGGCCGGTTGGGAATCCAATATCCCGCAAAACCCTGTAATTCAGTCGGACGGCACCAGCCTAACATTGAATTGGAATCCCGTGATCGGCGCAACCTCTTATAAAGTATACTCCGCGTCCGATCTGGGCGGCGAGTATACGGAGGATCTCAGCGGCACCTACGGCGATTGCCAGTGGACTACATCAATATCCGACGTAAACAAGTATTATAATGTTGCAGCGGAGATTGAATCTTATCCGCGATAATCCCTTTTCTTCCGAGAAAACATAAAGAAAGCGGCGTCACTGATGTGACGCCGCTTGATATTTGACTATTCCCATCGCAGCGCATCAATCGGATCAAGGCGCGCCGCTTTAATGGCGGGCCACATTCCGAAACCGATTCCCACCACCGAGCAGAAGATGATCGCGAGTAAAACCGATCCCATGGGGACCGGGGCGGGATATTTCAACTGGGCGTTAACCACAATAGCAATGACGTATCCTAAAACGATTCCGATTGCTCCTCCCACCTCCGACAGCATAACCGATTCAATCAAGAACTGACGCAAGATGGATCGTTTCGTCCCGCCCAATGCCTTACGAAGGCCAATTTCACGCGTGCGCTCGGTGACGGAGACCAACATGATATTCATAATACCGATCCCCGCCACCAGCAGCGATACTGCCGTGATACCGAAGGCGGCATAGCCGATCCATGCCGTTGTCTTGGTAAATTCGGCTTGCAGCATGTCCGGTGTCCACATCGCAAAGTTGTTGTCTTGTCCCGGCTTCAGTCCCCGTTCGGTGCGGAGGACTTCCGTAACCTGCTCCTGTGCCGCCAGATAGGTCTCGGCCGACCACGATTGAACGGTCAGATTAACGCTGCGCTCATCGCCCCATTCCGTCCGCTTACCGTAAATACGGAAGAACGTGGAAATCGGCATCCAATTGAAACGGTCGCGACTTTCGCCCAGCATCGCTCCTTGCGCCTCGAAAACTCCGATGACTTCGAAACGATGCGGTCCGATACGGATATCCTGACCGATCGGATTTTGGCCCTCGAAGAGCGCGCGACGGACTTCATCGCTGATCACCACCACATGCCGCGCCGATTGAATGTCGAACGAATTGACCGGGCGCCCCATTGCCAGATAATAGCCGTTATTATCCGCGAATTCAACGCTGCCGCCGGCAATCTGTTGTCGTGAATTGCTCTCTAATGCTCCACGGCGGAAGGTATGACCGAAAGTCCAGACTTCCGCTCCGATCCGCCGGACGGCCGGACAACGTTCCCGAACGGCATCGGCATACTCTTCCAAAATCGGTGGACGGTATTTACGACGATGCGGTCCTGCATGGAAACCCATTTGCTGGTCGTAGCGCTGAACCTGAAAGACATTGACCGACAGCGCATTGCGCATGTTTTCGTCAATGCTGTTCTTGATACCGCCGAGAATCGTCATCATACCGATAATCGTCGTCACGCCGATCACCACGCCGATCAACGTCAGGAGCGAGCGCATCTTATGGGCGCGCATGGCATCCAACGCCATCAGCAGCGACTCCCATAACGAGGCAAGAATCAACCGGCTGCGTTCGAACATAGATTACTCCTGACGCAACGCTTCAATGGGCGAAAGCCGCGCGGCTTTCATGGACGGATACAGTCCGAAAAATACACCCACGGTGGCGGAAAACGCGATCCCAAAGCCCACTACCCAGAGCGGCATATCGGTGGGAATAAAGCTGTTCATGGCCCGCGCGCCGAGATAAGCGCACACCACACCGATTAAACCGCCGAAGGCGCAAATCACCGCCGATTCCACCAAAAACTGCCAGGCGATCATCCAGCGGCGCGCACCCAGTGCTTTGCGGAGTCCCACTTCGCTGGTGCGTTCAGTCACCGAAACCAGCATGATATTCATGATCCCGATACCGCCCACCAGCAGCGAAATAAAGGCAATAAGCACGCCGCCGGTATAAATGCTGCCGGTTACCTGACGGTACATGTCCATGATCATATTCTGGCCGTTGATTCCGAAGTCATCCGGCTCCAACGGTCCTAATCCGCGAATCCGCCGCATTATCCCGCGGACTTCCCACTCCAATTCTTTCACTTCCTCCGCCGAGCGCGCCTTAACAATGATGTTCATATCCGATTCGCGTTCGAACCGTTTGAGAAATGCGCCGATGGGGATATACACGAAATCATCCATATCCTGACCGAAAAACCGTCCCATCTTGGCATTGACGCCAATGACGCGAAATTTTTGCCCGCCGATATCAATCCGGCGATCCAACGGCCCGATTTGATCAAACAGTTTTTCGGCGATACCGGCGCCGATCACTGCGACTTGACGATTCCGCTTAATATCATCTTCGCTGAAAAACCGGCCCAAATCAATCGTGACGGAATTCGTCTCGAAATACGATTCGCCGACACCCATGAGCTGTACGCGGGTAATCCGATTGCTGCGATAGGCAACGGAGCGCTGGGTATCGGCCATCGGACTGACTGCCAGCGCTAATTCCGATTGAGCGGCCAGTTCGTCGGCCATTTCCGGTTTAATGCGCGGCCGCTTGAGCATTTGCCGCCAGTTATCGCCGAACCAATCCCATTTCGAAACATAGAGCGTATTCGATCCCAAAAAACTGAACTGCCCGGCCACGGCTTTATTCAGTCCGAGAATAATCGTGACCATCAAGACGACGGTCGTCACCCCGATCAGAATACCCAGCGTCGTCAACGCCGCCCGCAGCTTGTTGGCACGAAGGGCGCGAAAGGAAATCGCTATACCTTCATAGATGTCGTTAAACGTCCGCATGGACTATCCTCGCCGCTCATCGGATTCGATCAAACCGTCGCGGAGCCGGACGATCCGGCGCGTATGACGAGCGATGTCTTCCTCGTGAGTGACCAGTACGATGGTATTGCCTTGCTCGTGTATCTTCTCGAGCACCGCCATGATTTCTTCGCCGGTTTTGGAGTCAAGGTTGCCGGTGGGTTCATCGGCCAGAATGATCGAGGGATCGGTAACAAGCGCGCGGGCAATGGCGACACGCTGACGCTGACCGCCCGATAATTCGTTCGGCTTGTGATGCATGCGGTCTTCCAAACCCACGGCCGCCAGCGCGTCCTTCGCCCGGCGATGACGGAGCGATGCGCGTGTTCCGGCATAAATCAGGGGCAACTCGACATTGTGCAGCGCCGAAGCGCGGGGCAGCAGATTGAAGGTCTGGAAGACAAAGCCAATGCGCCGATTACGAATCTCCGCCAAGCGTCCGTCGGTCAATCCGGCAACGTTCTCTCCGGCCAAAAAGTAATCGCCCGACGTGGGAGTGTCAAGACAGCCGATCAGGTTCATTAACGTAGACTTCCCAGAACCCGACGGTCCCATAATCGCCAGATATTCCCCGGAACCGATCAGCAGCTTCACGCCGTTCAGAGCGCGGACTTCCTCGTTTCCGACCCTATAGATCTTGACGAGATCGCGAATCTCGATCAAGTGATGATTGCTCGAAGTATGATTGTTCATGGGAGGTAAGAGTTACTGGTGCGCCACCTGCCCGTTACCTTTGCCCGCTTTGGGTTCTTCACGGATCTTGATCTTCATTCCCTGCTTCAGCTCGCGCGCTAATACGCGATACGGTCCGGTAATTATGCTGTCGCCTTCGGCGATTCCGTCAAGAACTTCGATATAACGGTCGGAAGAGAGTCCCGTCTTGATTGGTTTCCAAACCGCCGAATCGGCTACAAAGAGGAAGACCCCTTCCTGAACCTTCTCGCGGGAGAAGGTCGTGGTGTCGGCGGTTCCGGCACGCACCTCCGCCGCAACCTCGCGGGAAGATTTCGGCTCGGGCTTATCCTTGACTTCCACCGGCTTGCCTTCGTCCTTATCGCGCACCGCTACGCATTGTAGCGGAACGGACAACGCGTTGTCACGGGAATCAGTGGCAATATCCACGGTGGCGGACATTCCGGGGCGAATTCCGGGTACGGAATCGACGATGGTCACTTTTACGTCGAAAGTCTTGCTTTGCGTTTCCGACTGAAGATTCAGTTCGGAGGCGGATTGGGCAATCTCCGCGACCCGCCCGGAAAATACCGTATCGGGAAACGCATCAATCTCCACGGCTACCGAATCATTTAGCTTCACGCCGACGATGTCATTTTCATCCACTGCAGCGCGTACCTGCATTAGGGACAAGTCCGCCACAATCATGATAACGTCTTCCTGAAACTGCGATCCGAGCGTGAGTTCGCCGATTTCCTTATTCAGACGCGAGATCGAACCGCTCATGGGGGCGCTGATGCGGGTCTTGGCCAGATTCTCGCGCGCCCGTTTCTCCTCGGCAATGGTTTGATCCAGTTGACCGGCTGCCATTTCGGATGCCGCGACGGCGGCATCAAGGTCCGCTTGGGAAGCCATGCCCTTATCTACTAATTCCCGAACTCGCCGCAAATCGGCGTCGGATTTATCCCGTTGGCTGCGGGCGGAGCGTAGGGCGGAAGTTGCTGATTCTAAAGCGGCATTATAGGTTTCAGGGTCCAATTGGACCAAGAACTGGCCTTTTTCGACGTTGGCTCCCTCTTTCACCGTAAGCTGGACGATCCGGCCGGGAATTTCGGCGGAAATCTTGACCTGCTCAACCGGCTCGATTGTACCGGAGGCGGAGACGGTGGAAACAAGGCGACGTTTGGAGGCGGTTTCAACGGTAACCGGGGTCCGTGTGTCTTTGGTCTTGGACTTATAGATCAAAACACCGGCTACGACCAGAACAATAACCACCACAATAATGAACCAAATGCGCTTTTTCATGGATTTTCAATGAGATGTATGAGGATTTCGGTGTAGAAATTATTGATGACTTGGTTGTCATCAACTAATATTTACCACACCTCGAACGGGGTTTCTGCTGATGGGAGAGCAAGAACTGTGAGAATGTTGCAGAATGATACGAATAAGTTACGCAACTGTGCAAGTTTTCGGCTTCTATAACTTGCATTGTAGATGCCATGGCAAATTGGTATTGCTATTGCAATATGGAACCTTGAATGTTGCGAAAAGTCACAACCGCAAGGTACTGACCGAATGTCTTCCAATCCAGCTTCTCATGTTGATTTAATCGAGCCGTTGCGGGAATTCCTCGAGTCCTTCACGCAAGAGCTTACAGAACAAAAGTTTGTACCGGCGTTTCGGGACGAACTGAAACGCCTGCTCGGCGCCCTCGAAAGCGTTCAGCAATCAGAGGAAACGCTTCAGGAAATTGCCCGAGGTGTGGAGAATTTACGGGAAGTGTTCACTCCTGCCGGGGCAAGACTGCTCGAGAGCGCAAAAGATCTTGAGCAGGCCATGCGCAGCAATGCCGACCAAATCAAGGGCCGGGCTGAGGACGTGCTGCGGGATCTGCTGCAAACCCACGAGCAACTGGAAACCGCCCTGCGGAGCGAAGCCGGGCTGATGCAGGAACAGACCTCGGCCGGACGAGAGGCATTAGCCCGTACGGTTGAGGATATCGAAGGTCGTTTGAGCGGGTTGACTTCTCATCTGGAAACCCTCTGCCAACGAATCAGTAGTGAGACCTCCGCCGCCGGTTTTGCCGTTCCGGCGTCACCGCCCCCGGTGGTATCGGCGCCCACGGTTGCGGGTCCGATTGAGGTCAATGTAGAAATCCCCGATGACCTTCGCAACTTGATTTCACGTACCGAACAAGCCGTCAGTGAACGACTGGAAGAACAACGGGACGTTATTGCGTCGTTAATGACGCAGGTGAAGTCCGAGGAAAGTCAGCGGCTTCAGAAGCTTGACCAGCGTGTCACGGAGGCTTTGGAATCGGTCGGACCGCGTTTGCAGGAGGAATTGGACGGCGCGGTAAGCCGTCTGCGCGACCAGATTCAAACACTGATTCTGGCGGAAATGGAAACGCGCACGATGCGCCCCGCCGAGGGCGGTGAAAGCTGCGGCACAGTACCGTCAGCCGAATTCAGCGCAGCCCTCACCGCCAGCGAAACGCGGATTCTGCGTGAACTATCGGCACTCCAAAAATCCAGCAAAGGCGAACAAAGCGAAGCCGAGCGGTTGTTGAAAGAACTGGCGCGCGGATTGGAAGATGCATCTGAACGCTACGTCCAACGTGCCGAAGCCGATTCGCAGACGGTTAAGGATTCGCTGAGCGCGTTGCAGCGGTTAGTGGCGCAGCTCAAGGAAAGCAGTCAACAGGATCGCGAACAATATGCGACAGTTGCGGCGAATCTCGATGCACTGGTCAAAGGTCATCGTGAATACCGTCAGATGGCGGAATCCGAGTTCACGACCACTCGCAATCGGTTGGAGGCTCAAGCCCGTGCGTTGGAACTAAAAACCGAAGATGACCGCCGGGTTCTCACCGATTTAAGCGCTGCCGTCAGTCGCACCGAACAAGCCGCGACAAAAGCGATTGACCTGGCGATGACCGACGGTCGCGTTCAGCGTGATCGCATCGAAGCGGGACTGAAAGATCTCCGCGATCGCCTCGATCGTTCCGCCAATGCCGAACAGGATTACCTCCAAGACATCATGCGGCAGGTTGCCGAGTCCTGGACCGAGGCCTTGGAAGCGCTGCGTGATTTCGTGCAGAAAACGGTGGCCGGACGCACCGACTCGATTATTTCACGGATCGAAGGTATGGACGCGCGGCTGGCCGAGGCGGGGCAGTCGGGCAGCAACCTCCAGCGGGATATCCAGAGCGAATTAAAGCGGATGGGGTCGCTCTTCGATGAGCGTTTGGATGGATTGAAGAATACCTCCGAATCCTTCACGACCGCCATGGAAAGCCACGTCAAGGCGGTGTCGGGGGAAGTAGCGGCGTTGCGCGCCAAGCAGGATCAATCGCTGGCCGTGTTAAAAGAGGCCATTCGTGCGAACTATGACGATAATGCCGCTCGCTTGCGGGAAGTCGTGGAAAGCGCCTATGATAACTTCGTCAATCAAACCACGAACATTCCGCAGGTCATTGACCGGTTCACGAACCTGATGCAATCGCAGCATCAGGGTACGACGTTGGCGTTGCAGACGATCAGCAGCGATACCCGCAATGTACTGAACCTGGCCAATGAGAAGTTCGAAGTAATCGTCAGCGACAATACGGCGATGAAGAAATTCTTCCCGCTGCTGGACAAAAAGCTGGAAAAGCACTCGGCGGAATTGGATATGGTACGCAAGGCGCAGGTCCGGCAGGATAAAGAGCTGTCCGATCTGCCCCAAACTCTGAACTTTCTAAAGGACTGGCACGAGGAACAAAATCGCGACCTGCGTACCGAATTAAAACGAATGCAGGAAGAGACGGAAGAACGGCTGGAATTTACGAAGGACGAACTGCGGGATATCAAAGCCGAGCAAGCTTCATTGCAGAATGAAGACTTGCCTAATTTCCGCCGCGAAGTCAGTTCGCTGGTCACGTCGAAACTGGAATTCATCGAAAATACGCTGCACGAGCGGCAGGAATCTCTCCAGAAGGAAATCAATGAAGCCTTAGAAAGAGGACAAGCCGCCAATAAGAAAACGTTCATGATCGTTGCGGCGCTGGTCGGATTATCCATTGTGCTGCAGTTGATCTTCCATTTCGCCACTAAGCCGGGAGTGGGCGGTTGAGTTCGCTTCCTCCCTTCTCTTCGTCGGCTTCCGCCGCGTTGAAGCTCAAGGAACAATGGCGGGAAGTGGTGCGGGTTCGCGTACAGCACACCGCCGCGCCGTCGCTCCTCGAACTGCAAACGATCTGCCGCGAATCGGGAATTTCACTCCCCGACCTGGACAGCTTTGCGCGCATGCGAGATTTGCCGCCGATGTTTTTGTTATGTGGCGGCGATCAAGCATTAGCGACGGAAATCGCGGCCTTGTTCGGCTATCAGGTGGAATGGCCGGAATTCCCCAAGGCCCCGCTGATTTGGAGTTTGCAGCCGGGCAAAAAACACCACTACCGCATTCGTCACGCCACCACTGAACAGGACGTAACAGCGAAAGCGCTGCATGCCCTGCTTGGCAAGGAATGGCCCTCTCAAGAATTTTTAGTGATTGAAGAAAGCGTTGCGGCCAAGACCCCGTGGAGCTTCGGCTGGATTCCCTATACCGAGTTTCTGCAATCGCCTGACGGTAAGCCCATCGAAACCGAGTTTCTGCTGCGGCAGCGCGCCGCGTTGGTCATTACGGATACCGCTCCTCAGGCCTTTACGACGACATTGGAAGAACTCAACCAGAAACTGTGGCTGGTTTCGGCAGACCTGTTCTCCGGTCCTGACGAACGTGAACGGCTGATCGCCGAAATCGCTACGGTGCAGGAAGATCGTTTTGAGGACTTGGCATTGCGCGTAACGGCGGCGTGGCGCTGGCTGGTGAATCGGTTATTGAGCCAAATCGAACAGAAACGACGCCAATACGATAAGCATCTGAAACAGTACGAGAATAAGACCGGTCAAACCCGCCATTTGCTGCAGCAGTATCGCACGAATTGGGTCGGCGGTGTCCGGTCATTGGTCGAGTCCCATCTGCAAAATCGCGTCGGCGGTTCGGCGTTCGCGCCATTCTTCGACGTGCAAAAGTCCGGACCACAAACCGATACGTTCCTGACTTCGCTGGCACTGACGGGCTTATGGAACAAACTGGACGAATACCTCACGGATCGTATGGCGGACTTAGTAGGCGGTTTGGGCGGTCTGGCGGCAAAGCTCGAATTGCGGCGGATTTCGCTGGGCGATGCCAACGCCCACTGGGACGCCAAGGCATTAACACCCCGTTTGGAAACGATCCTCAATGAAAAAAAGGTGTTCCCCGCGGGGGGCGGCAAACGAGGCGGTATAGCGGCCAACCTGACCGGACGAAAACAGGCGGTCCTCGACGAACGCCGGGGGCAATTGGCGGCGGGTATTCGCACTATTGCCCAATTCATCACGGGTGAGTTCGCCAATTGGAGTACGGGGCTGATCAATACGCTGGAGACTAATATTCAGGTGCAATTGATCGCCGCCTTATTGAATCAGGGGCTGCCGGATGCGGACGGCATGCGCGCTGCCCAGTCCGGTCTCGATCGCCTTGAAGAAGTCCTGCGGACGCGCCACGAAACCGCTCCCGATCCCGATGTCAGCCTCTCCGACCTTCTTGCCTCCCTATCACGGGGCGGTTTGATCCCGCTCTATCACCCCCCGGCTTCGCCGACGGCCTGATCACCGGAAATCCTTGATTTTCTGCCGATTTTTCCCGTTATTTTAAGGTTATTGTGACCTTATATAGTATAACGGCATGTCTCTGCGAACTCTCAGCCTACCCCTTATTATCCTTGCGCTAACGGCTCCTCTCTGGGCGACGGTAGATCTCTCACTGGAGGACTACCGGCTGTGGCAGGGCTATAACGGCTGGAGGATACAGGTCGTCGTCTTTCCCGGAATCAAGAGCTTTTCGCGCGCCGAATTACTGACCGTGATGGCCACCGAAAAGCCCACCTGGCTGCGCCGTTATGTCCGTATCGGTCACCGCACTGTTTTCTTTGCCGACGATTTCACCGCCGACTTATTCCGGGTTGAACATTTCTACCGGCGCGAGGGTTTCCCCAACTCAATCATTCGCGGCTATGTGATACCGCGCGAGAAAACCCGCGAACTGGTGCTGAAGGTGGAGATTGTAGAAGGTCAGCCGCTCGTTTTGGAAAGTTGGAATCTTGAGTTGAACGGGCCGAAAGACGTGGGTGTGGATTCCGCTCGCTGGTCGTTGCTGATGCCGATTAAAACGGGTGAACGGCTGGCGCTTTCGGCGGTCAAATCCTCCGCCGACACCTTGGCTTATAAACTGCGCGAAATCGGTCATGCCCGGGCTCATGTAGGCTACGAAATACAAACCGACAGCCTGCGCAACACGGCCCACGTCATGTTCGTACTCTCACCCGGTGATTTCTGTTACTTGGGACAAACCCGCATCATCGGTTTGAAGCAACTGCGCGAATCCACTGCCCGCCGCGAATTGATTTATCGTGATTTCGAACCGTTTTCGCCGAAGAAGCTGGAAGAAACACGTCGCCGGTTGGTGAAACTGGAAATCTTCAACTATGTCAGCATTCGCGCGGATACGTCCGTTCCGGGGGATACGCTGCCGGTGTGGATCGAAACGCAGGAAGGCTGGCGTTATCGCATGCGGCTGGGCGGCGGTTACGACACCGAAGAGCATGCGCGCACTTCAGCGGAATTCGTGGATTTGAATTTTTTCGGTCGCGGTCGGCGGTTTACGTGGAGCGGCAGTTGGGCGGAACTGCACCGTCAAACCGAAATACGTTTGTTCTGGCCGCATACGCCGTGGAACGCCACGGATTTGACTATTGCGCCCAAATGGGCGTGGGACAAACAGCCCAATACGACTCTGGAAACTCAGTCCGCGACGACAATCCTTTCCTCTTCCCCCCTGCCCTTCGTAAATCTCTCGCTTTCCAATGAAGTCGGTCCGGCCCAAGCGGCACGCCAATCGGAAGCGGATTCGACCCTGAAAACAACCTATATCCGCTCGGTCGAGACAATTTCAGCCGCATGGGATACCCGCGACAATCCGTTGATTCCCCGCAAGGGACACGTGATCAGCATGACGCTGGCGGAATCGGGAGCGTTCTATCGCACGGATTTCCGGTGGTGGCGGGCGGTGATGGCGAATCGCGTGTTCGTTCCGGCCACCCGCTTCACGGTATTGGCCGGAAAAACCGAAGTCGGAATGATGGGACCGCTGCACAATTCGCCCGTTACTCCCCCTGAAGAGCGGTTCTATCTGGGCGGTGCGGCGACGATTCGGGGGTGGGCGCGTGATAAAATTTCGCCGCGCTCGGATGATGAACAACACCTGCCGGTGGGTGGAGATTTCTACTTCTATTTCACGACTGAAATTCGTCAGAACGTGTGGGGTCCCGTCACGTTGGCGGCGTTCAGCGACGTCGGAAATGTCTGGACGAATAAATCGGTCTGGCAACCGCTCAATCTGTATCCGTCTGCCGGACTGGGCTTGCTGTTCATCACTCCGGTCGGGCCGATTCGTATCGATTATGCCCATCAGATTCGCAAGAATCCCTACGGGGATCGTCCCTACGCGATTCACTTCTCATTGGGAATGCCGTTCTGATGCGCCGGAAATTTCTCAAGATCACCCTCTGGACCACCGCCGTTTTAACGATGGTCTTCGTCGGCGTGGTTTTATTATTGCTTACGGCGGGCGCACAAACCGTTATCGCCCGTTATTTTCTGGCCGATTTCAATCAGACCATCGCCGGAACGATTTCCTTCCGCGATGTCCACATTTCTCCCCCCGGTTGGCTTGAATTGCGCGATGTGAGTCTGACTGACGATACCGACAGTTTGGTAGCGCATCTTGATTTACTGCGGGTGAGGTTTGAGGCAATTCCGTTACTGCGCGATTCGCTGCATATTCGCGACGTGCGCATTGAAGAACTGACGCTGAATATTCAAGTGGATTCATCCGGCAATTCGAACTTGCAGCGGGCGTTGGCAGCCACACGTCCGGCACAATCGGATACTACCCCATCCAAGCCCTTGACGTGGGCATTGCTATTGGATAAGGCGGAAATTGTCGGCGGAACGTCGCGCGTTGAATTGCCCGAACTTGCCCCGCTGGAAATCGCAGAATGGAATCTTCATTTGCAGGGCAAGTTCAATCACGACTCGCTGGACTACTCACTTGCCTTTAACGCTCCCGGAATGCTGGGGCTTGACAACGAAGGTAGTCTGGTACTGGATGATCCGCTGCGCGATATCACCGGAGCATTAAGTGTGCGGCTGGATAGTGCCTTTACTGCACTGCTTCCCGAGCCGGGAAATGCCATCGGGGCTCTGGGTTTGGTTGCATCTTATGAAACTGCCGGTGATTCACTATTACTGAAAACGGAGCTCAATACAGCGCATATCGGAGATGTCCGTGCCCATCTTGCGGTGCCGTTCCCGCCGGAAGACATCGCCGGACAAGGATTGGTTACGTTCGATCACGTTACGCCCGCCGCCTTATGGAACGACACTGCCTATGTCGAGATTAACGGCACTGTGAGTTTTTCTAAAACCGTTGCTGATAATCCAGTGAACGGGTGGATGCTGGATATGGATTTAGGCGATTGCCGCTATGGCGAATACGCGCTGGCATCGGCATCCTTGCGGGTTCGCACGTTGGATTCCACCATATCCGTGCAGGGAAATCTGGATACGGGACATGGAAGGCTTGTACTGGACGGTGATCTCCAAGGTCTCGAACGGACTACCGCCCGAGTACAAGCTGACGTGCAATTATCCAGATTCGATCTTCACCATTTTATTTCCGAAGTACCCGATACACTTTCGCCATTGAGCGGACGACTAACCGTGCAATCCACCGGCTTGGAACCGGGAACCATGATCGCGCAAGTTCGTTTCAATCTGGATACGGTTCGCTTGGGCCGCTACGAACTGGCTGCCGTACAAGCGGCCGCCAGAATGGCTAAGGATTCGGTTTTCGTAGACACGATGAACATTGCCGCCGCCGGGGGAACCATCGGAATACAGGCTCGCGCACAATTGCATGATGCGTTGGAATACTCGATCAATGCCGAGATGCCCGATTTCGCGAATCTCCGACCTTTCATTGCCGAATATCTCGATCCTGCCGATACGGTAAGCGGTTCCTTTAAGATGGCACTCAGCGGTTCGGCCAGTCTGCAGGGAGATTCGGTTTCGCGAATAACTGCACGGGGTGAGCTCCGGGTAACCGATGCCCGGTATGCCGAGTATCGCGTGCATAAAGCCCATCTGCAGATTCAGGAAAGCAATGTTGATACGCTATATCTGCGTGGCACGCTGTTTGTGCAGGGTGTTCAGGCGGTGGATCAATCCATTGACTCCGTGCAAATCGAGTTCGCGGGAACTCCCGACCATGCCGTTGTTACACCACAAATTTGGGCGCGCGCCGACACGATCCGATTGGCTACGCATTTGGAATACACGCGTCGTGGGGGTGACATTGAAGTCGCAATGAGCGATCTTTCCGCCAAAGCCTACGGAATCGCGTGGAATTCTGAAGGCACAACCACCGTAGCATTATCCGAAAACCGTGTGGAACTGGACTGGTTGAAATTCCGCTCGGCAGTAGGCGTGCTATCCGCAACCGGATACATCCAACAAGGCGGAGACCAGGATTTCGTTTTGGAATTATCCGGTATTCAGACCGGCGAGCTGGCGCGAATCTTCAAGCAGGATATTCCCTCCAGCAATACGAATATCCGCCTTCAAGTGGTCGGTCCCGATACGGCATTGGTGGGCGATATAAGCATTACGGCCGACAGCATATCCTTAAACGGAATGCTGCTGGCCGATCAATTCTATATGAGTGCCACCGCCGGACGGCAGGGCACGAAAACCAGCGGTTTTCTGATTTGGTTCGGCGATACGCTGACGACGTTTTCCGGCGAACTGCCCGCGCGCGTATCGCTGGAAGACGGCGCCGTGTTGGTGGACAGTCTGCCCATGCAAGGGCATGTCCGCTTGCTGGAACAACCGCTGGACAAGTTGAATAGCTATCTTCCCTTCGGCATGTCAGTGGGAGGTTCGGTGTCGGGAGACATCAATTTCCGGGGAACTCCCGCCCAGCCCGATTGGGCAGGCGTGTTCGCGGTCCGCGACGGCAAGTATCAAGATTCACGTACCGGGATTAATTACGAAAAGCTGAACTTAACCGGTGATTTTGAGCGCGACACACTGCGCATCCGCCGCTTCAGCGCAGAATCGGAAGGAACGTTAAAAGGCACGGGTTGGGCGGTGATGGCATTCCCCCTTCCCAGTGAACTGCATCTCGATGTCCATCTGGACAACTTCGAAGCGATCAACAGCCCGCTGATGAAGATTCGGGCGGATGGCGGCATCGCGATCAACGGTCCCATGAATCGTCTGGAAGCGCAAGGGCGGATTCAATTGAATGAAGTTTTGTACCGGATCACTCAGGCGGCTACTAAAACTATTGAGGAAATTGACCTGGAAGCCGAGTTGGCTAAATTGAGCGGTGATACGGCACAGCCGGTGGTGCTCTTGAGCGAAATCTATCGCTCGATGTCGCATGAACTGGAGTTGGAGATTCCCGGCAATTGCTGGCTGCGCGGGGGCGGCATGAATATCGAATTATCCGGTCAGCTCTGGCTTTATAAAGTCCGTGATTACGATCCGACGATTAGCGGTGAAATCCGCGTACGCGAAGGCCGGGTGCAATTCCTCGGCAAGGAATTTATCGTCGATAGCGACAATAGCGTCGTTCGCTACGAAGGGCCGATTGACAATCCGACCATTGACCTGCAAGCTGACTACCGGCAATTGGAAGCCAAAGGCATTCTGATTCATGTACACGTTTACGGCTCAATGGCGCAGACGCAGGTAGATCTCACCGGAACCGAAGACGGACAGCAAATGTCGCTGGATAACATTCTCGTCGCGTTGATCACGGGCAGCAGCAATTCGGGGGTCGCGTCGGGTTCCACGACCGCGATGATCGAAGAGGCGGTGGCATCGGGCGCGACCAGTCAATTATCCGGTTTGGTGGGACAGTGGGCGGGCTTGGATGTGTTTGAATATAAGGCGGGCGAAGGCGGGCTTTCCAACCTCTCCGGCGGATCGCTTGAGGTCGGAACCTACGTTACCGACCGGATATTCGTACGCGTCAAGCAGCCGATTGAAGTCACGCAATCCGGACAGGAAGTAACCATCGAATACCGGCTCTTGGATTGGCTGAAACTGATCGCCCAACAGAACGGCACCACCAGCTCCAGCTTGAATCTGCTTATGCAGGTGGATTGGAGGTAACTATTACACGCCTGCTCTGCGTTCTTCTCCTCCTCGCAAACGTCGTTTTAGCGGCGGATCATTTCGTCGTTTCCGACATCGAAATCAACGGTTTAAAACGAACCCACTCTTGGGTAGTGATGCGTGAGTTGGGATTCCAAATCGGTGACACGATTTCGGTTCAGGACTTGGCGCATGCCGAGCGGCAGCTAAGCAACCTGACGTTCTTCAATTCGGTTTCTGTCACCGCGGATTCGACCGATAAAATCAAGGTTGATCTCCGCGAAGCCTGGCCGATCCTCCCGGCGCTCTCAGTCAATTTCACGGAAGGTTCGATCAGCGACGTTATCAAAGATCCGAGTTCATTTTTCGATAAAGCTACGATCTATGCCGGGGTTGGTCATATCAATTTTCGCGGCAACGGCGGGATGCTCCTCGGATATGTGCAGTTCGGAGCCGCACAAGGATTCTCGCTGAAATATGAAACGCGTTGGTTTTCGCCGCGGTTGCCGGTTTCACTGGATCTCGGTTTCTACAATTTGCAGACATCGGATCGCGAATGGGCGGTTCGCGATAGCACCGCTTACGTGCGAGACGTCGGATACTCAGCGACAGTCGCCACTCGCCGGGGAGCGCCGTCGCGCGTCGGAATGCAACTGCAATATCGTGGTATTATAAGAGAAGCTCGTTTGCCGGATCAAATACGCCATGCCCGCACAGTCTGGTTTTCGCCGTTTGTAATCCTGGATCGTCGTGATTTGGAATGGTATCCGACACGGGGAGCGTTTGCGCGGGCCGATCTCAACATCGCCACCGGTGACGAGGAATTCATTCGCTCGCACTATGATTTACGCGGCTACTTTCCGCTGTTCGACGCACCTAGTCCGCCGCTGCTGGCACTGCGCTTTCTTGGTGCAACCTCGACATCATCCACGCCCGGCTGGGCTAGTTATTACTGGGGATTCCTCTCGGCATTTCGCGGCTATACCGGTGTAAAGAGCCAATCGTCCGGTTATCTGCTGGGAGATATCGAACTGCGCTTTCCCATCACCCGCGAGTACACCTACGATTTCCCCTATATCGGAAGCTACGGCGAACGCTGGCCGTTCAGCATCAGCGGCGTTCTCTTTGGCGAGCGCGCCGAACTCTATTTCGACGGACGGCGGCAAGAACGGGCGGCGCTTGGCGCCGGTCTCCACTTCCGTGTTCCCTATGTGCAAATTATTGAGTTCGCCTACTCCGTCAACCGCGACGGAAATACCGAATACAACATTATCTCCGGCGTTCGTTTCTAACCGAACACATGTACTCCACACTTCGTAAACTGCTTTTTCTGCGTGATCCCGAACAGGTTCATGATTCAGCTCTGAAATCGTTAAGCCTATGCCAAACCACTGCGCAGGGTCGCGCGCTCTTGCGGATGATGGCCGGACCGATCCGCGAACGACCGGTGAACGTTTTGGGAATAACGTTTCGTCATCCCTTGGGCATTGCCGCCGGATTCGATAAGGATGCCCGGATTGTCTTGGCATTGCAGGAACTCGGATTTGCCTATGTGGAAATCGGAACGGTCACACCGCGACCGCAGCCGGGCAATCCCAAACCGCGCATTTGGCGCTTCCCCGAAGCCGAAGCGTTAGTAAACGCCCTTGGTTTTCCGGGAGAAGGCATGGAGATTGTCGGTCGGAGATTGCATGCGCTGCGATCCGGTGATCGTTTAAAAATCCCGGTGGGGATCAATCTCGGCAAAAACTTCGATACAACGCCGCAACAAGCCACCAGTGATTATCTGAAGGTGTTTCGGCATCTGTCAGCGCTGGGCGACTATTTCGTAGTCAATGTTTCCTCACCCAATACTCCCGGATTGCGCAATCTTCAAGCCATCTCGTATCTGAAGCCACTATTATCCGCATTGGTCGAGGAAAATCTGCGGACGGTCAACCAACCGCTGTTAGTGAAGATTGCTCCCGATCTGGCTGATGATGACGTAGCTGCCGTCGGACGATTAGCCCGCGAGCTTAAGCTGGCTGGGATTGTGGCGGGCAATACAACGGTCCGCCGTAATCTGGTTCCGCGCGCCGCACCACTGGAGCGTGGCGGACTGTCCGGTAAGCCGCAATTCCCGCGCACCTGCGAGCTTCTAAAGATTCTTCGTTCGGAGTTAGCCGCCGACCAAGCCATCATTGCCGCCGGAGGAATATCCGACTCATCGCGGCTGCATAAATGTCTTGCGCTGGGTGCGAATCTGGCCCAGGTTTACACAGCCTTCATCTACAGTGGTCCGCGCTGCGCCTCGCATCTGCTTTCCGACAACTAACGATTTTCGATCAAAACAGAAAAGCCGGGATCTTCGTCCCGGCTTTTCTGTTTTTAACTTTCTGCTATATCTTTTTCGTTTGCTTCAGCAGTTTCTCCATTTCGTCCACGAGTTCGGCAAACTTCTTCATGGAGGCTTCCACCGGCGCGGAAGTTGTCAAGTCCACACCTGCATCTTTCAGCAGCTCCACCGGATACTTGGAGCAGCCGGAGGAGAGGAACTTGACATACTTCTCGCGCGCGCCCTTTTCACCCTTCAAGACCTTCTGTGAGAGGGCTTGGGACGCGGCAAACGACGTAGCATATTTGTAGACGTAGAATTCGCGGTAGAAATGCGGGATGCGAATCCAGGTGTAGCCGTATTCGGGTTCGATAGCCACGCTGTTCCCGTAGTAATCGCGCAGCGTTTCCAGATACAGGCCGGACAGGAATTCCGCCGTCAACGGCTGGCCTTCTTCGGCGGCGCGGTTCATGCGGAATTCGAAATCCGCGAACATCACTTGTGTAATCAGCGTACCGCGAATCTGATCAATGTACTGGTTGACCAAGTACAGCCGTTTGGCGGGATCCTTTTCCTGCTTCATCATTTGATCCATCAGCAGCGCTTCGTTGAACGTCGAAGCCACTTCCGCGACGAACAGTTCATAGCTCGCGTACGTGTACGGTTGATATTTGTTGCTGTGCCAGGTATGCATGGCGTGTCCCATCTCATGCGCAACCGTGAACAGGTCCTCCATCGTATCGTTGTAGTTCAGGAACAAGTACGGATGGCTGAGGTAGCTGCCCCACGAGTAGGCGCCGGAGGTCTTGCCTTGGTTTTCATAAACATCCACCCAACCGCTCTTGAATCCGTCGGTCATCGCGGTCACGTATTCTTTGCCTAACGGCATTACCGACTTTTCGATCATGGACACCGCTTGATCGTACGGCACGGTGATGCGCGTTTCGGGAATCAACGGCGCAAACATATCATAGAGATGGAGCGAATCCAAACCCAACGCCCGTCGCCGCAAGTCGGAGTATTTGCGCAGCGGTTCGATGTTATTCCGCACGGTTTCGATAAGTTGCAGATAAACCGTCGTGTCAATATTCTCGCCGTCGAGCGCCGAGTGCAATGCGGAATTGTAACCGCGCGTCCGGGCATAAAAGATATTTCCCGCGATATTGCCTGCCATCAAGGCGGCGGCGGTATTTTGATAATCTCCGTACGCCCGCAAGAGCGCCATAGCAGCATTGTGCCGAACCTCGGGATTGGAACTCTCATAAAGACCGATCATCCGGCCTTCCGAAAGTTCCACGTCATTGCCGTCTTCATCTTTGATCGTCGGGAATTTCATATCGGCTTCCCGCAGTGCGATATTCGCATTACCCGCCGTTCGCGCGAGATTGCCGGTCATCGCCAGAATCCGCTCTTCGGCCGGTGTCAATGTATGCGCTTTCGTCCGCAACTCGTCGTCAATCGCTTGCCGGTAAATAGCCAAATCGGGAACGTCCTTGAACCACTGTTCGAACGTGCTTTCGGGAATGGAAACCAGCTCTGGCGAGAACCACGACGTCGCTTCGCTGACTTGCGTTGAAACGTCGGCGATCTTCTCTTTCATGGCATTGTATTTCTGATCGCGCGTATCCTCATCGTACTTCATATAAGCATAACCGATGGCGTTTTCCGTTTTCATTCCGGCTTCTTCAGAAAGCTTGAAATACGCCAGCAACTGTTCGGGCGACTGGCTGATCTTTCCATCGAAGGCGCGTAATTGCGGCAGCATCGCTTCAAGGGCGGCGATATCTGCTTCGCACGCCGCATCGGTCTTGTACATCGCCGTCAAATCCCATTTGTAGCGATCGGGAATTTCGCCGCGTTCTTTGATTTCGCCGGTCTGTGCTCCAACAACTGTGACCAGACCCAATACCAGCACGGCAATCAACAATCCACTGCCGCTCACCTGCATACGACGGAAAAAGGACTGCATTAACGGGCTCCTGAAGGAATTCAATTTCCGATAGTCGGTTTGAGAAGGATAGTAATGGAAATACGGTTTTACAACCGCAGTTGTTTATCGAAGAAGATCAGCGTTGAACGCCAGGCATCGGCGGTCGCACTTGAATTGTAGCTTTCGCCGTAGGATGGGTCCGAGAAATCACGGGATCCGGATAGCACCCGGTTTTCGACTCGCACCCCGGCTTGAACCATCGACTGTACGAAGGAAGAAATCCCCGGATGCGGATTACTGACATCCATGTCCGCAAAAACCAGCAGAACCGGCGCGGCAATGCGGCTCAACAACGTGTCGGACGGTTGATTAAGCGGATGCCATACCGCACAGGCTTTTTGTCGGGCATCGGTGGTCGCCATCTGCAGCGCCATGCCGCCGCCGTAGCCCAATCCCCAGGTCCCGGTGCGTTTACGATCCACGTTTTCCCGCTTTCGCAAGTACGTCATCCCTTTTTTCGCGGCCGCCTCGGCATCTTCGGGACTGACCAATTCCACAAACCGATTCGCCTGCAATAGGTCAGAGGTCGCTTCGCCGCGGAACATATCCACCGCCAGCGCCACGTAACCGCGGGCCGCCAACGAATCACAATAGCCGCGAACGGTCCGATCCAATCCGAACCGATCATGCAGCACCAAGATCGCCGGAAACGGTCCGGCTCCTCGTGGGGCAACGAGATATCCACCGGGGATCGGGTCCAGATAGCCTTTCAGTTTCTCCAGCCGTTGATCCCACCAGGCGCCAAGCGTATTTCGCAGCCGCTGCGCCACTTTGCCCGAACCCGGAATCTCATGGCTGATCGTCAACAACGTGCCGTTGCCGTCCGGCTTAAACTCCAGTGTCGCGATCGTGGTTAAGCCGCCCTGCAGGAACGTGAAAACCAGCAATTCACCCCGATTGGTGGTTTGGTAGATTCCTTCTTCAAACAGATCATCAGGATAGGTGAACCGCCAGACACCCTCCGGCCGTGCATCGCTGGTCACACCGGTCGCGGCTGCCCATTGACGAATCTGCCATTCCACCGTGAGGGCATTATAGGTTTGAAAAGGTGATGCGGGAAAGGAGACCGATCGCTCCACCGGCTGCGCCGCCGCTATCAACGTCACAAAACCGAGAGCAAGTAATAATGCGAATCGGATCGGCATGGTATTCTCCCCGTTAAATGGGCATGTCGTCCGAATATACGAAAGATTGGAAATAATTCAAAGTCCCATGTAAACTATAGCAATAACTCGATACGGGCGGATTTCTCGGCGGAAAGATCTACGGTTTTGGGCGTGATCTTCTGGCCCTTTTGGTTCTTCATCAGGACCAGCAGCGGGTGGTGCGGACGATCCATCTTGGGCTTCATGATCACGCCTTCCGATCCCACCAAGAATCGGTTGGAACAATCCGTAATCCGCACCATGGAACCGGTCGGGAAAATACAGATCGTTTCCGCCAATAACGCCACTACTTCGGAGTTGAAGATCGTTTTCGAACCTTTGGCGATTTCCCGCAAAGCCTGTTCGGGGCTTAATCGCGGACCGTGCCGACCGGCAATGTAATTATCGTATTCATTGGCAACCGCTATGATTTCAGCGAACGGAAAGATGAATTTGCGCGCATCATGTCCGTTCAGGTAGGGCTTGGCATTTTGTCCAATCAAACCCAGCGGATAGCCCATCCCGTCCTGCCGTTCATGGTGGTGGTGAATCGCCGCCTGCGCCAAAAATAAGCGATCGGTACTGTTTGCCAATAATTGTTTGCCTAAGGCCGGATGTTCATGCATCGCGATTCGGTCAGCTTCGGTGTATTCATCGGGCTTTTTGTCGCGCAGACCATGAAGCGGCAGTTTGCCGATATCGTGAAGAAACGCGCCGGTTCCCAATTCCAACAGATCACGCCGGCTGTAGAGCAGCCGTCGACCGATCAATAATGCAATTAGTGTGGTATCCAACGCATGTTCCGTGCTATACCCGACATTGCTTTTTATGAGCGTTTGGTCGAGAATCTGCGCGCTGGAATCAAGAATTTCATCAACGATGGACGTGATCTCCGTCGAGACGCGTTCCACATTTACGACATTTTTGTACTCGGCAGCCCGTTGGACCACGACCTGCATTTTATCGGGCGGAATATCCGTTCGATAAGCCGCCGCGTCCTCCACTTGTTGAAGCGTATTACTTAGCGCCTGAACCGCCCGGCTGCGAATTTCCTCCGAGATAACATCTTCCGGAATGATTTCGTCGGTTCCTTCCTCCATGATATAGACCGCCGAATGTCCCGTTTCCGCCAGTCGCCGTAAGACCTCGTGATCCAGTGCAAATCCCGCCCGCAGCAAGAGTCGGCCGTTCATGTCATAGAGAGATTTTCCCAGCTCCATTCCCGGCTGCAAATCTTTCATGGAACAGATTCTCATGCGCGCGCTCCTCCCGCTTCCTCGCGACTGAAATGCAAGACCACCTGCCAAGTCGATCCCGCCCGCTCCAAAGGCAGAATCTCGACCACCGCCTCCTTTCCGCCCGGATCGGCGGTATTCATGCATGTCCGCAGTCCCGACTGCACGACTTTTTGAAATTCATCACAGAGGCTGCGCGGCAGAAAATAGCGGATATTCGGCCGCCCGTATTCGGCTGTGCGCAGACCATATTGGTCACTCATGGCGCGATTACGGTAAACCACGTCGCCTTCCGGCGAAACCACTAAGATCCCGGACGGTAATGCATCCACAACTTCCGATAAGAATTCATTCTGTTCCGCCGCCAACACCTGCTGATAGGTTCGATGTTCAATCAGCTTTTCCAGATCATGAATATACTGCGAAAACTCACTGGGATCGGCGTCGGGAGCCGGATCCTCCGACGTTTTACGCACCGACCAGACACAGGCGGCCTCCAATAGCTCACCATTTTCCGATAACTGTGGGAAAACTGTCAAGTAGCATAAATCGGTATCGCCGTGAACGGTCTGCAGAAGGATCGGTACATCGACAATTGCAACACCCGAGATCAGTTTATTTTGAATCTCATCCCAGTCCGATTTTGTTGTTAGAGACGGTAGAAGCGATGATCCACCTTCTGCCGAATGACCGAGTAAATCGCGAGCCGGCTGATTCTCATAGACAATTGTTCCATCGCGCCGAACAATGGTCACAGCTCGGATTCCATCGTATATTTGTTTGTATTCTTGTGAATTATAAGTCATTTTCTGCCATCCAACCATTCCCGATTCCAGCCTGAAAGCCAAACAAGCCAAAAAGAGCAAATTAGATACCACGCTATCCCAAATACACGAGACTTGTATTGCAAGCCCTCGTCATGATGTCGCTATTGGCCCAATTGTTGAACAAACTCTTTTGCTCTTCATATTATTCGCTTGGTTTTTTTCTTTCTATCTGTTGTATAAAATTAACTTAGAGGTTCAATTGCAGTGTTTTTGATGTTTTTGCCGCTATCCGTCGCGTGAAAATGATGCATTATTGCGCAATATCTGCAGCTATCGCCAAGCTACCATTCTTTAAGCATTGTGAAACAACTCTCAACCTTGACTCTCACGAGTGGTTTTTGTAGTTTTAACTGAATATTTCTTTTCTGAATCCTCTGCAAAATTTTCCAGAGCATTTACCCAAATCAACACAATTAGCACAGATAAACGTCTTCGGGCTACGCACTTGATCCACCAGCGGTGTTCCGGTGGAATGCATAGTCCATGTTACAGGAGATTGGAGACTATGAGGCAACCTCGATTCGCAACCTTGCTGCACATGACTCTGCTGACGGCTTTCGTTTTGGCGATGTGTACTTCTTCCGCGTTGGCCGCGGAACCGCGGCGCTGGGGCGGGCCCCCCGAAAATCCGACCGGTATCCCGGTCCGGCAAGGCTTCCATATTGAATGGCAGAAAGCCGGTTTCCGCGGACCGGATGGTTCCACCGTGGTGGCATGGTCCGACACCCGCACCGGAGATCGCGATGTTTATGCGCAATTGATTCGGCCGGATGGTTCTCAGGCGTGGGACGCAACCGGAAAGGCAATTGTTTCGTACGAGTTCCGGCAAGAGGATCCAGAGGTCATCTGGGTGGAGGGCGGCTGGATCATTGCCTGGATTGATTTCCGTACGGATACCCTCGGTGATGTCTATGCCCAGAAAATTGATAATAACGGCGATCCGCTGTGGGATCCCAATGGCGTAGCCGTCGATGTGTTCTTTGGCGGTGCAATTTCGGAGGTGACCCTCCGTGCCGTTCATGATGGCAGCGGCGGTGCCATCATTGCCTGGGAGGATATGCGACATGAAAACGCCGACATCTTTGCCCAGCGTATCAGTTCTTCAGGAACCATTTTATGGGCCGCACCGGTCGAGGTAACTACGTTACCCAGCTATCAAGTGGGAATTACCGCCGACAACGACGGCAACGGCAATATGCTTGTCGCCTGGTATGAAGAACGTTCCGCGGGAATTCTCGAAGACATCTACGTGGCCAAGATCACTCCGGACGGTCAGCTTCCCTGGGGTCAAAACGGTACGGTAGTGTGTGACGCCCCCTTCCGTCAGAATTCAGCCAAACTCTGTCCCGACGGCTCCGGCGGCTGTTACGTGTCCTGGGTTGATCACCGTACCGGTGATCCGAACCTATATATCCAGCGCATGAATACGAACGGTCAAGCCCAATGGGCGGCAAATGGTATTGTGCTGTGCGATTCCGCGGGCGAGCAGGAAGCCGTTCGCGTCTCCGTCAGTGAAAGCGGCGGTGTACAAGACGGTTGTATCGTCACATGGATGGATAAGCGCGTCAATAACGCGGTCAGTGAAATCTACGTTCAAAAGATTAATAGCGCCGGCACGATGCTGTGGGCGCCCGGGGGACTCAAGGTGTGCGGAAACGCGACCCCCGACGGCTTGGGTGATACCCGCGACCAACCGCGCATCACATCGGATTTGTCGGGGGGATTGATCTGTGCGTGGGATGATACGCGCGGCACGAACGATCCCCGGAAATATGACTTGTATGCAGCTCGGGTTTTGGCCAATGGAACTCTGGGTTGGACCGGTGCCTGCGGCGTTCTCATCGAAACCGGCACCAACCAGCAATCTTCCCCGCTCCTCCGTATGGATAGCGGCGACGGCGTATTGATTATTTATACCGACACGCGCACCGGATCGCAGCTGCTGCGCTATCAGAATTTGAGTCTGGCCGATGGAGCGGCCACGCTGGATCCGATCCAGGCGCAGTTGGTATACGGAATTGACGGCAATGGTGATGGGCCGGAATCGGCTTTTATGTCGAATCGCCGCGTCGGGATTGTCTGGCAGGACACCCGCTTCGGGACCATCGGTGGTTCCGCGTTGTTCTATCAAATCGTGGAGATCGGGGACGATTCGGTCGCGCATTTCGTCAAAGAGCAGAATGGTGATACGCTGGTACCCGACAACGAAGGATTTATCACCTATAATCAGGCGGACCACGATGTTTGTTCGGACAGCAGCGGCGGTTTCTTCGTGACCTTCATTGATAACCGATCCGGTTCAAAACGCGTGCGCTTGACGCGGGTGAATTCCGCAGGCGAGATCGCTTGCAGTCGAGCCGGTAATCTTGTATTCTCGGAAGCCGAAACGCAGGATCAAGACAAGGCGTTCTGCGCCCCCGACGGCCAAGGCGGATGCTATGTCGCATGGGAAGGCTACAGCGCCATGTTTACGCTGGATGTTTTTCTGATGCGATTCGACGCCAATTGTCAACCGGCGGCGGGCTGGGATGTACCGATTCGGCTCACGGTATCCGATGATGAAGATGAATTCATTGAAGATCTCGTGCCCAGCACCGACGGCTGCTGTATCGCCACCTGGATCCAAGGCGACTTATCGAACAATAACAGTGATATTGGCGGAGCGCGAATTTGCCCGAATCGTGACATCACGTGGAACCGTGTGGTCTGCAACGCGCAAAACGCTCAAGACAAGCCCGCGGTTATTTCCGACGGTCATGGAGGAGCTTATTTCGCATGGGCTGATCGCCGCACGCCGGTCCGCGTTTTCGATATCTACGCGCAGCGCATTCTGGCCGACGGCAGCGATGGGTGGATACCCAACGGTATGATCGTCTCCGCCGATACGAATAGTCAACAGGATCCGGTCCTTGCCACCGATTCCCAAGACAACCTATACATCGTCTGGAATGACTATCGCAACGCCACTTTCGACCTCTACGGACAGAAGCTGACTCCCCAGGGAGTACTGCTATGGCCGACTTCCGGACGCATCATCTGTAATGCGGGCGGAGATCAGACCGATGTTCAGCTTCACGTGGAGTGGACTGACGGCTTGTATGCCGTGTGGGACGATTATCGCGCCTATTTCCGCAGCCTCTACGGAGTACATATCAACGCTCAAGACCAACTCACTGATCCCCATTGGCATGCGGATACCGGCGGTGTCGTTTGCGATTATTATCAATGGCAGTGGAAACCGACGATTTCCGATGATGCTTTAGGCGGTATTATTTGTGCGTGGGAAGATCATCGCGCCAGCGGCAAGGAACCGCTGCACAGTATTTGGTGCAATTGGATTAATGACCTGACGGTTCCCAACATCACCGAAATCCATAATGCGGCCATTCCCACGCAAGCCGCGTTAGGACAAAATTACCCCAATCCGTTCAACCCGACCACGCGCTTCACGTTCGCGATTGCCCAAACCGGCCGCGTGGAAATTGCGGTCTTCAATACCCTCGGTCAGCACGTGGCACGATTGGCGGATCAGGTCATGACTGCCGGACAATATGAATTGGAATTCGATGCCAGCCGTCTTCCGTCGGGCGTTTACTTCTACCGTCTGAAAACCGGTAATTTTACCGACGTGAAGAAAATGACGCTGTTGCGTTAATCCCGAATCCGATTCATCGTCCCCGTTAATCTCAGAACGAGGTTCATGTTGACACGTACAACTTTGCATCATCTCTTGAGACTCTCGATCATCGCAGTGGTCCTATCGTGGGGAATGGCTGCGGCTCCTCCGGCCCGGGCTCAACTCTGCCTGGACTCGTGCTACTTCACCCGCGCCGAGCTGTACGATTTTATTTTCCAGCTCGAGGCCAATGACACACGCGGCATCGTCCGTATTGATTCCATCGGCCACTCGCGGGGCGATATGCTGGGCGAAGTCTATCCGATCTATGCGGTAAAAATCTCCGATAATGTGGATGTTTTCGAGGATGAACCGACGGTCTTGATTATCGGACATATCCATGCCGAAGAAGTCATCGGCATGCAGGTCATGGCGGCCTATCTGAGTGAAATCACCTCCGCACGTTATCCATTGTACCGGAGTATGATCGAGCGTACGCAGCTCTACTTCATCCCCACTATGAATCCTGACGGTCTGGAAGTGATTTCCCGGTGTTTGGATCAAACCTGGCGGAAGAACGGCTATGTTCCGCCCGAACTCAACGGCCGGGAATGCAATATCCGGGTGGGTGAGGGCCGTGATTCCTGCGGGGTGGATCCCAACCGTAATTTCGATCTCAATTGGATCTACGGCGATACCCTCTGGGATCCCGCTGCCAATGAAGCCTTCGATTATTTCCGCGGCCCGGCTCCGTTCTCTGAGCCGGAAGCGCAAGCCGTGGCGGAGTTCGCCATGCGCATTAAACCCACGGTGTCCATCGTCTATCACTCGTCACGAACCGGTAATGTCGCCGATCAAACCATTGTTGCCTGGAAGTGGGGCGGAGATTCCGAACTGCAGAAATTCCCGCCGGATTGCACAGCCATCGGGCTGCTAAATTATCGCTATTCCCAGCGGATTGAAAATGTCTCTACTCCCGGAGACGACCGAAGCCTTCCGGTTTTCGGTGGTACCCATAACGGCTGCACGCAGGATTGGTTTTACCAGAAACTGGGAACCATCCAAATCACAACGGAATTAGGTCCGGGCGTGAATATTCAACCGGCTTGTTCAACCACCGTGGCCGACACGAAAGATTTATTCGATCTGATCCGGCTCTTCATGCCCAGTCTGAATTGGATGTGCCGCCGGGCGGTAAATGTCTCTGACAATGACGGCATCACGCCGCTGAATATCCATACGGTGGATGACGTAACTAATCTGCCTATCTCCGCCGAGTACCGCAACTTGAACACGTGGACTCCGGTCATCGGACCTTGGTACACGAATGAAGAATGGGGACGAGCCACCATCTTGCCGATGCCCGGCCACATCACCATCATGGCCCGCAAGGAAGGCTATGTGCCCGATACAGTGAGCACGACCGTCAATCCCAACGACGCTTTTCCACAGGAAATCGAACTGCGACTGCAGCCGCTGCCATGGCATCAATTGACGCTGTACATCAAAGACAGCAGCGGTAATCCCCTTGCCGGTTCGGTCTATTTGGACTGCGATTATCCCAAGTGGGTGAACGTCCCCGCCGAAGGCACGACGGTTTCTCTGCCGGAAGGCAGTTATCGTGTCATGGCGGTAGCGCAAGCGGACGGCTGGACGGTGTTATGGCATGATCTCTATTTGGGTGGCGCTGCGACGGAGGATTTCTGGCTCCCCGCCGCCCAGCAGGTCTTTGCCGATGATTTCCAGACTTTGGATAATTGGACCGTCGGCGGCACCGGCAGCCAGTGGCGACTGGATGCCGATACCACGGCGATGGGTTTCGGAACTTCGCTCTATACGAATCCCACCGGCCATTTGCCGCTCTATTCCAACACTGCCGATACATGGATCGCCGCTACGTCCTCGGTAGAAGTCGCCGACGGCAACGTGTGCTATCTGGATTTCTACCGCCGCGGACGCTTGGACGTACCCGCCGACAGTTTCTTCGTAGATGTATCCACCGACGGCAACACGTGGCAACAAGCCGCCGGATTCTGCGATTTCGAGATCCCGTGGACCCGCACCTTCGTGGATCTTACTCCGTGGACGCCCGGTTTTATCTATGTTCGTTTCCGCCTGAAAACCGATGGCGGACTGCGCGAGCTGGGCATCCATGTAGACCGCATACGAATTTATAAAGGCACCGATCTGAATGCGCCGCCGGAACCGTCCGCAATTGCTTACACCTATCGTATGACCGGCGCTTATCCCAATCCGTTCAATCCGACCACTACCGTCACGTACGAAGTGGAACGTCCGGGCTTGGTGATCATGGCGATTTACAATGTGCTGGGTGAAGAGGTTCGTCGGTTCGATATTCGGAACCTGACGGCCGGACCGCAGCGCTTGACCTGGGACGGCACGACCAACAGCGGTATTCCGGTAACCTCCGGATTGTATCTGGTCCGCATGGAATCTCCGCAAGTGGTCGCATCGCAGAAATTGCTGCTTCTGCGCTGAGCATTTTCGTTTTTCATTCTCCAACTTCATATATGGACATTTCTACATGAATCCTTCGGCCATTAGAAACGATAACCGTCACCACCGTGATTTCATCTCGGAACTGGATTTCACGCGGGAAGAAGTCATTGAAACACTTGCCTTGGCCCGCGAGTTAAAGGAATTGACGGGGATCCGCGACACCCCTGAATCGAAAGCCCTCAAGGGCCAAACCTGGGGTTTGATCTTTCATAAACCGAGTCTCCGCACCCGGGTTTCCTTCGAAGTCGGCATTAACCAGTTGGGCGGCCGTCACATGTACCTGACCGATCAGGAAATCCAACTGGGCAAGCGGGAGACGGTTGCCGACGCCGCCCGCGTGTTATCGCGCTATCTCAGCGGAATCGTCATCCGCACCTTCAAGCACAGCGATGTGGAAGAACTGGCCAAGTATGCCGATATTCCTATTATCAATGGCTTAACCGATTTACTGCATCCTTGTCAAATCTTCGCCGATCTTCTTACAATCTATGAAAAATTAGGTCGTTACGAGGATTTCAAGATCGTTTACCTGGGAGACGGCAACAACATCACCAATTCGTGGTTAAACCTTTCTACGATATTGGGTTTCGAATTAGTGGTGGCCACGTCTCCCGATACCATGCCCGATCCGGATATTCTGGATCGCGCGCGGCGTTCGACTATTTCCCGGGTGTCGGTCACCCACGATCCCATCGAAGCCGTCGTCGGTGCCCACGTGCTGTACACGGACGTTTGGGCCTCCATGGGTCAGAAGGATAAAGCTTCGCAAAAGGAACAGGCTTTGCAGAATTTCCAGATCAACCAGAAGCTGGTGGCTAAGGCTGATCTGGAATGTATCGTCATGCACTGCCTGCCGGCGGAACGCGGCCGCGAGATCACCGACGACGTGATGGATGGAGCCCATAGCGTCGTTTTCGATCAGGCGGAAAACCGCATGCATATGCAAAAGGCGATCATCCTGAAACTGCTCGAAGGCTGAAATAAGATTCGCCGTTGTCGCTCTCCCGAGCGGCAATGGCATGTGAGAGAGGTTTCGGTTCCGCGGTTGATTTCACCGGAATGAATAATCATTCCGATGTAGCAGGAGGAGATATGAAATTCGGATTGAAAGTGATGCTGCCGGCGATTGTGCTGACACTGCTCACCGCGGGCTGCTATACCAAATTTTACCGACCGGGAATGGAGCAGGCGGGATCAGGTCCGTTCGGTCAGATCTATAATCGCTATGATTCCAGTGCGATTGATACCACGTTGACCAAGCCCGAATATCAGGGCTATACGACCTACTATCCCGAATATCCGGACTACTACGGCTACAACAATTGGTACGATTGGGGTCGTCCGCGTCATCAACGGACGCGCTGGGGATTCGATTTCTATAACTTCTCGCCCGATTACTATTGGTCGTATTACGGATACTACGACTACTACGGTACGCCGTGGTGGAGATCGTGGTATGATCCGTACTACTGGCGTTCTCCCTATTGGGGACACAGTGCGGAACCGGTGGAGCCGCCGTCCAAGCGTCCCGGAGATCGTGGTCGGCTGGATGGGGGCGGAAGTTCGTATTCCGCGCCGTCCGTCAGCGGCAGTGGCGGCGGTTCCTATGCCAATCCGCCGGCCTCGCCGCCACCCAGCAGTCCGCCTCCGGCGGCCAAGCAACAATCGAACGACGCCACCAAGCAGCAGCCGCAATCATCGGGTGATTCCAACAAGCGCGATGGAGGCCGGGGACGCTAATGACCAAACGAATCCTTCTCGGCTTAGCGATGGTGATCCTGAGTGTATCCATCGCTACCGCTCAAGTGTCCATTCCCGAACAACTGCCGATTTCCACCGGCAACTACTCCGGCTCGGCGGCGCGTCCGTTGGGTCTGGCGGGAACCTATACCGGAATCGCCGACGATTATTCCTCGATCTGGTGGAATCCGGCGGGACTCGCGCAAGTTAAGCGGATCGAGCTACAAGCTTCCGTGCTGCGCGAGGGAACCAAGAACGAAACCGATTATTTTGCGACCTCGCGGGAAGGCACGGCCAGCAACTTCCGGCTGAATAATCTGGGTATGGTCTTTCCGGTGCCCGTGTATCAGGGCGCGCTCAGTTTTGCCTTCGGCTACTCACAGGTCTACGGTTTCGATGGCCGCACATTATTCGCTTCATCCCAAGCCGGAACCCGCTACTGGGATGATTACGATGAACTGATTGAAGGCCGTCTGGGAATGTGGTCATTGGCCGGCGCGGTGGATATCACTCCCAATCTGGCCTTGGGCTTGGGTTTGAATTATTGGACCGGTCTGCGCGACTATTCGCGCACTGCCTACTACACGGAAAACGGCTCGCGCCAGTATACGGAATCCACCATCAATGCCGATATCTCCGCCTGGGGTGCCAACGTTGGCGGACTGTTCCGTATTGGCCGCTATGTGCGCGCCGGTTTGATGCTGCAAACGCCTATGAGTATGGCGATTGACGAAGAGTGGGCGCAAGACAATGAAGACGGCTATTTCAACTATCGCATGACCTATCCGGCAGTGATCCGATTGGGCGCATCGGTTGCGCCGGGTCGCTGGCTGGTGGCGGCGGATGTCGAATATCGCGATTGGACGGCGATGGAATTTCGTTCCGATACTCCCTATGAGATGAAAGTGAACGGTGAGTGGATTGAAGTCTCTCGCACCTCCGCCAATCAACAGATCAAGGACGATTACCAAGCCACGACTCGCTTTTCGCTGGGCGGCGAATATCTCTTCCCGGCGTTCGGACTGCGGTTGCGCGGCGGTTATGCGTACGAACCTAGTAACTACAAACCGGCGGGCAGCGATGCCGACCGCAATATCTTTGCGTTTGGTGTGGGCGTGCTCATTGACCGCAGCGTGATGCTGGATGCCGGGCTGCAATTCGCCAGTTTCCAGCGCACCAGTAGCGACGGTTCCACCGACCAGTACAACAACCCGATCTTCAATCTCAAAGAAGACGTTTCCAAGACGACTGCGCTGGTGACGCTCAGTTATCGGATGTAACCAATCCAAAGACAGATCCTCAGGGGCGTACGGTGGTGCGCCCCTTGCTATTTTCAGACTTGACTTAATTCTAAAAATCACCATATTAAAAGTATGACCGTCACACCTCAAACCTCTCCCGCCCTTGCCCAAGTTCGTGAACTGCCTGCCGGTGATAGAGTTACCGGTTTTTATTTAGTCACGAAACTGGAGATCAAGCCCAAACGCAACGGCGAGCCTTATCTCGAATTGCGGCTGCAGGATGCCACCGGGCATATCGAAGCCAAGATGTGGGAACACTTCGAAACCTTTGCCGCCGCCGCCAAAGCGGGCGATGTGGTCAAAGTGGAAGCAACCGCCGATCGTTACAACCAAGCCCCGCAGTTGATCGTTTCGCGCATTCGCGTTGCCACTCCCGATGAAGTAACCGACCGCCGCCAGTTCCTGCCGCATTCCCCACTGTCGGCGGCTGAAGCACAGGTGCAATTGACAGCGATTATCGAATCGCTGACCAATCCCCATCTGACCACGCTGCTGCAGACGATCTTCGCGGATGAAGAATTTACAGATCGGTTTCTTAATGCGCCCGGCGGAAAAATGTGGCATCACGCCACGCTGGGCGGATTGGTCGAGCATACGTTGTCATTGGCCAAGCTGGCGGAGATGATGGCGTCTCATTATCCGGCGTTGGATCGCGATTTATTGATCGCCGGCGCGCTATTGCATGACGTCGGTAAAGTGCTGGAACTGACCACCGAGGTCGGCTTCGATTACTCGGTGGATGGCCGCTTGATCGGTCATATCGTCCAGGGAACGCTGCTGGTGGAACAAGCCATCGCCAAATTGCCCGATTTCCCGCCCGAAGTCCGCCGCCAAGTGCTGCATTTGATTCTCTCCCATCAGGGCGACGGCACGATGGGATCACCGATCAAGCCCATGACCCTTGAAGCGCTGGTGCTGCATTACTTGGACGAACTCGACAGCAAGTGCAACGCTTTCGAGCGTGAACGGAATAAAACTCCCGACGGACAGGATTTTTCCGAGTACGTCAAACTGATGGAACGGTTTTTCTATTTCAAATCCCTTGAGGGGCAACGCGAGGATGAACCATGACGGAACATAACGAAGGACACGGACCGGATGAGGTGAAATGGAAAGCGCTTCCGCCCCTTGACGGCGGCGTTTGGGTGGCGATGGTCACCGAAGTGCTGGACAAGGAAGGAATCCCCAATCTGGTAAAGACCGATCTGGAGGCAGGCGGACTGGGCATGATTATGGGCACGTCACAATTGGGAGATCCGTGGCGGATTCAAGTGCCCGAAGAGTACTATTCCCGCGCGCTGGAAATCTACGAATCGCTGATGAATCGCGATTCGGACGGCGGCGAAACGAACGAATAATCTAAGCACGCGGTCACATGGCCGCGTGTTTAGTTTCAGTGGAAGTCTTAGAATCCACGAAGAGCATTTTCATATGGTAGCATTAGTCTGACCTCCCCCGCTCTTGCCTTTGGGCCGATCTTTTCGTATATTGGGCGTTATTGATCACAAATAACAGGAAGATAAAGGCATATGACGGAGATTACCGACGTTTTTGCGCGCGAAGTGTTGGACTCGCGCGGCAATCCCACGGTGGAAGTGGAAGTCGTTCTGGCGGGCGGAGCCTTAGGCCGGGCGACGGTTCCTTCGGGAGCCTCCACCGGCGAAAATGAAGCCCTCGAAATGCGCGACGGCGACAATGGTCGCTACCTCGGCAAGGGCGTGCTCGATGCCGTTAAGAATGTGAATACCGAAATCGCCGATGAACTCATCGGGCAGGATGCCATCTACCAGCAGACCATTGATGCCGTTCTGCTGTCGTTGGACGGCACCGAAAATAAAGCCAAACTGGGTGCCAATGCTGTTTTGGCGGTCAGTCTGGCCGTAGCCCGTGCCGCTGCCGAAGCGGTTGAGCTGCCCCTCTATCAGTATCTGGGCGGAGTCGGAGCCAAGATCCTTCCGGTGCCCTTTATGAATGTCATCAACGGCGGCGCTCATGCCGATAATCCGTTGGATATTCAAGAGTTTATGATCGTCCCCAAGGGCTTTGCCACATTTTCCGACGGCCTCCGGGCAGGCGTGGAAACCTTCCACCACCTGAAGAAAGTCCTGAAAAAAGACGGTCATTCCACCAACGTCGGCGATGAAGGCGGCTTTGCCCCCGCACTGAAATCCCACCAAGCGGCCATTGAGGCGATATTAAAAGCCATCGAGTCCGCGGGTTATCGTCCCGGCGAAGATATCGCCATCGCGTTGGACTGTGCCGCGTCCGAATTCCATGACCGCAAAACCGGCAAGTACAACCTGAGTTGCGAAGGCAAGGTCTTAGCTGCCGCCGAATTGGTCGAGTATTACGCGAAGCTCTGCAAAGAGTTTCCGATCATCTCCATCGAAGACGGCATGGGCGAAGCCGATTGGGACGGCTGGAAACTGCTGACCGATAAGCTGGGCAAGCAAGTACAACTGGTGGGCGACGATCTGTTCGTCACCAACGTCAAGCTCTTGTCGCAAGGCATCGAAAAGGGCGTGGCCAATTCGATTCTGATCAAGGTTAATCAAATCGGCTCGCTTTCCGAAACTCTTGATGCCGTGGATCTGGCGCGGCGGGCGGGCTATACGCAGATTATCTCCCATCGTTCCGGTGAGACCGAAGACACGTTTATTGCTGACTTGGCCGTCGCCGTCGGCTGCGGCATGATCAAGACCGGCAGCGCATCGCGCACCGACCGCATCGCCAAATACAATCAACTATTGCGCATTGAAGAAGAGCTTGGCGACGAAGCGGTGTATTTCGGCGCAGTTTGGAAATAACCGTAATTTCCGATGAGTAAGCGTCCCGTCAAGCGGCTGTTTTTGTTGCGACCGTGGTTCATCGGTCTGGTGTGCACGGTGGTCGCCGGGACGTGGTTTGTATTCGGCAAGTCCGGCGTGTGGGCGAGTCATGAGCTTCGCCAACAGAAAATCGCGCAGATGAAGGAAATCTACCGGCTGGAAGAACAAAAGCGCGTGCTGCAGCAGTATCTCAATTCTCTGAAAGCCGGAGATGAATTGGCGTTGGAGCGAGCGGCGCGGGATCGCGGATTCGTCGCACCCGGCGAAACGCTCTATGATATCCGCATCGAGCCGGACACTACTAAGTGAAACTGATTATCGCATAGCGTAAAGCCCGGCTTGTCAGTCGGGCTTTCTTGTAAGAGAGGCGGGATCGCATGACGGAAACAAAACCGAACGAAACCGAAACCCGTTCCTTTGCGGCGCGCGTCCGCCGCCACTTCATAACTGGCCTAATTGTGCTGGCTCCGGTGTGGCTGACCGTGTACATCGTGATTTTAGTCGTACGGCTGTTAGGCGGATTGCTCGCTCCACAACTGCGCTACTTCGCGGAGATCTTTCTGGCCAAGAACCAGCATACGGCTATCATCAACACCGTTGTGGATATCGCCGCTTTTCTGCTGACGGTGATCCTCATTACACTGGTCGGTTTCGCGGTCAGCCGCGTGTTGGGCAAACGTGCCTTGGAAGCCTTCGATTCAGTTCTTCGCCGCATTCCGTTCATTAAGGAAGTTTATGGCGGAATCCGGCAGGTTTCCGACGTTCTTTTCGGCGATAAGAGCAACTTTCAGCGCGTGGTTGCGGTGCGGTTTCCGACCGATAGTGCCTATTCCATCGGTTTTATGACCGGCGAAAAGCCCTTTAAAATTCCCGAAACCACCGGCGATGACCACATGACGGTATTCGTGCCCACCACTCCCAACCCCACTTCGGGATTTCTGGTCTACTGCCGTCCGAAGGATGTCGTGCCGCTGCCGCTGACGGTGGATGAAGCGATGAAAATTATCGTTTCCGTAGGAACCCTTTCCCCCGAGCGCGCTCACCAGATGGCGGCCGCTCCACCGTCGACACCATCCGCTTAACAACAACGGGCGATTCCCTGGGAATCGCCCGTTGTTATTACCTGCCTCACGCCGCATTATTTCGCGTCGCCCTTACCGAACAATTTCTCCAGCGGAGAAATCCTGAATCCCGGAGCTTGATAGTCCCGCGGCAAATAGTCGTCGGGAATCGCCGTGCGGTTGCCGTCGCGCACCGCGCTATAGTGCGGCGACATGATTTCCATGCCCGCTTCGTTGAACTTGTCCTGTATGTTCTGGTGAAGCTCGGAATAGGTCACCGCCATCATGTTCGGCTCGTCGGTGTAGGCATTCAGTTCATAGCTTACATAGAAATCATTCAACGCCGTTTGCAAAATGAACGGCGGCGGATCCTGGAGGATATGCGGAGTCGCCGCGGCCGCCGCCAGCAATAGCTCGTGAACCTTGCGCCATGGCGCATCGTAACCGATGGTTACTCCGGTATGCAGAATCAGTCCGCGCTCCTGCGAAGACGAACTGAAATTGATGATATGACTGCCCAATACCATCGCGTTGGGAATCGTGATATCCACGTTCTTGATCGTTCGCACCCGCGTCACCAGCAGCGTTTTCTCGATCACATCACCCACCGTATCGGCAATGCGCACGCGATCGCCGATTTTAAACGGCCGCATGTACGTCAGAATCACCCCCGCCACGATATTAGCGATGGCGGAAGTGGAGCCCAGCGAAAACACCAACCCCACGAAGATCGAAATTCCCTGAAAGAACTTGGAATCCGCACCGGGCAGATAAGGAAAGATCACGATGATCGCAAAAACGATGATCAAAAACCGCGCGATCTTGTACGTCGGCTGCGCCCATTCGGGATAGAATCCCGGCAGCGTGATGGCTTGTCGCTTGATCTCGTCGAAAATCCAGCGCACGAGTTTGATCGCATAGCGCGCGATAAACGCCACCACCAAAATCGTAAACAGCGACGGCAGATAGGCGATGAACGCCGCCGCCGTACGCAAGATCGGCGCGGTCACGAAATGAAACAGCGTGGCTGACCACGTGCGCGTGAAATCGAAGTAGCTGAAGATCAGCGTGATGTAGGCATATGCCAGTCCTACATAAACGATAAAGCGAATAATCCGAATCGCGAATTCGACAATCTCCACGATCCGTTGTTCGGAAATCACCTCGACCGAGCGGATCTTCACCGCCTGAATCAGCGTTCCCTTCCAGCCGCGCACCCGCCGGATCAAGGTCAGGAATCCCAAGCGCACCAGCCGCAGCAACGCCAACACGAACAGCGTGGTCAGAATCCCCAGTCCCAGACCAATCGCCACCGGCTGAATATTCCAGTCCCGCGTCGCCGGAAACAGCGACAGAATGATCATTACCGCCCAGTAAATAATCTCCAGCGACAGCGCCCACCGAATCAGCCGCGCCAACAGCACGGTTAAGGCGGTCGCCGTGGCCGCGCTGACCACCACGAATTTCCCCGCCTTCAGCGGCCGGATGATCGTGCCTTCCCATCCGTTAATGCGCTTGTAGAGCCGCGGGAAAACCGCCATCATCAGCCGAAACAGTAATGCCGCAGCAATTACGATACCGACGGTTTTAACCGACGGCAGAATGAAGGACGACCAATTGGTTTCGGAAAAAAGATTCATAACCGTTCCTCGCACAGGCGATTACATCGAATCACTTCGACTCCTGAATCAGGTCGGGCGGCGCTTCGGCGACGGCCTCCCGATAAAAAGTGAGACTCGACTTGACCAGCGCCGCAATGACCGGTCCTAACAGCACGCCGGCGAATCCGAAGGTGGCGATGCCGCCCAGCGCGCTCAGAAATACCAGCAGCTCATGCAGATTGACTTCGCGTTTGACAAGATACGGCCGCAGCAGATTGTCGGCATTGGCGATTACGATCCACGACCACAGCAGCAATCCGATCCCATACCAGGTTTTACCCGCCAAAATCAGGAAAATACCCGCCGGAATCGTGATAATCTGGGCGCCGATCGCCGGAATCACCGACGCCACCGCCATCAGCATCATCCAGAAAAACGGGGCCGGAATCCCGCAAATCCAGAACGCCAGCCCGCCCAACGCTCCCTGCACCAATCCGATAATCACAACGACCTTAATGGATGCTTTACTGGTCGCGAGGAAATCGCGGACCAATTGATCGGATTGCTCCGGAGTCAGCGGCAGCAAACGCTTCAACCAATCGATAAAGGCCGGACCGTCCAGATAGAAGAAGAACAAGGTATATAGCGCAACTCCCAGCAGCAGCGCGCCTTTGGCCAATCCGCCCAGCGCCTTTTGCAGCAGCTGAATCGTGAATTGCCCGATTTTACCCGACACGCTTTCCAACCGTTCGACGATATCAACGGCCGTGATTTGGTAGCCGAAGACATCCAGGCTTTCGCCGCGGCTGAGAACGGAAATCCGCTCCTCGATCTGCACCCGGTAGGGTTCGTACCAACGCTGCGCTTCTTCCGCCAGCGTCGTGGCATCTGCCGCCATTAATGCAAATAAAACGGTCAGCGGCACGATAATCAGGATTACGGTGATCAACACTGCAAGTCCCGCCGCTAAACCGCGCCGCTGCTTCAGGCGAATCGCCAGCCGGTTGAACAGACCCTGCGTCATCGCCCACAGGAGAATTCCTGCCAAAACCCCCAACAGCAGCGAGCGGATCATATATAGAAAAACCGCGATGAGCGCGGCCGCCGATCCTACGGCGAACCAACGCCGCCATCGCGAGTTTTCATTTCCAGAGCCGGGAAAATGGGTGCTCATAACGCGATTGCCCTTGTAAATGGACAAACCCCACCGCACTCCGGCGATGGGGTTTGCCGCATCGATAGGATTGAATCAATCGTTCCTATTGCCGGTTTTGGATTTCATCGAGGCGCTGCCGCGCCACTTTGGCTTCCTCGGAATGCGGGAAGGTACGAATCAAATCTTCCCAGCTCCGGGTTGCGTCGCGATTATTCTGCAGCGCCCGGTAGCACAAGCCCAGCTTGAGCATGGCGGCGGGAGTCTTGCTCCCCTGCGGGCTGATCGCGATCACACGGCGAAATTCCTCAACGGCTTGATCGTATTTTTTCCGGGCGTAATAGGTCTCGGCCAGTCCGTAGCGCGCATCGTCGGCCAGATCGCTGTTGGGATAGCTCTCCAGGAACTGGATGAATCCGACTTCCGCCAGATCGTAATTTCCCAAGCTGAGATCACGCGCCGCCGCATCGTAGTAGTCCACGCCCATCGTGGAAACCGTGGCGGTCGAATCGGTTCCGCCGCCCTGCCGCCGGATGAATTCCTCCAGCGGAGCCAGCGAACGATCCATGCGCGTCAGAATTTCATCCAGCCGCGCCGCCAGCGTTTCCACTTTTTCTTCCAGCGTCGTGGATCCGTATTCCGAAGCTGCCCGCATTACGCGCACTTGTTCATCCAGCGACTGCAGCATTTCCTGCGACAGTTGCTGCTCCAGCTTCAGCGTATCCACGCTGGCGCGGATGTGTTGCAAATCTTCCTGAATCAGGAACACCTGCTTGCGCGAGGCGCAGCCCGACAAGACCAGCACGGCTCCGAGAGCCAACAGTACGCCGGTCCGGCTCGCAATAATCCGACCGGATCGCCCGAACGATCGGTATGTCATAGTGTAAGAACTCAGCGTACTTTAAACTCGGCGCGGCGGTTCTGCGACCAGGCCGCTTCAGTATGACCGGAATCCACCGGCCGTTCTTCACCGTAGCTGACGGTGGAAATGCGCGCGGCATCCACGCCCGCCGCCACCAGCGCTTGCTTGGCGGCCATCGCGCGGCGTTCGCCCAGCGCCAGGTTGTACTCGGTGGTTCCGCGTTCGTCGCAATGGCCTTCCACGCTCACAGCCCAATCAGGCCAGGTCCGGAAAATGTCGGCATTGGTCGTGATTTTGCCGCGCTGATCAGGCTTAACTTCGCTCTTGTCGTAGTCGAAGTACACCGTCTGGATGCGGGCTTTGTCGGCATCCATGCGGGCTTGCAGCTCGCGGGCAGCCTGTCCGGTGGTATCCGGAGCGGCCGGCGGAGTCACTTCCTCAACCTGCGGCGGGGGCGGCGGCTCTTCCTTGGGCATTTTCTTCTTGCAGCCGGTGACGGCCAGTGCCAGCACCAGAATGACCAAAACGGCCAGCGGTGCGTGTTTGAAAAAAGCGTTCTTCTTCATGGTTTCTCCGAGATTTGCTGTGGTAAGGATATGAAAGTGTTTTATGTTTGATGTTGATTGGCGCGTGAATGTTCGGTCAGGAAAAGATCCGCCATAATCCGTGTTTGCAGAAGGAATACCAAAACCAGAAGCGTGCGACCAGACCCGGTTTCAGCGCGTAATTCGATGTGCATTTCCGGGTGGCGGCATAGCGTTCGCCGTGCTTCATCCACAGCGAGACCATTTCCCAATCCGCATCGTAGGTAAGATTCCATTCACCGTAACGATCAATCAACTCCCGGCGGTGCAGAATCTCGTTTAAATCAATCCCTGTGAAATAGGGCTTTCTGGTACGACGGTGGATAATTACTTTACCCAGATGATTGCGCACATTCGATCCGCTGAAGGCAAAAGCGGCATTCGCATCCGTTAACGCTTTATAGAGCGATTCCAGATGCTGCGGCTCCCACCAGTTGTCGTCGTCATGATAGGCAATCAACGGACAGTCGGATTGCCGGATCGCCAGATTGCGTTGGTAGTAGCCGAAGGAGTCGTGCTTCTCCGCAAGGACCACGCTCTTCAGGCGCGGATCGGTACGGGCATACGCGGCGATCAGCGCCTCGGTTTCTTTGCAGAGTGAGCAATTCGGTCCATCTGCACAAAAATCGCGCACAATCGTATGGACGTGATCGGTGTACGTCTGATTCCGCACCGCCTCGATCACGCGCTTCAGATCGTCCACGCGGTGAGTTCCCCGAAAGCGATGCAGCGTCGGTGTGCAGATAAGAATCGTTGGACTCGGATTCGGCATGATGATATCGTCTACTCGCCGGATGCCGTGAGGAGAACCGCCGGACCCCATTGCGGCTGGGATGCGTTCAGACCGAAGGTCAATTGGCGCGGATTGCTGCCGTCCCAATTGCAGGTCCAGATGGATGACGTGCCGCCCTGTACCGACGTATAAACCAGTTTCATGCCGTCGGGTGACCAGCTGGGATCGAAGTTCGAGCCGTCGCTGGTAACGCGCCGCTCGCCGCTGCCGTCGGGTCCCATGGTGAAAATCTGAAATCCGATTTCGCGGCTGGCGAAGGCTACCAGATCCCCGCGCGGTGACCAGCGAGCGGTTTCGTTATAGTTGCCGTTCCATGTGATGCGGCGGGCGCCCGCGCCGTCGGCGTCCATGCGATAAATTTGCGGCGTGCCGCTGCGATCGGACGTAAACACCAAATCCTGTCCGGTGGGCGACCAGGACGGCGACGTGTCCACTCCCCAACTGATCGTCAACTGCGTCTTGCCGCTGCCGTCAACGTGGATGCGATAGATTTCCGCATTGCCGCTGGCCACCGAACTATAGGCCACCCATTGTCCGTCGGGCGATACCACCGGGGCGCTGTCCACCCGCGGCGATGCGACAAACGCCGTAACGCGCCCCGTAGCCAAATCGTATTTGAAAATATCGGCGTTGCCGTTGCGGAACGACGTAAAGAACAGCGTTTTTCCGTCGGGCGTCCACGTCGGCGACATGTTGATGGTCATATCCTGCGTCAGGCTATGCGGATTGGAACCGTCCCAATCCATCACCCACAGATTCTTATTGTCCCCCGTTTTGACCACAAATACGATCTGCGAGGTGAATGCGCCGTCTTCACCGGTCACGACCCGCGTGATCCAGGCCGCGATTTCATGCCCTGCCACCCGCAAATCTTCCGCTTCAAACCGGAAATCTTTCATGTGGATCGGATCGCGGATCGGCGGCTGGAAGATCGCGATACTCGCGGTAACTCCACCCCACTCTACCGCCACCGTGCCGTGCACCCGCGCCGCCGTGGAACCGGAAAACGTCCACAGCGTATCCCACGACGATCCCACCCGCTTGACCTTCATGATCGTGTCAGGCGGCAGGTCCGCCGGTTCAATCACGTTGAAGTAGCCGCAGTAGCCCAAATCGCCGTTGATGATATCGCGCAGGGTTTGCGGCAGTTCGCCCGCAAAGGCGCTGTCCCGCGCCGCCTTGAACGGCATCACCACGATCTCCATGCGCGATACCGAGCGCGTTTCCATGCGCAGCGTGATCGGCTGAGCCGTGGCCACAGAAGTGAGAAAGAGCGCTATTAATAGAACCGGAATTAAACTCCGGCGGAGGATTGCTTCAACAAACGCTGGAATAAATGTCACCGGATGCTTACCTGCCCGCAAGGGGATTAACCACGAATTCAAAATTGATGTCTAACTTTCCCTGGTCGTATTGCGGGGGCAGCGGCGGGAACCGGCCCGCAGCGCGGACCGCCCGCTCGGCTGCTTGATCAATCAACAGATTGCCCGATGACTTCGCCAGCGTGATATTCGCCATGCCGCCGTTCTTTTCGATAGTGAAGGCGACCGTTGCCAGCGTTTGGCCGCGCACGCCCGGCGGGGGCCGGAAATTCTGCTCGATCTTGGATTGCACTACCGCCAGATAAAAATCGTATTCGAACCCGTCGCCGCCCGCGACGCGCAACACACCGGCATCGCCCACCAGTTCCTTGCCGCCCGTTCCGCCCGACGGCTTGGTGGATGGCGTCTTATCGCGTTTGGGTTTCGGCTTGGGCTTATCGTTCGTTTTTTGTTCGAGCGTGGATTTCGTTTTGTCCTTGCTCGGCTTGGGAATTTGCAGCGGCGGTTCGCTTTCGGGAATCACGTCCCCTTCCTTGCTGGGCTTGGGCACGCCGATGGGCAGCGCGGGCATCATCGGCCGCACCAGCTTAACCACCGTCGCCGAAGGCAGCGCGGAACGTTTCATCGTTCCCGCTCCCGTGGCCCACACCATCGCGATTCCCACCATCGCGTGCAAGCCGAGCGATATGAAGAACGAGCCTTTCACGGCTCATCACCTCCGCCGGCCGTGGGCCGATTGCTTGGGCTCTGCAATCAGTCCTAATTCGGTCACGCCGGTTTCGCGCAGCGCGTCCACCACCGTCAGCACTTTCGAGTACGGCACGTCGGCGTCGGCTTTCAGAAACACCGGCTGGCCGGAATTGCTGGAATAGATTTGGCTGAACGAGACGTCGAAACTCGATTCGTCCACCATCGTCTCGTCAATCATGATCTTGCCGTCTTTGCGAATGACGACGGTAATGCCGTCCTTGTCGGTGGGGGTGGCGGTAGCCGCTTGCGGCACCGCGATCTCCAGCGAACTTTTCATGATCGGCGCGGCCACCATAAACACGATGAGCAGCACCATCGTCACGTCCACCAGCGACGTCACGTTGATATCCGGGATCGGCCGATAGGGTACTTTAAAGGAACGGCGTTTCATATCATTTTATTCCCGCCGAGCGGGGTCGCTGACCCCGCCGGAATCCAAATTAATCCTCTTCAACTTGCGGCGGTTGTTTCACTTCTGTTTTCAAAGATCCGTCTTCTTGATCTGACTTTGTCCGCCGAAGTGTTTTATTGCTCGCTCGCTTGATGCGAGTCACCGCCTTTGATGCTTCTTCGCCTTCGATAGCATCACGTTTTAGAACTTCATTTTTCAAGATCGCGACAATCTCTTCACATTCAACTTTAAGATTCTCAGCTGTCCGCTTGAGTTCACGTCTTATCACTTCGACAACTGGATCAGTTTGTAGCAAGGCTGCAATTGCAAATCGGTTCACTAATTGTGTTCGTTCGTAGAGATTCTCGCGCACCGATTTGGCAAGACCTTGTTTTGTTAAAGCAAAGAGTTTGTCTCGATCATCCTGCATTCGCAGATTTAAAGAAGTAAAATCGAATGTTAGAACTTGGTCATAGTTCACTTTTTGGTCGAGTCGAAGTTTGTAGAGTTGCCAACGAATTCCATTCGTTAGCATCACCCAAGGTACACCTTGATTAGCTCCATATTCAACAGCTTGTCGCAGATGCCCTTCCTTCAATTCGAGACCGATAGCCTTTACCTCAATTAGAAATTGAATTTTACCGTCTATCTTTACAGCCAGATCACAGAATGTACCCCTGATCGCATATTCACCGGTTATCTCTGTGTATTTATCATACCCAAATACATCAGCAAGTATATCCTTCACTATTGTAACTGTATCAGCTTCATTCAAGTCTCGATTGCGCGCTTCAACTAACACTTTCTGAAATTTTGGTACAGTTGCCTTGTAACGATCAATAATTTTCTGAGGAATCCCTGCCATACAACCTCCTTAAGCAATTTATATCTCAGTTGTTCTTGTTTGCAATGTTTCCGCCGAGCGGGGTCGCTGACCCCGCCGGAATCGGGTGAATTAATCCATCAATTGGAGTATTTCGATTTCAACTATTCCCTTGCCAAGTTCCCAGTAATCCCGTGCACTGGACCAAGTGTACTGCTCAGGACGAACCACCAATTCTTTGCGTGCCGGATTATTGTGAATATATTCGATCTTCGTTCGCGCTGCATCCGTTCCCGGAACCGGGACATCATCATATAAATCCCGCCAGAGTGGAATCGCCGAATAGTGACTCGGTTTGCAGTGGTGCGACGTCCACTTCTTGAATTCGCGCACAAAGATGGGGATACTATCTCCCTCGGATTCCTGCCGAAAGAGTGCGTGAAGATGGTCCAACATTAACACATATGCAAAACAAACTAAGCCAAGCTTTGCGCGATGGTACTCAAATGACTCCAACAGGCTTCGGCAATCCAACTCTTCGACAAACCAGCTCCCCGCTCGCGGGTTACAAGAGTGATGAAGTGCAGGCTGTCCTTGAAGGCAATGCTTCGGTGCCGTCGCAACATAAGATCAGATTCCGGCGGGATCAGCGACCCCGCTCAGCGAAAAGCTTTCTATCTTCCGATGATCAGTCTATACAGATGCAAGATTCCGGCGGGGTCAGCGACCCCGCTCAGCGAAAAGCTTTCTATCTTCCGATGATTAGTCTATACAGATGCAAGATTCCGGCGGGGTCAGCGACCCCGCTCGGCGGGAGAATGCGACTACGCTCCCACTCGCTGCGGAGATTGCGCGCCGCTCGTGGCGTGGGTGTCCAGCCAGCGATCGTAGGCGAAGGTCAAATCATCTCCGAACTGCTCGGCGAATTCCGCTTCCTTGCGCAGCCACGTGGAAATAAAATTATAGGCAATCAAAGCCGGAATCGCCGCAAACAAGCCCACCGCCGTGGCGATCAACGCTTCGGCAATGCCCGGCGCCACGACGGCGATATTCGCACTGCCCCAAATGCCGATCCGCTGAAACGCGGTAATAATTCCCCACACCGTTCCCAACAGTCCCAGGAACGGGCCCGCGCTGCTGCACGTGGCCAGAAACGGCAGGAACCGTTCGGCACGGTTCAGTTCCCGCGCCACCGCCCGCGCATATTCGCGGCCCAGGATTTCGCCGTCCACTCCCATACCACCGCCCCGTTCCAGCAGATCGCGATGAACCAATAAATAGGCCCGCGCTACAAACGACTGGAAGTAACGGCGGGCTTCAGCGTGCATGGTACGCGGTTCGAAATACGGCCAGCGATAGCGCGCCATCCCTGCGTTGGCCGCCTTTACCCGACTAATGAGGAATATCTTATCCAGAATAATCGTCCACGATGCCACCGACATCACCGCCAAGAGCAGCAGAATAAACTTGGCAAACGGCGATGCAATGCTGACGAGTTCCCAAAAACTGCCGTTCCCGGGTGTCATAAACTATTTAATCCCCTTGCTTTAAAGATGGTTAACCCGAAACCGGCCGGGCTTAAGAGAGAACACAGCATACAGCATATAAATATACGAGATGAGGTCTGGAATGTCAAGGAAAATCGGACTAAATCCTAATCTAATCCATGTTTACACGATGTCGCTGAACCAGCACCGTGGGACTGCAGGCCTCGCCAAACGAGACCACCGCCGCCACCTCGGTCACGCGAGCCACGGCTATCAGGTAAACCCAGATCGGCAACTCCTTGCCATGAATCCACGGAATCAAGACCGCTCGGTCACTATAAACCTCCCAGTCCAGCTTGTCCAGCTTAGCGCGGTACTCCCGTTCCTTTACCGGACCTTCGCCGATTAAATCATCAATCGGAAAACGAATCAAACTCATCCTGTTCCTCGTAACAATGACAATGCGAAATCACGATCACCCGTCTTTTCGATAATAATCCGGTCACCCGCCGTCAGCCCGTGTTCCTGCGTCCAGCGCACCCAGCCTTTGTGTTTGGAACGGCTGCGCAGTTGCATTTTCGATCCGTCAATATCCGATTCGATCACGAACTCCCGGTCGGTATGGAGGCGGATCGGCACGCCGCGCCGTTCGTCTTTAGAAATCGCATCGGCGGGAAATAGGTCCAGGCAATCGAACACGTTCAGGTAGCGTTCAAGAAACCACAGATTCTCCGCCGTCACGCGGATTTCTACTCGTTCTATGTTCGGCATATCGGCTCGGTTCCCGGCATACAAAGCGGACCTTTCGGGAGAAAGATCCGCCGTGAATATCTACTCTCCCTCCGTTTACGGGGGGATCAAGGGGGGTTCCGGCGGGGTCAGCGACCCCGCTCGGCGAACAGGTTATGATGAGGCAACGGGCTCCGTCCCGTTGCACCGATGGGGCTGAGCCCATCGGCTACTCACTGCAAATCATCGCCGCGGCACGTGGTTCCACGTGCCCGGCTACGCATCTTTAACTTGAAAAACTCTGTCCGCAGCCGCAGCTCTTGGCAGCGTTGGGATTGCGGAACACGAATCCCGACCCGTTCAGGCCGTCTTCGTAGTCAATTTCGGTGCCGTTCAGGTACAGATAACTGCGCGTGTCGCAGATCAACGTGATCCCGTCCTGATCGAAGACTTCATCGCCGTCTCCGGCTTGATTATCGAATCCCAGAACATACTGGAAGCCGCTGCAGCCGCCGCCGCGCACTCCCATTCTGAGTTTCCAATCGCTCTTGTTTTCCTTGGCCATAATTTCGCGCACTTTCGACGACGCGGTGGGCGTCAACGTAATCATACTTCTCCACTCCTCATGATGGCTTCCTGTTCTGCGGCATGATAGGAACTGCGCACCAGTGCGCCCGATTGGACGTGCCGGAGTCCCAGTTCCTCGCCGATTCGCTTGTACTCTTCGAAAATGTCCGGATGGATGTACTCGATCACGGGCAGATGGCGCGGGGTGGGCTGCATGTATTGCCCGATGGTCAGCAGATCACAACCGACGTCCGCCAGATCACGCATGACCTGCACCACTTCATCCTTCGTCTCGCCCAGACCGACCATAATCCCCGACTTCACCACGCGACCCAGCCTCCGGGCGCGTCCCAACACTTGCAGACTCCGCCAGTATTTGGCTTGCGGACGCACCTGCAAATGCAATCGCGCCACCGTTTCCATATTGTGCGCGAGCACTTCCGGTTGCGCGTCGCACACGATGCGCAAACTGTCTTCCATTCCCTTGAAATCGGGAATCAACACTTCCACCTTGCAACCGGGATTGACTTCGTGAACCGTGCGGATCGTTTCCGCAAAATGCGCCGCGCCCGCATCGGGCAGCTCGTCGCGATCCACCGAAGTAATCACCGCATATTTCAACTTCATTTCGCGGATCGCCTCGGCTACGCGCAGCGGCTCGCCGGGATCCAGCGGTTCGGGACGACCCGTTTTCACGTTGCAAAATCCGCACGACCGCGTGCAGGTGTCGCCCATGATCATCAGCGTGGCCGTGCCCAGATTCCAGCATTCACCGCGATTGGGACACGCCGCTTCTTCGCAGACCGTATTGAGCTTCAGCCCCTTGACCAGCCCGCGTACCCCGTGAAAAGTTTTATTCTGCGAGATCCGCACCTTCAGCCATTCGGGCTTGCTCGGCCCTTTCGACTCGTCGGTGAGGATCGGTAGTTCGTTGGTATTTGTACTCATCACTTTTATGCTAACCTGTCATCCTGAACGTAGTGAAGGATCCCTTGCGTCGTTAGGGATTCTTCAGCCGGCTGCGCCAGCTTCAGAATGACACACGCTTTCGTTTATCGTTCATCGTTTTGTCACGCTTCCACCACTTCCGCGCCCGCCTGCTCTGCCACGAAATTCCGCACGCGTTCCAGCAGCCAATGGGGGGTGGAGGCCGATCCGGTCACACCGACGGTATCGTCCAGCCGGAACCACGACAAATCAATCTCGTCTTCCGTCACCACCAGATAGGAACGCTCATTGACCTTCTTGCACACTTCGTACAGTACTTTGGTATTGGAACTCTTGGTTCCGCCCACCATGATCAGCACGTCCACCGCGGCGGCGAACTTTTCCAGATCGCGGTCGCGCCCCACGACAAAGCGGCAGAGAGTGTTTTCCACTTGCACTTCCACGCAGCCGCAGCGCTGCTTGATCCAGTCAATCCGTTCCTGAAACCAGTCGCGAGCAACGGTCGTTTGCGCCAGCACGAAGGTCTTGCGCGCCGGATCGAGCTTGTCCACGTCGGCTTGTTCGTACACGACCATCGCTTGATCGTCGCAGTGCCCGCGAATGCCGATGGTTTCGGGATGATAAGGTTTGCCCACGATCACCACTTGTTCACCCGCCAGATAATGCGAGCGAGCGATCTCCTGCGAGCGCGTCACCACTGGACAGGTGCCGTCAATGATCTGAATTCCCAGCTTCTCCGCCTTGCGATAGGTGGCGGGCGGTTCGCCGTGGGCGCGGATCAGTAACTGACGCGGGCCGTCGCTGTTATCCTCCAGCACGTTATGGCTCGTGCCGGTCAGACCCAAATCTTTCAACCGGCCGATTTCCACCTCGTTGTGAATGACGTCGCCGAGGCTCACCAGCGGTTCGCCGGTCTCTTCCAGGTGCTGCTCGGCCATCTTCACTACGCGGCGAACGCCGCCGCAAAAACCCGCCCGCGGATCAATCATCACTCGCATACAGTTTCAGTCCTTAACATCATAATTCGTTTCCATGCGGCTCGCCGTTATGCAGCACCGCCGATAGTGGAACCGTCGCCGGCGGTTGTTCGCCCTTCAGCAGCGCGTTCATGGCGGCACCGAGATGTTCATCGGAGAGTCCGCACAATTCCAACAGCACGTCGCGCGGGCCGTGCTCAATGAACTGATCGGGAATCCCCATGGCCGCAAAGGTCTTGCGAATGCCGTGAGTTTGCATATACATCGCCACCTGCGAAGCGAAACCGCCGAGCAGTGTGCCTTCTTCCAACGTCAACACCGCTTCGTGACGATTCAGCACGTCGGCCAGCAGCGGTTCGTCCAGCGGTTTAATATAGCGGCAGTTGACCAGCGTGACATTCAACTCTTCGCGGGCGATTGTGCGCCGCGCCGCTTCCACCATTGTGCCCGTCGCCAGCACAACCAGTCGCTTGCCCTCTCGCAGCACTTCCCACTGGCCGACCGGAATCAATTGCGGTTCTACGCTCCAATCCACAATGTCGGGGGCCTTATCGCGCGGATAGCGTATGGCAAACGGATTGCGCTTCGTCTCGATTGCCGTGCGCAGCAAGTCGCGCAATTCCTGACCGGAACGCGGCGCCGCGACCACCATGCCGGGAATATTTGTGAGATAGGCCAGATCGAAACAGCCGTGATGCGTCGGACCGTCTTCCCCCACCAGTCCCGCGCGATCCAAACAGAATACCACCGGCAGATGCTGCAGCGCGCAATCGTGCACGATGTGATCGTAAGCCCGCTGCAAAAATGTCGAGTAAATCGCCGCCACCGGTTTCAAGCCCGCCGCCGCCATGCCCGCGCTGAACGTCACTGCATGACCTTCGGCGATACCGACGTCGAAGAAATTATCGGGATAAGCGTAACTATACGGCACCAATCCCGTGCCGTCTTTCATGGCGGCGGTCACGGCCACTACCAGCGGATCGCGCGCCGTTTCCTGCATCATAGCTTCGCCGAAAATATCCTGATAGGCCATCTTGGACGGCTGCACCGGCTGATTCTCGATGCGCGGTTCCACCTTCACCGGAATCGCCGCCGCTTTCACGCCGTGATATTTGACCGGATCGGCTTCCGACAACTCGAAACCCTTGCCCTTCTTGGTAATCACATGCACCAGCGCCGGATGACGATGATTATCGCGCACATTGGTCAGCACGTTGATCACTTCGCGCAGATCATGCCCGTCGAAGGGACCGAAATACTGAAATCCAAACTCCTCGAACAGCATACCCGGCGAGAGCAAGTTAATCAGCGACCCTTCCAGTTTGCCCGCCATGCGCTGCATGCGCTTTGCGCCCACTGGTGACTCGCCCATGAGCCGCCAAATCTCGTCTTTCAATTTCGAGAGCCGCGGATTGAGCTGCATCTTAAGCAGAAACTTCGACAGCGCGCCGACATTGGGCGAAATGGACATGCCGTTGTCGTTGAGCACCACCGTAATATTGCGCCCCGCCCCGCCCGCGTTGTTCAGCGCTTCAAAGGCCAGCCCGCCGGTCATACCGCCGTCGCCGATGATCGCCACCACATTGTAGTCTTCCCCCTGCAAATCGCGCGCGACCGCCATACCGTAGGCCGCGCTGATGGACGTCGAAGCGTGCCCCGCGCCGAACGAATCATACTCGCTTTCGGTCTGCTTCAAAAATCCCGACAGTCCTTTGTACTGGCGGATCGTCGAGAGTAGTTGTCGGCGACCCGTGAGAATTTTATGAATGTAGCCTTGATGGCCGACGTCCCAAATCAATTTATCGGCGGGCGTATTGTAGACGTAATGCAGCGCGACGGTCAGTTCCACCACGCCCAGCGACGCCGCCAGATGACCGCCCACCGCCGTAATCGTATCCCAGAGTTCCTTGCGCAGTTCGATGCAGAGTTCTTCCAACTCTTCGATGGTCAGCTTGCGCAAGTCTTCGGGAGTGGCCACCCGCGCGAGCACGGGCAGCAAATCTTTCGATGTAGTCGGTTTCGTGGGATTCACGAGCACATACCTCCGTTGTTCACGCGGACTGGGAAACCACCTTCGTCGGCCGCTGGGGCAGCGTGCCGCGCAACTTCCACATGATCCACGTCAGAAACAACGTTTCAACACCCAAATAGGCAAACACCTGCCACGGAATGCCGGGTGACGATCCCGCGCCGTAGCTGTGCAAGCCCGATAGATAATAGTTTACGCCGTAATAGGTCATAATGACCACCGGAAACGCCGCCACCGAGGCCACCGCCAGTCCGCGCCACGCCAGCCAGCCCGCGCTGCGGCCATGCAGAAACACGATATACACGAACCAGCAAATGAGCGCCCACGTTTCCTTGGGATCCCACCCCCAGAAGCGTCCCCAACTCACATTCGCCCACACCGCACCCAGCAGAATGCCCGTGATCAGGAACAAACTGCCGATCTGGATAATCCGCAGATTGGCTTTCGTGAGTTGCGCCAGTCCCGGCGTCATTTGTCCCTTGGAGCGCCACGCGGAAATCAGCACGCCGTGACCGACGATCATCGCCAGCGCGAAGCAGGCATAACCGGCCAGCGTGATGATGACGTGATAGTTTAGCCAGTAGCTTTGCAGCGCGGGTACCAGCGGATTGATGCCGCGATCCAAACTGGCGAACTGTGCGATGCCCAATATCAATGCGCCTAAAATGCTGCCCGCCATGCCGAACAAACGGTCGCGCCGCACCGCTTCGAAAATCACCGCAATCAGCACCGCCGCCCAGCCGATGGCCAGCAGCGATTCGTACATATTCGACCACGGGGCGCGCCCCGCAATCTACGCGCGCATTCCCAGCCCAATGCTGTAGAGCACGAATCCTAACAGCACTGAAATCCACGCCGGAGTCTTCAGCCGCGACCACGCTTCCTTCAGGCTGAACAAGTACAACACGAACGCCAACGCCAGCAACACCCGCGCCCAGCGATACGGCTCATAGCGGTTGTAGCGATTCTCCCACGCGAGCCTGGAGAGCAAATCCGGTTGCACCGCCAGCAATTCTTCCTGCGTTTGCACGAACACCTGCACGGCGGTGTTGAAAATATCCGCTCGGCTGTCGCGCACTGAATTATAGATTCCGGCAAACGACAGCGCAAAATATTGTTCGGCTTCGCTCAGCGGCGGAGCATTCATCGCCGTGTCTTCCAGCGCCCCCAGCACTTGCGTCATCGGCTTCCATTCGCCGAATTTCGCATCCTGCGGCGGTGGCACAAACAACGGATCCTGATGGGAAAACACACCGCTCAATTTGTGCATGCGGCCCAACAGCTCGCCGGCTTTGGTCTGCGTAAAGGTGGCTTTCTCGCCCGCCTCCTCGCGCTTCTGGCCGTCTATGGCAAACTGCACGATCGCTTGCTGCCCTTCCAGTTCCAGCATCGAAAAATGATTGCCGGAATGCGCATCCATTCCCAATTGACCGCGCAGTCCGCCCTTGGTCAGATAGAACAGCGGTTGATTCGCCCAGTACTCGCCGTCCGCCATCCAGCGGAAATAGGTTTCCACCGGATTCTGATTCTGATAGCTGGACTTGCCGTAAATCGCTTTAACCAATTCGCGGGAGAAAGTGTCGAGCGTTTTCACCCGTCCGCCGGATTGCACCGCGATGTGTCCGGCGGCATTCCAATCGAAGGCTTCTTCGGCTCGCGCTGCGTTCATTACGAACAGCACCAGCAAGCCCAACATCATCGTTCGCAGTCCCGTCATTTTCACGCGCGCGCAACCTCCGTGGTCGGTGATAAAGTTGCCGCCGGTTCTCGTTTCGCCGGTTTGGGCGGATACTTGCGCTTCAGGTACGGCTTAAGAAAGAAGATTCCTGCCATGCCCAATACCAATAAGCTGCCGCCGATGTACAACAGCGGAATGCCCGGATCGTAGGACACACCTAAAATCGAAGCCGTCGTCCCGTCCGGCAATTCGACGAACGAGGATTGGCTGATTTTGAATCCTTCGTAAATCAACGGATGATTGAGCACCACGTCGTGATAAACCGTATCCTGTCCGGTGGAATCCACCGCCATCACCCGCGAGCGGAACATTCGCGTCATTCCGCTGCCCGGATAGAAGATTTGATCGAACTTTTCCAGATGCACCGTAAACGGCAGCAGCAGCGGTTGGCCGCGCACGGTTTCCATCTTCGCGCGATCCAATTCCTCCAAATAATATACGTTCTCGCTCTCGCCTTCGGGAATATACAGACTGCCCTGAATCCCGAAGCGATGGGTGATCACCGACCCGGCCATGATGATCAGCAGCGCGATGTGAGTAGTGATCCAGCCCGCTTGATGCGGCTTGTAAGGTGCGCGCCGCAGCGTGCAGCCGATCAGGTTCAGCGCGAGCAAGCCGATCAGTCCGTCGAACCACCACGTGCGGTAGATCAGAATCCGCGCCGCCCCGTTGGAGTGCGCGGTTTCGACCCACGTGCCGTACGCCATCGCCGCCGCCAACAAGAGCAGCAGCACGATGGTCAGCTTGACCGAGGCGAAGAATTGCCAGATGCGATCGAGAATTTTCATGCGATGTCGCAGTGTCTCAGGTCTCGAACACCACGTCTTTCAAACCGGGCACTCGTTCGAGGAGCATCAGTCGCAAACCGCCCTCGAATACCCCCAATCCTCCGCCGCACCCCGCACAGGCGTTGCTGATGAACGCCAGCCGCGCAATGCCGCTTTCGATGCTGCTGATCTGCACGTCGCCGCCTTCTTCCTGAAAGATCGGCCGCAGTTTTTTCAGTTGCACTTCCAATGCGGCCAGAAGCTCGCGATCGGCGTCCGTCGCGGTGATGGCGGAGGAGTTACCCGATGTACTCATACGTTTGGTCTCACTTCTTGGTAAACGTCAATTCCGCGGCCTTAAACTCGGTTCCGCCCGTGGGCGTGTCCCAGATTTCAAAGGTAAATGAGCCGTCGTCGTTGAAACGGTAGACGTACTTGTTGTCCTTGTCCTTTTCGCCGGTCATCGGCTCGTCCACTTTACCTATAAAGGTCAAGATTTTACCGGATTCGTCTAACGTGCCCAGCGCGGTATACATCGCCGTGCCGCCGTCGTCCACGTACAACAGATTGTATTTTTGTTTGAACTTGTCGTAGCCGATGAGCACCATGCCGTTAATGGTCATGCCCATCATCTCGGAGGACTGATCCATTTTTACGAACCGGCCGCCGAAAAACGGCACACCCACCGTAGTCATCGTTGATTGCATCGGTTCCGTGTCCGGTCCCATCCACCACTTGCAAGCGCCCGTCCAATCGCCTTCCAACTTCTTCAGCAGTTCGTGTTCCGGACCGGGATTCATCCACTTTTGCCAATCCGCCATCATCTTCTGCATATCTTCCGGAGCCTTGCCTTCACCTTGCGCCAGCGCAATTCCGGCGAACGCAAACAGCACGACAGTCATCAACAAACCAACGAATGCACGGTTCATGGTTCTCTCCTCAAAAAGTATTTAACGAAATTGATCGAGCAAGCTCGCGAAATCCGTCGGCGCTCCCGCGTCCCTCGCTTGCCCGGTAATATCTTTCATTTGTTCTTCGTAAACGGGACGGAAATCCTTGCGGAAGATACCGCTCCACGTGGTCTCGCGATCCAAAGCGTAGCGAAACGCTGCCGCGCGATCCGTGGGATCGAACTCCTCCGGCAGCGGCTGCATCGTCGCTTCGAAATGTTTGAAGTCCGCCGCGCCGCCGAAGGTCGGGCAGGGTGAAGCGATTTGTACTACTGCGAAACCCGGATGCAGCAAGGCCTGCGTGAGAATTTCAATTAATTCCTCGGTGCGCGCCGAAAAGCCGCGCGCCACAAACGACGCATCGTAGGACAAGAATTGCAGAATCGGTTCCAGCGGCGCTTCCTGAATCCCGTAGGGCGTGGACGGTGTGCGCTGGCCGTGCGCCGTGGTCGGCGAGACTTGCCCTTTGGTCAGCCCGTAAATCGCGTTATCGAGAATCAGATAAGTCAGGTTCGGATTGCGCCGCGCCACGTGCGGAATGTGTCCGCCGCCGATCCCCAGCCCGTCGCCGTCGCCGCCTACCGCCACCACATTCAAAGCCGAATTACCCAGTTTGATGCCCAGCGCAATGGGCAAGGCGCGACCGTGCACGCCGTGAAATCCGAAGGTCGGTAAAAAGAACGGCAAGCGTGACGAGCAGCCGATCCCTGAGACCAGCACCGTATCGTTAAGTGAAAACTGCGCGCGATCCAGCGCTTGCCCCAGCGCTGTGAGTACGCCGAAATCGCCGCAGCCCGCGCACCAGATCGGTCGGCGCTGCGGTTTGAACAGCGGTTCGCGCTCAGTGACAGGAATCTCGATATCGTGCAGTGGGATGGTCATGCGGTTATTGCTTCTTCCAATTCGCCCGTGAAAAACGGCAAACCTTCGCACTTGTTCACGGGGATCACATCGCACGATACAACACCGCGCAGCAGCAGCGCCAGTTGACCGGAGAAATTCTCTTCCACCACGTACAGCTTATCCAGTCCGGCGGTGAACTCGCGCAGTTGCGTTTCGGGCAGCGGGCGCAGCGTATGCAAATGCATGCGCGCCAGTTTCATGCCCCGTTCATTCATCCGCATGACCGTCTCCCGTATCACCCCCCGTGTGGAACCCCACCCCAGCACGCCGATATCTGCGCCGACGGGAATCTCGAAATCCGTTTCGTACTCCGCCGCCAGACGCGCGGCTTCCTCCAGCTTGCGGAAGCGTTTGGCCGTCATACGCTCGTGAACGTCGCCGGCGTAATTTTCCTGTCCGCGTTCGTCGTGTTCCAGTCCCGTAGCCACGAACGGCGCATCACTCGTTCCCGGCAGCGATACCGCCGAAGCGCCGCTCGCGGTTTGCACATAGCGCTGAAATTCTTCAGATGAGATCGCCTTCGTGCGCTCGCGCTGCGCGATTTCGACATGCTCCTTGCCGAAGGAATCGTCCACCGTTTCCTGCCGGTACGCCAGCGATTGATCGCTGAGCAGAATCACCGGGCATTGCAGCGTCTCAGCCAAGTTGAACGCGCGAATCGTTTGCACGTAGGCATCGCGCACGTCCGATGCCGCCAACACGATGCGCGGGCTTTCGCCGGGCGAACCGAAGAGCGCGTGCAGTAAATCGCCTTGCTCGGTCTTGGACGGCATGCCGGTGGAGGGCCCCGCCCGCTGCACGTCCACGATCACCAGCGGCAGCTCGGTCATCACGCCGAGGTTGATCATCTCGCTCATCAGCGCGAAGCCCGGTCCCGACGTTGGCGTCAGCGCCTTGCGTCCGGTGAAGCTTGCACCGAGACACGATCCTGCCGCACTCATTTCGTCTTCGGCTTGCAGCACCGTGCCACCGAACGCGGGCAGCGTGCGCGCCAGATATTCCAACAGCGGCGAGGCCGGAGTGATGGGATAGCCCGCCACGAAATCGCAGCCGGCCCGCACCGCGCCTACGCCGATCGCTTGATTGCCGGTGAGTATCAACTGCGGCTTATCTTGCGCGGGAGCCAAAATAAAATCGTTACGGTCGTCCGTGAGTTCGTAGCCGCGCGTAATCGTCTTTTCGACAACTTCGCGCTCCAACTTGTGCATGCGCTCGCGGGCGGCGGTTGCCAATTCATTCTGCGGCAGTCCCAGCAGCTTGCCCAGCGCACCCAGCAGAATTAAATTCTTCAGCTTCGCATCGCCGAACGTCCAGCGGCCTTCCTTCATCGCATCCAGCGGCAGATGGGCATGCGTGCCCGTACTGCGGCACAGCTTGGCATCATGCACCACCAGCGCGTCCGGCTTCAAGTCATCCACAATCGCGTCGTAGCCTTCCTGATTGAGCGCGACGGCCAAATCACTACCGCTGCCCAGCGATGGTACGGGCTGCACGCCGATATTCAGTACGATCTGCGCCACGCCGCCTTCGATCTCGGCGGGATAGGTGCGGAACGAGAACACGTGATAGCCGCGCCGGGCGAGGGTTTTGCCCAGCACTTCACCCATTGTGATATTCCCGTCGCCGCCGCGTCCGGCAATCGTAATGCGCAGCCGCTCGCTCACGTCTCGCGGGTTTCCTTGAACTTGCGGCGCGGTACGCCTTCGAGCTGGCGCGCTTTCACGGCGGAGGGATGTTTTCCGGCGGGCTTGCGCGCGACGCGTTTCACCGGACGTTCTTCGCCTTCGTCTTCTTCATGATCGCTGTGCCGCCAGTCGCTGGCTTTGGGAATGCGGCGGTTTCCGGAGGCGGTAATCAGATCTTCCGCCCGGAAGAAATCCCACAGTTTGCGCAGCATATCGAAGCGGCTCTGCGGTCCCGGGCCTACGATGTCCGCGACTTTACCGTGAGCAGTAAACAGTTCGTCGTCATAGCGCGGCACGTGGAAATCGCGAGCTTCGCCACCGCCGCGTTTCGGTGCGCCGAACCCGCGCGCGCCGCCTTGCGGCCGTTCGCGCTTTTCCCACGGCTTGGAAAATCCGCCGGATTTATGTCCGCCGCGTTGTGGCTTGTCCCCGCGCGGCGGTTTGCCAAAATCTCTGGGCATTGTGTTGTCCTTGGTCTGCCGTCCTTCCGGCAGCGTATCAGGTGCGTAATGATCCGTACTGTAGAGCCACAATTGATTGTGGCCGAATTATCTCTTCCGTAGGGGCACAGCGTGCTGTGCCCATTACGATGATGTCACCGCTTATCGTTAATCTCGAACTTGTCCGCCTCATTCAGCAGCGCGGGAATAAGCTGATCTTCCGGCAGCGTGGCGATGATCTGCCCGCGCTTCATGAGCAAGCCTTTGCCTTTGCCGCCCACCACCGCCAAATCCGCTTCGCGCGCTTCCCCCGGTCCGTTAACCACGCAGCCCATCACCGCGATATGCAGCGGCTTTTTGATTCCCGCAATAGCCGCTTCCACTTTCGCCGTCAGTTCCAGCAAATCCACTTCGCAGCGTCCGCAGGAGGGACAGGATACCAGCATGGGTCCGCGCGAGCGCAGTCCGATGGACTTCAGAATTTCCCAGCCCACCCGCACTTCTTCCACCGGATCGGCCGTGAGCGAGACCCGCAGCGTTTCACCGATGCCGTTCAAGAGCAGATAGCCGATGCCCATGGCGCTCTTGATCGTGCCCACCGAGGGCGGTCCCGCTTCGGTCACGCCCAAGTGCAGCGGATAGTCGCACGCCTCGCGCATCAGCATATAAGCTTCGATCATGCGCGGCACGCTGGACGCCTTCAACGATACGACCGTATTGGTAAAGCCTTCGTCTTCCAGAAAGCGCAGATGACCGAGGGCCGATTCCACCATTCCCTGCGGGGTCGGGCCGCCGTATTTGTCAACAATCTCTTTTTCCAAAGATCCCGAATTCACGCCCACGCGCATGGCAATGCCCGCGTCGCGCGCGGCACGAGTCACGACCTTCGCGCGATCTTCCCCGCCGAGATTGCCGGGGTTGATGCGAATCTTATCCACCCCCGCGTCAATTGCTTTCAGTGCGAGCTTGTAATGAAAATGAATATCCGCCACCAGCGGAATGCGCGTGCCTTTCTTGATTGCCGGCAGCGCCGCCGCCGCTTCGTCATCGGGCACGGCCACCCGCACGATTTCACAGCCCGCTTCTTCCAAGCGGTGAATCTGCTCCAGTGTCGCACCTGCGTCGCGCGTATCGGTGAGCGTCATAGACTGCACAGCCACCGGATAACCGCCGCCGATGGTCACACTGCCGATGCGTACCTCCCTAATGCGTTGCCGAACTTCGGGGTTCCCGAACTGAGGTAGACAAGGGGGCGCTGAGGCCGCAAAATCGCTTGGATTCGGATTCTTCAATTGTTGATCAGGAAAGAAATTAGAACCTGACAAGAAAAGTCCATATTAGTAGGTTAATATACAAAGAACATTGCTGATTGTCAACCCGAAATTCATGCTCTCTTGATTGTTTTTTCATAGTGTTAGCCGGAGGATGAGGCGAAACGAACTGGGAATGGTGATCGCTATCGTTTATCGCTCATCGTTCATCGATTTCAGAGGCACTTACCCGCAAGTGCAACGAAGGTCCGTTGCTGCTGACCCAACCCGTGGATTATCCTGCCGAAACAAGGGAAGTTTAATCGCTAAAAACGCTTCAACTACAGTGAATCAATCTGAGAAATCTGTTCCCGCCGTATTGCAATATCACACCGAACAAATGTATTTTAAGGCAATTAACAATATGAATTAACCGAGTGAAATGGCCATGCTGAAATTATTATCGGTGTTAGGATCGATCCTGCTCATCTGCGGCATCGCGCTGTCGCAAGGCGATAACTGCGGCGATGCCATCGTGCTCAGCGGAATGCCGATTCTGGTGGAAGGCAGTACCTGCGATTTCTTCGCTGATGACTACGATGCGGCCTGTCCCACCGCCGGGACGTCGCCCGATATGGTCTATCGCTACACGCCGACCGTGGACATGAGCGTTAACATTGACTTGTGTCTGTCTTATTTCAACTCGAAAGTATACGTCTTTCAAGACGACTGCTCCTCGATACCGCTGGCCTGCAACGACGATAATCAACCGCAATGCGCCGCCGTCGGACCGGCTTACATCGGATGCTTGCCCCTCACCGCCGGACATGCTTATTACATCGTCGTAGACGGCAGCTCCGATCCCGAAGAGTGCGGTTTCTTCGCACTCATGCTGAGTCGCTGCTATGCAGAAGAACGCCCCTGCCAATCCTGCGAGCCGGTCAACGAAGACCTCGGCGAAATGACCTCCGACGTGTGCGGCGGCAGCATCTCCGGCGATCTGAACTATGGCGGCAAATGGGTTGCGCACTTCGACGGCTTCGCCGGCGTCACCTACTACTGGGATTTGTGTTCGGATATGCCCTGCGAAGGCCAAAGCGCATTCGAGGGCAGCGATGCGGACCTTCTGATTTACGACGGCAATTGCCAGCGACTGGAGTACATTGACGGCGATGAATTCTGCGGCTATACTCCCAATAACTGGGAGTGGGTCTGCCCCGCCGACGGTGACTACTATGTGATGGTGAGCGCCTTTCCGTCTCTCGATGCCGACACGCTGACCTGCAACGGCAACGACACGCATACGTTCACCTTAGTCTATTTCCACACACCCGTCAATCCCGAACGAACCTGTCAGTCCTGCGAACCCGTCAACGTCAATCTGGGCGATATCACCAACACCGTGTGCGGCGGCAGCATTTCCGGCGATCTCTCCTGGGACGGCAAGTGGATTGCCCGGTTCATCGGGCATGCCGGCGCCGATTATCATTGGGACATCTGCCCCGCCGAGCCGTGCGGCGGCTCGGATACCTTCATTGACAGCGATCCCGACGTCCTGATCTATGACAGCGACTGCAACTTGATCGACTGGGTGGACGGCGAGATGGAGTGCGGCTACCGGCCCAACGATTGGGTTTGGAATTGCCTGGATGACGGCGATTATTATGTCGTCGTCGGTGTCTATCCCTCCCTCGATGCCGATACTTTGACCTGCCACGGCACCGCCGATCATGCCTTCACGATGGTGTATTACCGCACGGGCGGCGTTTTCCCCGGCGACCGCTGCGATGATGCGTCGCTCATCGAAGCCGATTTACCGCTGGAATTCACCGGCAATACCTGCAGCTATGCCGACGATTACGAAGTGGATTGTCCGTGGCAGTATACGTGGACCGGCGGACGCGATGTGGTCTACCGCTATATTCCAACCGCCGACGAATTCGTGACCATTGAACTCTGCGATTCGTGGTTCGACGCCAAACTCTATCTGTTCGCCGAAACCTGCGGCGAGCTGTTCGCCTGCAATGATATAGACCGCACCGGTATCTGCAGCAACGTGAGCATGCCGTCCCTGACCTGCATCGAGCTGCTGGCCGGAGTAACCTACTACATTGTGGTGGATGCCGTCAACGACATCGAATGCGGCGACTACACGCTGCGGCTGCTGCCCTGCACGCCGCCGGAGGGCGACGTCCTTCAGACCGCGTGGACGATTCCCGCGCTGCCGTTCACCGACGCCAATTCCACGGTAGACTTCTACGATCAATACGTGGAAGACTGCGGTGGGCTATCCTACTCGCCGGATGTGGTCTATGCCTATACACCCCCCGCCGATATCTCCGTGGAAGTGGACCTCGTGCGATCGCCGATGCCGACGCGGATCTACGTTTACGAAAACAACCGCACCAATCTCTACGCCTGCGACAACGACGGCGGCGGCGGTCAACGTTCCTATATCGCGCCGATTATGCTGTGGACCGGGAATACCTACTACTTCGTCGTCGAATGCGATAACGATTGGCGCGGCGATTATCTCATCGAAATCATTCCCGCCGTCACCGGCCGCTGCTGTCACAATGCCGGCTGCGATGACGGCGTCACCGCCCGCCAGTGTTCCTATCATTTCCAGCACGGCACCTGGAATCCGGCTTTGACCTGCGCCGCGGGCTGTCCGCCGCCCGCCACGCTGCCCGGTCCGCTGGATTCGATTATCGTCCCCGTCTTAAACGGCTGCGGCTACGGCATTGATCTCGCCTCCGACTGCGACGGCAATCTGTATTATGCCAACACCTGCATGGATTCGCTGTACACCGTGGATGCCGACGGCAATTTGCTGGCGGCGGTGCAGGTAACCATAGACGGCTGGCCGCAATGGTTCGTGACCGGCTGCTGGGACAAAAACCTCGATCAACTATGGGTAACGCGCGATCTCGACGTCTGCCTGCTGAATCCCCTCACCGGAACCGCCACCGTGCGGTTCCGCTTGGATCGCTGGGTAAACGACATGGACTTCGATCCCGCCGACGGCACGCTGTGGATGACCGAACAGGAAGGCAACTGTATTTATCATTACACCACCGACGGCACGCTCCTGGGTTTGGTTATGCCGCTGGATGTCAACGGCCTGCCGTGGGGCAATCTGCGCGGCATCTGTTCCGGTTTGGGCGATACGCTCTATATCGCCCACGATGCGATGATCACCAAGCATAATCGCACCACCGGCGCGTATGGCGGCCGTTTCGCCCGCAACGACACGTGGCAAGCCCGCGCGCTGACCTGCGATGCCGTCAATTTCGCGCCGCAGACGATGCTATGGTGGAAGTTCGATGACCGGATGTTTGCCTACGCCGCGCCCGCCGGGATTTGCCAATGTGGTTGTCCGCCCGCCGCCAGCGTCGTGGGGGAATTCAATCCCGTGACCGGTCAAATGGAAGTTTCGTTCACGGCTCCGCTTAGCGGTAATTACGTCATCTTCGGCAGTGAGAACTCCACCTCGGTTTATCCCGCCGGCTTCACCGCCCTGGATACCGTGGCCGCCGCCGCCGGAACCAATACCTGGAGCGATCCCACCGCCACGGTCTACTACAAGCGCTATGTGGTGGTGCACGTGTGTAATTAATCGCTACCAAGATCGCCGAGGCACCCGTCCGCGGGTGCCCGGAACGTAAGCAATTCACGTAGGGGCGGGTTGAACGCAGTGGAACCCGCCCGCCCCCCTTTCATCCCCCCGCTGAAGCGGGGGAAACCGTAGGGGCACAGCGTGCTGTGCCCTGCTCTTTCCAGCGGGGTAGCGAACCCCGCTCGGCAAACAATGAAGAACGCGGTCTTCACCGCGTTCTTTTCGCATTTTCGCTTTGTTCGCCGCGGCGAATTCAGAGATTCGCCCGGCATGCTTCTGCTACTTCTTCCCCCACCGCGCCTCCCACGCTTGCGGCTCGCCCTTCAGGTATTTATCGAACCACTCCAGCAATACGTTCATTTCAACCACCCGGTTGTCGAATGTGCTGAAAATATGATCTTCGCCCTTGAACCGCACTTCGGCGACGTCCTTGCCTAACAGCTTCAGCGCGACGAACATCTGATCCGATTCGCCCACCGGCACGTTCACATCGGCGATCCCGTGCGTGAGCAAGAGCGGTGTCTTGACTTTATCCGCGTTAAAGATCGGCGATTTGTCCACGAACACATCGCGGCGATTCCACGGGAAACTGCGCGGCAGCGCGATATCGCCATAGGTAAAACCCCACGTGCCCACGCCGAAATAGCTCGTGATGTTGCTGATCCCGCTCATGGAACACAGCGCGGCGAACAGTTCGGTCTTGGTCGCGAGATCCATGGTCAGGAAACCGCCGTAGCTGCCGCCATACGCGCCCACCCGCTGTGGATCGAGGAACTTTTTCTCATTCAGCAGTTTCCGCGTGCCTTCGATGATATCTTGCGAGGTGATCGTGCCCCAGTCGTTGGAATGGCGGTCGGCGAAGGCGGGCGCATAGCCGATGGTGCCCGACGGATTGAGCACGTACACCACGTAGCCGTTGGCCGCCCACCACAAATAGGTATAGCGGAAGCGCAGATCGCGCGGCGACACTCCGCCGTAATAGTACACGATCAGCGGCCACGACCGCGAGAGTTCCGGCTGGTAATCGGGCGGATAGTAGATAAATCCTTCGATGGTATCGCCCAGCGAGTTCTCGAAATTCCATGATTCCCACTTGGGCAGTTCGCATTCCGTGAGCAGCCGTTGGTTGGGATCGAACCGCACCGCCTCGCCGAAACTTTCGGGATTGTATTCGATCAGCGCGTTGGGATGGAGCGGATCGGACGCGATCAACGCGATTCGCCCGTCGAAACTCATATCGAAATCGCCGACCACTGTACGTGAAAGTTGCACCGGTTCGGCTTGCGGATTTTCCGCAAAGGGATCCAGCTTCATGATCTGAATTTCGCAGCCGCGCACGACCCGCATATAGAGTTTCTTATCGCGGGGATTCCAGCGCAGCGCGCCGCTGCCTTCGTCTTCGTCCACCGCATAGTGCGCGCCGAGCGTGAGCGGTTTGCTTTCGCCCGTACGCGTGTTCAGCAGCCACACGGCGGTCTGCGTGGAGTTGCGATCCAGCGTATCGTCGGGCAAGGTTTCATAGGCGGCGGTGACATACGCTACATATTCGCCCTCGGTCCACGTGAACGAGAGCGGCCGCGTCTCAAACGGCAGTAATTGCGTCAGCACGAGGCGCGCGGTGCCCTTGATCGTATCGTAGAGCCAGAACTCGGTGCGGTAATAGGGCCGTTCCACTTGCGGAATCCGCCGCGTAAACAGAATGTACGCTTCGGTGGGACTGACTGCAAAATCGTCCAGTGCGAACGAATCGGCCATCGCCGTCAGTTGCCGCGTCTCGCCGGACAGCATATTCAGCGCGAACAGTGCGCGGCGCGGCGTCCAGTCGTCCATGCGATCTTCCAGAGTATTCCATAGCGTCCAATCGTGATCGGATTCTTCAAGCTCGGCATCGGCAGTATAGTAAAGCACGGGATGGGATGATCCGCCCACCAGCTTCACTAACCCTTTCACGTTGCGCTTTTCGCAGCGGGGCTGCGCCGCCGGAAAACCCAGCGTCCAAATGTCATCGCCGTCGCTGCCGGAAGTGGTGTAGTACAGCGCGGTGGTTTTCGAAGGCAGCCAGCCGATATTGCCTACGCCCTTCACCGGGCGCAGTGTATAGACCGGCACTTGCGTGGCAATGTCCATCACTTCCAGCCACGATTCCTTCTTGTGCGTGTGATTGTAGGAGGAATGAATGTACGCGACGTAGTTTCCGTTGGACGAATAGCACGGTGACGACACGTCGTCGAACAAGGTCATGTCTTCGAAATTCGCAAAGGAATAGTTGCCGTCTTCGGTAAACGTCACGCGCGCGCCGTCCCATTTGCCGCTGAGATTAATTCCTTGTCCGTTGGGCGCGACCATTTTTGCGATGATCGTATGCTTGCCGCGCGGCAGCGTCGTCTCTTTGCTCACCGTATACTGGCCGTCTTTGGCAGTCGTGCATTGTCCCAGCATCTCGCCGTTCAGATAGACTTGCAGCGGCACGTCGGCGGTCAGCGTGAGCGTGCCCTTCTGCCAGGCGGCGGATTGCAGATAGCCGCCCGCGAGCTGCACATACGGCGTTAGCGTGGGATTGATTCGCAGGTTTTTCTCGCGCACCGTCTGCCAGCCGGCGTAAACGGATTCCCACACTTCATAGACCATCGGACGAAGCGCAGGTATGTTCAATTCCACGGCATCGAGCAGCGCGGCGTTGTCATTGCGATCACCGAACACCGGCAGCGGCAGCGGCTGCTGATCATGCACCAGCCACACGTCAATGGCCGACGTCTCCGCCAGCGCGAGAAGCGGCAATAGCAGAAGAGAAAGCATTAGAGATTTCATGAGAGTATCTCGAAGAGAATGAAAGAATTCTGGTTCTGTAGGGGCGCAGCGTGTCGTGCCCTCATTTGGTAAGGCAATCCGGATTGTCGTGATCGAATTGCCATTGCTGTGGATTGTCAATAAGATATTGTCGTGCTGCGCGAAGATCGTCTTCGGTGCGAATTACATGTTCATGATAACCGCGCTGCCAAAGGGGTTTTCGTCGTTTATCTGTTTGATGAAAACGCCGCGATGATGCCGACTTGAAGGCACGAACAATTACCGGAAGCGTGCCGGTCGTAAGCTTGCCGAACTGACGTTGTCCCGTAGGGGCACAGCGTGCTGTGCCCTCTTCTCGTATGAGTATTATGAAATGAACATGGTTCGGCATGATAGTCCATTCCAGAAGTTCGATAGAATCTCGTTGTTTCGGAATGGTTTCTATTTCTTCCTGAATCAGATTGCCGGTTACGGACAATGTGATAATTCCATTTTCAATGGAACCGAAATAATTCTGTCGGTGATATGTGCAAATGGTCACCAGATAGGCATGGCCTGTGCCGTAATCGAAATGCGGCAATCGAATCGAACGGCGGTTAAAACGTGAATCTTTACCAATCATGTTGCATGGGCACAGCACGCTGTGCCCCTACCGAATGTTACACTCTTGATTATTGCATGGGCATAGCACGCTATGCCCCTACGAACCAAATCCCCGCCTACCCGAACACCAAATTACAGATGAACACCGCCATCATGAGACCGGCGAGATCGCCTAATAATGCGGCGGGGACGGCATGGCGAGTCTTGCGCACGGCGACGCTGCCGAAATACACGGCCAGCACGTAGAACGTGGTTTCGGTGGACCCCATCATCGTCGAGAGCATGTTGCCGATGAGCGAATCCGGTCCGTAGGTTTTCAATCCTTCGCTCATCACGCCCAGCGCGCCCGAACCGGACAGCGGACGAATCAGCGCCATCGGCAGCACTTCCGGCGGCACGCCCAGCGGCTTAAGCACGGGCGCGAGTCCCGCAATCAGCCATTCCATCGCCCCCGAACTGCGGAACACCGCAATCGCCACCAGAATCGCCACCAGATAGGGAATGATCTTGACAGCGACGTTAAATCCTTCCTTCGCGCCATCCACGAACACTTCGTAGATTTTCACGCGGCGCAGCGCGCCGATCCCCACGATCAGCAGAATGATAATCGGAATTGCCCAGTTGGCCACTTCCTGCGCAAGTTGCGAAAGGGAATCACTCATGGTGCTGCTCCTCCCGCTTGCTCGAGGCGCGCTGCAAAAGTTTGGCCGCCGTCACCGCCACGATCATTGCCGTCGCGCACGAGACCAGCGTCGTTCCGATGATCGAAGTAGGGTGCGCGCTCCCCGCCGCCGCCCGCAAGCCGATTACCGTGGCCGGAATCAGCGTGATCGCGGTAGTGTTGATGGCCATGAAAATCACCATCGCATTGGTGGCGGTGTCGGGAGTTTTATTCAGGCTTTGCAGATCCTGCATCGCTTTCAGTCCCAGCGCGGTAGCCGAATTGCCGAGGCCCAGCAGATTGGCCGCGATGTTGGAGAGCATCGAACCCATCGCCGGATGATCGGCGGGCACGTCGGGAAACAGGCGGCGCATGATAGGCCGCATCGCCCGCGCCAGCGCCTGCACCAGCCCGCCCGCTTCGGCGATCTTCATCAGGCCCAGCCACAGGGCCATAATGCCGATCAGTCCGATGGAGAGTTCCACGGCGGTCTTGGCCGCGTCAAAGGCGGCTTTGGTGATGGCGTCCATCCGCCCGGTGAAGGCGGCGGTGACAATGCCCACCACCAGCAGCCCCAGCCAGATCCAATTCATCATGGTCGAAATCCCATGCTTGTATGTTCGCCGCGCGGAACGTCCGCGTTCCGCCGGAGTGTTTCGTTCCTCGCCGAGCGGGGTTTGTTACCCCGCCGGAAGCAAGACGCACTGCCGTGCGCGGCTACGAATCTTCGGTTCGCCGAGCGGGATCGCTGATCCCGCCGGAATGTTTCTTTGCTCGCCGCATTGCGACCCCCCTTTTGTTCCCCCCACGAAGTGGAGGGACTTATTCTTCCCCCATTTCATGGGGGAAGTTAGAAGGGGGTAGATATGTCATTTCTCCTCGCCGAGTCGTGGTTAAGCGTAGCGCAACCCGGCCGGAATCAGATGGGCACAGCACGCTGTGCCCCTACGGCCGCAACCGTTTACGTTCCGGGCACCCGCGGCCGGGTGCCTCGGCGGGAATGATGCAAGATACCACACGAAACCCTCAATCTCAAGCCGCGCGGGGGGCGGATTCGGCCTGGTGCTTGTCCCACGCTCGCTTCACATCCAAAATCGAGCCACCCTTGGCCAGGAAGTCTTCGCAGAACGCGCGGAATTCGGGACTGATGGGCGGAATCTTCGCGTCGTCTTCGGCAATCTTCCGTTCGGCCAGTTGCAGCGGCGTCAGCGATGGCTCTTCCGGCTCCGGGGCGGGCGGTTCTTCGGATGACGAGGGAGAGAAGAAAGTATTCGAATAATTCTCTTCTATCTCTCTCTTCTTATAATTCTTAGAATGTCTAACCTCCGGCGCGAGGTTCGAGTCGGTTAGGTCGGGTTCGGATTTCACAATCTCCCCGGTTGCCGGATTCACATATTCAGGAATATCCGGATTCTGGATTTTGTTGGCATGAAGCGTCAAAATAATGATCGGTTTGTTGTAAGTAATCATCAAAACACTCGCAGCTTCGAGTTCGGCGAGGAAAGCTTTGACATGATGCCATGACCAACCCCATTGTTTGGCAAGAGCTTGCACGGAAGTGACCAGTTGATCCGGATATAAATCTATAATCCGATTATTATAATTAACTTGACTGTGACGGTAACAAGCCCGCGACAATAAATCGAGGAGGGCTTCGGCGGGAACATAGCGGCGGGGCTTGGTCCAGAAGGGTAAGAGAAACAACTTCCGGTCGAATCGTAAGAATCCTTTATTCATGGCTTTACCGATAAGGTTAAATGTAAGGGATTGAAAACGTGAATTGTATATAATATAGCACATTTTGAACAAATTGTCAAGAGAAAAATGGGGGGTCGCCGAGCGGGGTTTGCTACACCGCCGGAAGAAGAAGGGCACAGCACGCTGTGCCCCTACGGTTTCCCCCTGCTTTAGCGGGGGGACGGAAGGGGGGCGGTGTTCGCCGAGCGGGGTTTGCTACCCCGACGGAAGAAGAAGGTGGTAGGGGCGGGTCTAAGACCCGCCCGCGGGCGCACACTTGGGTGCGCCCCTACGGCATGTGAAATCCCTTCCGGGCAGATCAGGGATCTGCCTCGGCGAGGATCGAGCCTCCCTCCGTTCACGGGGGGATGAAAGGGGGGCGCAATGCCGGGCGGGTGACACACCCGCCACGGCGGAAAGAGAGATCCTTCACTGCGTTCAGGATGACACGCGGTTTTTTCGTTCATCGTTTATCGTTTATCGCTTATCGTTTCTCGTGGGCACGCCTCTTGCCCTCTGCAATGCGGATAGTTGTTTTATATGGAATTATGTTGCCAAACGACCGCATGATGTGGCGGAGTGTCAACCGCTCGTCGTGCGGACTGGATTTAGGATGTGAGACCGATCATGACTAAACGACTTCTCTTACTGCTGCTGCCGCTGATTATTGCCGGAGGCTGTGCCGTGCCGCAACTGCCCAGCGGCGCGTCGTGGGATACCGAGATCGCGGTGCCGCTGGCCGGAAAGACTTATTCGCTGTGGGAAATCGCCGAGAGCGATTCCGTGCTGCAGGCCGACGGCAGCGGCGTGGGCATGACCCTGCCCGACTCCGCCCTGTTCTTCAGCTATACGAAGAATCTGGCGGCGATCCGTCCCGCCGAATCGCTGTCCTTCGATCCCATCGTGCATACCATCAGCAATCAGGCTCACGGGCTGCGGATTCCGTTCACCTACGAACAGACCGAACACTATTCGCTGACCGCGCTCAATCCCGCACTGGCCAATCGTCACGGCACCGTGCAAACCGTCGCGCCGTTCCCGGTTTCGATCGTGGTGGAAGTGCCGCTGTCCGATCTGTTTTCGGAAGCCTGCGTGGATTCGGGCGATATACATGTTCACTTGGCCAACTCGCTGCCGTTTGCCGTGAACAGCGCGAACCTGTTATGGTATGCCAACCGCGACGACGCCAGCAGTCTGTACAGCGGCACGATGCCCGCCGTCTACGAAAGCGATTTTACGCGCGGTTTGGGCAGCAGTTGTCTGCAAGGCAGCATGGTCTTGGAACTGACCGGCACGGCGGGCGGCGGCGCGCAGATTGTGATTGACTCGACCCAGGGTCTCGACGTGAGCATATCGCTCGGCGAGTTTATCGCGTCGAGCTACGTCGGACTCGTACCGCAGCAAGTCATGCGCGCGGACTCGTCCTATCCGTTGAATCAAGAGCATTCATTAGATAACGCCGACATCGCCACCGGCGAACTGACCGTCACGCTGAGCAATCAATCGCAATTACCCGATTCGGTCACGATCACCCTGCCCAACTTGCGCGAGGCGAACGGCACGATTGTGCGCATCAAGCAGCTTTTGCTGCCGCAGCAAACGAAGCAGACGGTGCTGAATCTCGGCGGTTACAGTTTGCGGCTGCCCGGCATCGAACACCAGGACATTGACGGCACGCTGGAAACCGTGTCCATCGAAACCGATCACGTGATTCACTACAGCGGAGCAGGCCAGCAAGTCACGGCCGAATTCCGCACCGGCGATCTGACCTTCCACCGCTTCACGGGGATATTGAATAATCTGGAAACGACCATCGCGCGGGATTCGTCGGAAGTGGAAGATATTCCCGACGGCTGGGAAAATATCCATCCCGCCGCGCTGGATATGCGGCTGAATTTAAATGCGAGCGTCGCCGCCACCGCCGCGCTGCAAATGAATTTGTATTCGACGGACAACGGCCAACCCGTCGGCCAAGAAACCCGGCTGGCCGAAGTGTGGCTGGGACAAGATACTTCACTCTTGTTTACCGGACTGCAAAACCTCGTGCCCACGCTGCCGGAATGGATCGGCTATACCGGACTCGTTACGGTCAACGGCGCGGCCACGATCTGGGATACGAGCACGGTCAGCGGAACGGTGGAACTCAGCGCGCCGCTGCTGTTCACGGTGGATGCGACCACGATTCCCGGCGACGCCGAGAAAGTCGAACCGGAAGACCTGGAAGATATTCAGGAAATCGTGCTGACGGTCCAACTGTGGAACGGCTTGCCGGTGAGCGGTACGGTCAAAATTCTCGCGGCGGATGATTCCCTCGCCGTCACTGAAAATACCGAGTCCGTCGAAACCATTGCCGAAGTGACTTTGCCCGAAGCAGTGCTCGACCAAGGCCGCGTGATCGGCGAAGGCTATCAGGAATACTCGATCACACCGCCCGCCGGATTCTACGAGCTGCTGCAGCATCCGCCCTTCTATGTGCGGACGGAATTGCAGCTCGACGGCTCGAACGGTGAAACGCTGGCCGCTTACGGAACCGATCATGTGCGCATTGCCGCCACGGCGCGGGTGCGCTATCGCGTGGAATGGGAGAATTGATTATGAAACGGATGAGCTTTCTGATGCTATGCTTGCTGCCGACACTTGCATTCGCAGCCGGCGGCGACTGGGTAACGCGCGCGCTGGATCAACGCAGTCCGGGCAGCGCGCTCACTAATCCCGCCTTCTTGGGCAGCTATTCCGCGCAGCGCTGGGGTATCGAACTGCCCGGCGGCGGCGGCGCGATTTCCAACAATGCGTTCTCGATTGGATTCTGGAATACGAATATCGCGGGCGACGACTATTGGGATGCCAGCGAAACGCAAGCGATCCTCGACCGCATTCCCTCGGACGGATTGAAAGTCAGCGGCGGCGTCACCGCGCCGATCATCGGCGTGCGCTACAAACAATTCGCGTTCAATGCGCAGGTGTGGGGCGGCGCGCGGGCCGACGTGCCCAAGAGCATCGCCGAACTCGCGTTTGTGGGCACGAAACTCAACGAACGCTATGCCGTGCGCGATTTGATCGGACAATCGGCGGTGGTTTCGGATTACGCCTTGAGCTGGGGACACGTCATTCCGCAGCGCACCGTTCCCGAATTATCGGCGGGACTGACCGCCCACTATTACGCGGGACATTTTTATACTGACGCGCAGAACCTCACCGCCGATCTCTACACCACCCGCGAACTGATTCAAGGCAGCGGCGAGTTTTCCGCGATCACCGCCTCGCAAGGCGGCGGTTTCGGGATGGATGCGGGACTGGCGGCGGTGTTGTCGTCGCGTTATCGCATTAACCTGGCCGTGCAGGGCATCGGCGCGCGGATGGGCTGGAATATTGACGAAACCACGACGACGACCTTTTCCACCAACGAAGCAGGCTTGAATCTCGATTCGTTGGACAACCGCGGCTACACCGACCGCACCTTCGCCTCCGACGACACCACCATCAAGGGCGGTACGACCCATTCCAATCTGCCGCTGATCGTACGGGTGGGCGGCTTGTTTTACGCGCATCCACAGTGGACAGTGGCCGGACTGTTCGGCGGGATTCTCAACGATTCGCCGTGGGCTGAACAAGGCTTGGAAGCGGGCGCGGCGGGCGCGTGGAAGCCCTTGCGCTGGGCGGTGATCGAAGGCGGACTGCTGGCGGGCGGACCGCATCGCACGATGTTCACTATCGGCGGCGGACTGCGCTTTGCGGCTTACGCACTGGACATCAACTATACGATGGCGGGCGGCTTGTTCAACTCCGCCCACGGCGCCGGCATTGCGCTCCGCCAGCACGTGCAGTTCTGAAGAAGCAAACAAGCGAAGAAGCGAAACGAACGCGGTGCAAGCCGCGTTCTTTGTTGTTCGCCGAGCGGGGTTCATTACCCTGCCGGAAAGAGATGGGCACAGCCCGCTGTGCCCCTACGGAAGAGAAGATTCCGGGCAGATCAGGGGATCTGCCGTGGCGATCTCGTTGCGCTCGCATAAAATGAAGCGGGACGGCCCGAAGACCGTCCCGCTGTTGATTCATGTACGATACGGCTACTTGAGCAGCATCATCTTGCCCATCGCCGTATAGTTTCCGGCCGTCATCCGCACCAGATACATACCCGAAGGCAGATCGCCGGCCTCGAACGTTACCTGATAGCGTCCCGCCGTGAAGTTGTCACTCACCGGATGCGCCACTTCCTGACCCATCAGGTTGAAGATGACCAGATCCACGCGGCTCTGCTGCGGTACGTCGAAGCGCAGGGTTGTCGCCGGGTTGAACGGATTCGGATAATTGCCGCGGAACGCGAACTCGGTCGGCACATCGCCGCCCAATTCGGTCACCGAGACCACGTGCATGTCCACCGTGATATCCACCGGCGTACCGACGGAATTGTAGTGGACGAAGACATGGGACTGATGATCGCTGTTGACGGGACGATTTCCGGGAGCAACCGTCACCCAAACTTCGACGGACGCGTTGGCTTCCACCGTTCCGGATTGCGGAGCCACCGTAATCCAGGCCGAGGTATCCACCACGCTGTAGCTCAGCGCGCACTGACCGCCGTTGTTGGTGATATGGAAGACCTGGGCCTGCTGCTGATTCTGACCGACTTCGAAGGCCATCGAGCTGACGTCCACATCGCCGTTGGGAGCGCGCAGTACGGCGTTGCGTACCGTCGTGCCGCCGTCCACCACTTCGATGGTGTAGGTTTCACCGCAGAAGTGCTGGTGATCCACGTGCAGCGTATAGTTGCCCGGATCCATTCCCATATTATAGGAACCCAGAGCGTCCGTCCGCGCCGTATCCGCCCAGCCTTCCGCCCACACGCGGGCGTTCTGAATCGGTACGTTGGGGCTGAAGGCCCGCACGATACCGGTCACTTCACCCGCCGGGCCGCCCCAGAACTGAACAGCCGAGCCGCTGGTGGGAAGAAACATACCGTCGCTGTTGTAGCAGAGACGGATGCCATCGGTACCGTCAGCATTCTCGAGACCCACCGTGCAATTCGTGTTGGACGGAGTTGAGGTCGGAATGGTTTGATAGTTGAACGTGATGGAACCGTCGTCGCCGATAATCGCCTGATAGGTGTAGGGCTCGGTTCCGCTGATGTGCTGAATTCCGATCCAGCTCACGATGAAGCGGCCGTTGGCGGCATCGTTGTAGTACAGAATCTGGCCGCCGTCGGGCGGATACATGTCATCCCAGAACAACGCGAGCAGATTGTTCGGCTCGGCCACGTTGGGAATATCCGCATTGGTGTACGACGTGGCCGTGCTGGTGAACGACAGCCATCCGTTCGAGCAGACACGGATCGAGTTGAACGTCGTTCCGAAGAAGTTGAAGTTGAAGCCGAGGTTGAACGGTCCGGCATTCTGATCGTCACCGGTGATGCCGGTGGGCGTTCCGTTGCCGGAGATGTCCACCCATTCCAGTTCCACCACCTGCCACGGACTGACAACCGCGCCGTTGTAAAACGCCGCTTCGCCGATGTTGGGAACTTCGTCATAGGCGCGAACTTCCCACGTGTAGAACTGGTCGTTGACCGGCGGGGTGTCAATGTACTCGTTAACGCCCGGGTTCACCGTGGTCAGCAGAATGCCGTCGCGATAAATCCGGATTCCGGCCAAGTCCACGCACGGCGTGGCGTCGGCGTTGAACGCCGGATCAATCCACTGCAGCCGCATTTGGGTCGTACCCACCGGCGTACCGTTGAAGTTCAGCGGCGGATTGGGCGCCATATTGCAGCGCGCCGTCACGGTATTGGACGAGACCGATTCCTGATTCTCAGGAGCGTAGAACGCCGTGACGTGATAGGTGTAGTTGGTGTTCTCGACACGATTCAGATCCACGTAGTAGGTCTGCGTCATCGGAACCGTGGCAATCGGCGTCGCCGTCCCTTGACGGTAAACGCGGTAGGAATTCAAGGTATCCAGTGCACTCTCATTGCCGCGGGACTCGAACGTACCGTTCAGCGACGCGGGTACCACTATCGCCAGCCCGTGATCGAGCGTCACGCGGTTGGGATCAACGATTTCACCGTTCCGGGAGGCCGTCATTGCGGATTCCAAAGCCGCCAGCTCGGCGTCCTTGTCGGTCACGTCCACCGGCGTTTCGGTATCCAGCGTGACCGGACCGCGCGTGGCACGGCTCTTCACGCTGCCGCTGGCGGCGGACTTGACTTGCGCCACCGCGTCTCTGGTCAAGGCACCGTCCCATGAGGAACGGCGGGCCGGAGCGGGCATCATTTCCACCAGACCGGCACCCATGTCGCCGATGACGAAGCAGCGGGACATCGGGATCGTCGCGAGACCCGGTTCAAACGAGGTCCAGGCATCGCCCGTGTAGCTGTAATAGAACGTGCTGTTGATGAACGGATTGTCCTCGTCACCACCGATGGCGATGGGACTCATGGCCGCAATCTGCCGGGCGCCCACGAAGAACGAACCGTTATCGAAGGTTAGCGGCGGATCAATTTCGAATTCACGCCAGGCATCCAGCGGCTCATCACCCTGCGTCGCGTCCACCACGCCCAACGGCGTAAAGGTGGGCATGCCGGTGCCGTCATCGGCGAACAGACCGACCTGAATCGGATCACCGATGCCGGTAAAGCTGGTGAACCAGAATTTCAGACGGGTGACGGTAATCGAACCGGTGCCCTGGAAGTGGGCCACCATCCACCCGAAGGTGGGAGTGCCGCTCCACCAACCCAGACCGTCCACGTCGTTTTCGCCGTCATCATAGAAGGCTTCCACTTCGGGCGGGCTGAGCGGATCAATCCAGGCCAGCCGGATGCGATCGTCGAAGTTGCCGTTAGCGGTGAGCATTTGCGGAGGCAGAGCGCCCCACGCGGCTTCGATGAACGGCGACGGATCGGATTCCACCGGCGGGGCGACGACATCAATGTCAACCGCCGAGACGCGATATTGATAGATACCGCCCGTGGTGAGTTGATCGGTGGCCTGGCTGTTGGTCCGGCCGATGACCGTCTGATTCAGCGTCCACGTTTCATCTGCACGGGTCTTGCGATAGAGCTTGTATTGATCCACCTGCAGATCCGGGGAATCATCCCAGTTCAGCGTCACCAAACCGGTTACGCCGTTGACGGAGGCCGTCAGACCGGTGGGAACCGGCGGGTTTTCGCGGCGGAGCGTGAAGTTCAGATTGGTCAAGCCTTCCACCGGAACGGCCACCGTATCGTACGCCGTATGATAACCGGCCAGTGTGACCTCAAAGCGGCGGTTGCCGACCTGGACATCCTGCAGCGTGTAGGCACCGGTTGCGTTGGGATGAACCACCGGATGGGTGACACCGTTGGCCGCCACATTGACATTGGCGACGTTTCCGCCCAAACCGTCGAGCGTGACCGTACCGGACACGTTCGCATACACCGGCGGCGGACCCCAGAATTGAACGGCTGAGCCGCTCACGGGTTCGAAATCACCGGCGCCGTTGAACCAGACCTGCAGCGCGTCCGTACCCGTTCCGTTCTCGACACCGATCGTACACGAGGTGTTGCCGGGCGTCGAAGTCGGAATGGTGTGGTACTGATAAGTTATGGAACCGTCGGCTCCGATGATGATCTGATAGGTGAAAGGCTCGGTGCCGCTGATGTGCTGAATGCCTTCCCAACTGATGATGAAGCGCTGGTTGGCGGCATCGGCATAGTACAGAATCTGGCCGCCGTCGGGCGGATACATGTCATCCCAGAATACAAACAGCGCATTGTTCGGCTCGGCGGTATTGGGAAGCACCGTGTTCGAATAGGCGGTAACCGTGCTGGTGAAGGACGCCCAACCGTTGCCGCACACCCGCACCGAGTTGAAGGAGTTGCCGTAATAGTTGACATTGAAGCCCAAGGGGAACGGACCGGCATTCTGATCGTCACCGGTGATGCCGGTGGGGGTGCCGTTGGTGGTGATATCCACCCACGCATAATCCGCTTCCATGAACGGATCCACGACCGAACCGCTATAGGTTCCGCCGGGGCCTTCATTGGGAATTTCGTCATAGGCCGTCACCGCCCACGTGTAGGTCAGGTTGGGCTGCGGCGGAGTGTCGGTATATTCGCCGACGCCCGGCGCCACGGTTCCCAGCAGCACGCCGTCGCGGTACACTTTAAGACCGGCGAGGTCCACGCAGTTGGTGCCGTCGGCATTCAAGACAGGATCGGTCCAGACGATGCGAATCTGCGTCGAATTCAGCGTCAGACCTTCCACGTTGGTGGGCGCGCCGGGGGCCATCGCCGCCATCGCATCCAACGTATCCGTACCCGGCGACTCGACGTTATTGCTGTAGTGCGCCGTTACATGATAGGTATAGGTGATGCCTTCGCTCACAAAGTCGTTGTAGACCTGCAGCGACGAATCCACATGGGCAATATCCACGAAGTCGCGATAGACGATGTAATATTGCACCACCTGATCCAGCGCGTTGTGACCGTCGCGGCCGGCGCGATCCGACACGGCCATTTGCGGCACGTGCGCATCGGTGGCATTATACAGACGATCCGCCATCCCGTCCAGATATTCCGGAGACAGTTCGCGCGCCACCCGCGGTGTGGACTCCAGCGCCAACGCCGCTTCGTCAACCTTTTCGGTGGCCTGCGGGGTAATCTCCGGCATCGGGGTCACCGCCGCCCGCCAGGCACTCGCTTCCACATTGGAACGGGCGGTGAGGCGGGTGGGAGCCGGCGACAATTCAATTTCCTGACCGAAATCACCGATGGCGAAACAGCGCTGCATCGGAATGGACAGCAAGCCCGGCTCGTAGGGCGTCCACGCGTCGCCCGTATAGCTATAGAAGAAGGCATTATTGACGAACGGATTGTCTTCATCGCCGCCGATGGCAATGGGGCTCATCGCCGCAATCTGCCGGGCGCCCACGAAGAACGAACCGTTATCAAAGGTTAGCGGCGGATCGATATCGAAGTAGCTCCAATCGTCCAGCGGCTGATCGCCCTGCACGCCGTCAACTACCCCCAACGGGGTAAAGGTGGGCAAGCCGGAGCCGTTATCGGCAAACAGTCCGACCTGAATCGGATCACCGATGCCGGTGAAGCTGGTAAAGAATATCTTCAGACGGGTCACGCTGACCGGACCATTGCCCTGGAAGTGCGCCACCATCCACCCGAAGGTGGGCGTGCCGCTCCACCAGCCGATGCCGTCCACGTCGGTTTCGCCGTCGTCGTAGAAGAGTTCGGTTTCCGGCGGAACGCCCGGACGCCACCATGACAGGTGAATATGATCGTCGAAGCTGCCGTTCGCCACTAAACCGCTGGGCGGCAGTTCACCGTACAGGAGTTCCAACGTCGACGACCGTTCAGATTCCACCGGTACCAAGGGTCCGATGGAGTCCACTGCCGTCACCGCAAAATTCCAGATACCGGGCTGCGGCAATTGGTTCGTGCCCTGTGAGGAGGAAACGCTATTCTGGAAAATCCAGACATCCTGATCGCGGGTCTTGCGATAAATATACCACCGATCCACTTCGGTATCGGGGGAATCATTCCAGTTCAGCGATACCAAGCCGTTTTCATCCGCGGCGCCGGTTAAGGCGGTGGGGGCGGGCGGCGGGTTGCGATCGAGCATGATGTTGAAACCGGTCACACCGGCTTCGGGAACCGTGAGCGGCAGCACTTCCGTCACATAGCCGTTCAACGACGCCGTGATCACGCGATCACCGGCCACGACGTTGGTAATGGTATAGGTGCCGTTGGCGGCGGGATGGGTGGACGGATTACCGATACCGTTGGCCATCACCGTCGCGTTGGTAACGTTGCCGGTGCCGCCGTTCAATGTGACCGTGCCGCTGACCGTGGTGAACACGGGCTGCTGCAATCCCCAGATAATCACGTCATCGAAGTAGAATCCGGGATACTGAACCGACGGATCGGAACCGAAGGTCATCCGGAAGATCGGCGATTCACCGATAAATTGTCCTACCGGAACGATGAAATACTGCCAGCCGCCGGAATTGCCGGCCCAGCAGGGCGTACTCGCGCCGATACAGGTATTCGAGAAAACGGACGGCTGCGGATAACCACCTTCCGGTTCGACCAGGGTCCAGGTGGCGCCGTCGTCAATACTCACTTTGAAATGACAGCCGTCGAAGCTGGTTTCCGTATCGTACCAGCCCCAGAATTCGACGGTCGCGGTGGGGCTTTCCACTACTAATCCCAAATTCAAATCGAGATTAAAGCACGCGCTGTTGGGATAATCACCACTTAGAACCGTACCCCACACGTTGTTGCCGCCGTGCGCTCCCGGAGGGCCGTCCGGAGCGGTCGGAGCACCCCATTCCCAGCCGCCGGTTTCCGGATCAGGCACCCACTGCCCATCCGAAACCTCAAAGCCATCCTGATAGGTGGGGGTACCCACGGTCACTGTTACCGAAGCGGGTAAACCGTAATAAGGATCGTTGAACGGACGCACGTTATAGGTATAGACGCCAAAGGGCGGACTGGCGTGGGTGTAGGCCTGCGTACCCGCCGGCACGGTGGCCAGCAAGGTGCCGGTGTTCACCGGGCCGATCCAGATCTGCACGTTATCGATGGAAATGGGATTGCCATCGGTATCGAGGGTCGGATCGGTCCAGGTGAGCACTGCATTGGGGGCAGAATAGGTGCCGACCAGATTGGTCACCGGACGCGGCATACCTTGCGGCATCGCCACGCCCCACATCACCACGTCGTCAATGAAGACGCCGGGATATTGCACCGAGCCGTCCGATCCGAACAGAATCCGGAAAATCGGGGTTTGGCCGACATAGTCGCCCACTTGCACCGTCCAATAGTTCCAGTCGGTGACGTCGGTGCCGTTGCGGTTCGGATTTTCGCCGATACAGTCGTTATTGGAGGTTTGATCCGAATAGCCGACATCGGGAATCAGAATCGTCCACGAACTGCCACCGTCCACACTGACTTGGAAGTTAAAGCCATCCCACGGTGAGAAGTCGCCTTCGCACTTGTACCAGGTCCAGAATTCCACGGTAGCCGTGGGGCTCAGAACCACTAACCCTAAATTCAGTTCCAAACTATAACAGGCGTTATTGGCATAGCTGCCGGATAGCACGGTACCCCAGCAGTTGTTTCCGCTATGGGCTCCGGGAGGGCCGTTGGGATCGGTGGGCGTACCCCATTCCCAACCGCCGCCGTTGACATCCCAGCCACCGTCATTGGCTTCGAAATCGCTGGCGTAACCGAAATTGCCGACGAAAATGCTGACCGATGCGGGAACGCTGGCAAAACCGTCATTATAGGCAATGACGGTATAGGTCTGGTTGCCATCGGGCGGGTTAACGTGGGTGTAGGTTTGCACTCCGGCACCCAGACCCGCTAAGCGCGTAGCTCCCCACAACACGACCACGCTATCTACCGTGAGCGGCTGACCGTTGGTGTCTTGCGTCGGATCCAGCCACGTCAGCAGGACATTGTCCCCGACTTCGTCCGCTTCCAATTCAGTAACGGGGTTGGGAACACCGTTGGGCTGAGAAATAATGAACGAGGTATTGCTGGCTGGGAGCGTTCCCGTGCCGTTGAAGCAAATCTGCAACGCTTCGGTGCCGGTGGCGTTCTCGATACCCACCGTACAGCTCGTGTCGCCGGGAATCGTATCCGTTTGCACGGTCTGGTAGTTGAAACGAATGGTTCCGTTTTCGTAGATGACCGCTTGGAAGGTGTACGGATGGTTGCTGTTGCGCGGGGAATAATAGTGAGGAACGCCGAGCCAACTGACGATGAAGCGGCCGTTCGTGGTGTCTGCAAACCACTTGATTTCACCGGCCCCGGTTGCGGTGATCAAGTCATCCCAAAACGGGTAGATCGCGGCATTGGGAGTCGCCGTATTGGGAATTGCCGTATTCGTCAGTGGCGAAACGTTACTGGTAAACGACAGGAAACCGTTGGTACAGACGCGAATCGTCGTATACGGCTGATCGTAAAAAGTAAAGGTGAAACCGAGCTGGAACGGACCTTGATTGCTGTCATCACCGGGAACCAGGGCCGTGCCGGTGGTGGAGATGTCAATCCACTCGTAGCCGGTGGTCGCCCATTGATAGACGTCCAAGGTATTGCGCGGAGCCCGTGGTTCCTGGACATAACCGGTGCCCTCGTTCTTCGCGCGCTCAAGTTCCGCGTTGATGTCAATGTAACTGGTGGTCGTCGTATTGATCTCTTCGGCCAGTTTGAGATCGGCCGCAGTCAAGGTTTGACCCGTTTCCAGTTTGTGTTTAATGTACCCGATGTCTGCCTCAGTCACGGCGGCAAACGCTGCGGCTGTCATCCCCAGCAGCACAATTGCCGCCGACAGCCACACAAAGATCCGTACGCCGAGTCTCATGTCTTTCTCCTCAAAAGTTGGACTGTATCGCCGAGTAAACTTTAAAATAAACGTACTTTTTCCAAACATGTCAAGGAGCAGTTTGGGCTTCTTTCCGTTTCCAGACCGCATTATCTGGGGGTGGTCAGCAACATTTTTCCATTCGATTGTGCAATTAGAAAAATCATCCATCGGACCCTTGACCCGATATATGTAAGTATTTTATGTATATGTAATATTATATGCCGAATCATAGTCACAAGGTATCTAAATCCACTTGATCCCGTGCAACAACGGAATCGTCCGACGGAGCCCAAAGAAATAACGAGGAATGCCTCATCGAAGGAGGTTGGGTCAAAGGAGGCATAAGCTCTTTTTCGGTCTTTTCTTTACAATATTGTCCAATTGCTGTCAAAGTGGAAAGTTGTGAAATAATCGTGATCTTCTCTAATATGGTTGGATCCCATTTTATACGTTGATAATAATAAATCTGTGAATGTGATTACATTAATTTGCCGGGCCTTTCCGGGTGACTTTGAAGGCGGAAGTTGATCTGCATTCTTTGCGATTTCTGCTTGCATACTTACTATGCAATCTGTACCTTTTAAAATGCTTTTTTCCATGGCTGCGGAGAACCCCCTGGATTGCGATTTCGGAGGATTTCATGAGACGAGTTGCTGAATTGCTGCTGTGCGCTTGCTTGCTGGTCGCGCCCCTGTCCGGTATGGCAACCGAAACCGGTTTAATGCCGAACGGTATGTTGGATATGTCCCAGTCGGCCGCCAATCTATCGGTGACGCGCGGGACACCGGAGGTTACTTCCATATCCCTGGAAGTGCCGGATATCGTCGTGCGCGATCAAATCGTAGATTATTATGCCTATAAATCCTTCGAAATCGCCGGCGAACCAACGCTTTATGACGAAGGCAGTCCCAGCGTTCCGCATGTGACCCGTTTCTACCGGATCCCCGAACTGGGCAGCGCTGAATTGGTCATCACCGCCGCCGACTATGAAATCATCGAGAACGTGGACGTTATGCCGGTACAGTCGGATGAGGATTATTCGCGGGGTATGATCCGCAAGTCCGACGTTTATCAGCAGGACGGCTGGTATCCGCCGGTCATCGCGAAAATGTCCGAACCGATGGTCATGCGCGACTTCCGCGTGGTGACGGTATCGCTGTTTCCGGTGCAGGTGAATCCGGTAACCCGGCAAGCGCGGGTTTACAGCAATATTCAAGTGGACGTCGTGGCCAATAACGAGCCGGGAGTTAATGAAATCACCGTTCCCCATCGGCCGTCGGGAACGTTCGCGAATATCTATCGCGGCATGATTTCCAACCTGGACGAAAACGCGTTGGACGATGCGACGACCGCGCCCGGTACGTATATGATTATCGCCACCACGAACGCCGGAATGGCGCCGTGGGTGGACAGCCTGTATGTGTGGAAGACCCGCAAGGGTCATAAAGTGATCGTGGACAAGCGGAGCAACTGGTCGGCCGGCACCATGGCATCCACGATTCGCACCACCTATGCTAATTCGCTAACCGGCGACGAACCGCCGCTGGAATTCGTCTGTCTGATGGGCGATCCCGGCGCGTCGGGCTTCGGCGTTCCCACCGACGGTTCCAGCTACGACCATACCTTCGGCAAGGCGACGACCACCGATGAGATCGAAGATATCGCCGTCGGGCGGCTGAGCGGCAACAGTTCCTCGGAAATGGCCACGATTCATGCCAAGCTGATGGGCTACGAACGCAATCCCTACATGGCCGATACCACGTGGTTCCGCAAAGCGTTCCTCTATGCCAGCATCGCGCGGGGCATTGCCTCGAATTATACGCTGATGCAATGGGGCCGTCAGATGTTCTCCACCTACACGGGCGTGAACAACTGCACCATTTTAACCCATACCGGCGACGATGTGAATCCGAGCACAGTGCAAACTCAAATCAATGCCGGACAAGCGTTCTTTATTTGGCGCGGCAGTTGGGTGGGCGGTATGTCCGCCAGCTTGGCCGGGTCAACCAATCCCGGCTGGCGGCTGCCCATCGTTTGGGTCGTGACGTGCGCCACCGGCAGTTTTGAAAGCAGCGGTTCCTGCGTTTCGGAATCCTGGTTGACCGCCGGAACCTCCACTAATCCCAAAGGCGGCGTGTGCGGCATCGGCACCGCCACCACCGGCACCCACAATCCCCAAAACGTCTCGCTGACGGGCGGCTTGATGTACAACTTCGCCAACCTGCACGTAGACTACTTAGGCGTCGCGTTGACGGGCGCAAAGTACTGGCTGTTCCCGACCTTTTTGGATGAGGGCGGCTATGCCGCGACGTTCTCGAGATATTGCAATCTGATGGGCGAACCGGGAATGTTCATGTGGACCGACGTGCCGACGATCATGAGCTGCACGCATCCGACGTCGCTGAATGTCGGAACACGGCAAGTCACGGTGCACGTGGAACGCGCGGACAATGGAATTCCCATCGCGGATGCGCAAGTCGTACTGTGGAAGCGCGGCGCGGATTCCACGTATTCCGTGGGACAAACCGACGGTCAGGGCGATATTACGCTGCCGGTGGACATCAACGCGACCGGCGAGCTGTTGCTGACCATCACCAAGCGCAATCATAAACCGTATCTGCTGGGGATTCCGGTGGTGCAGAGCGACGTGATGCCGATGCTCAGCACCTATACGCTGGACGATGACAACTCCGGCGGCACGTACGGCAATAACGACGGGATCATGAATCCGGCCGAGACGATTGACCTGGCGGTCTATATCAAGAACTTCGGAAATATGGGTTCGGCCACCGGGATCACCGCCATGCTGACCAGTCTAAACCCGCGGGTGACCGTTACGCAAGGCAGCGCGACCTATGCTAATATCGCGGCGGGCGATTCGGCGTTGGGTTCGGCCCCCTTCCGTATCGTCGTCTCACCGACGCTGCAATATCGGGAAACGGTTTTACTGCGCATGCAGATTACCAGCGCGGAGGGTTCGGCCAGCGGTGTAATTGATTTGCAGTGTTCGGCCGGGGCGATTGACTATGTTTCGCATACGGTCACCGGCGGCTCGTTCGATCCGGGCACCTCCCGCAGCCTGCAGGTGACGATTCGCAACCGCGGCAATCAACCCTTGAATTCGGCGAACGGACGATTGGTCTCGCTGAGCCCGTTCGTGCAAGTGGACGCCGCTACGGCCGGCTACGGCACGATTGCCGCCGGAGGCTCGGCAGCTAATACGACACCGTTTACCGTTTCATCCAACTCGCTGACGTTCCGCGGTCATCAAGCGCCGATGCTGTTGATCACTACGACCGCCAGCAACGAAATTGACACGACGCAATTCACGTTGAAAGTCGGTACGGCGCTCCCCAGCGATCCCACCGGTCCGGACGGCTACGGCTATTATGCCTATGACAACACCGACGTGAACTACGAGATGGCCCCCACCTTCAGCTACGTGGACATCTCCACAGGCCTCGGAACCAATTTGAATTTGAACGATACCGGCGAACAAACCACGATTAATCAACCATGGTCCACCGCCCGCCCGTTGCCGTTCCGATTCAAGTTTTACGGCGAGGTTTACGATTCGATCACCATCTGTTCCAACGGCTGGATGGCATTCGGTAATCAAGCCTGGAACACGATTTTCCGCAACTATCCGCTGCCCGGTCCGCAAACTCCCGAAGCGATGATCGCGCCCTATTGGGACGACTTAAAAACCTCCGGCAGCGGCTTGGGCGTGTGGATGTACAATGATGCGGCTAACGGGCGGTTTATCGTGCAATGGAAAGCCACCGGCGCGTTTAACAGCACGCAACTGAATTTCCAAGTGATCCTGTACGACACGACGGCAATGCCGACGCTGGACGGCAATGGCCGGATTTTAATGCAGTATCAAACGGTATCCATCAATTTCCCCGGTGACGGCTACGAGGGCAGCGGCTGCACGATGGGCATCGCCGCTCCCGGCAGCCGCGTCGGTTTACAGTATCTCCACAAGACTCTGTATTCGTCGGGCGCCGCCACCATGATCAGCGGCCGCGCGGTGATGTATACCACCAGCGCCCGCGAGATGTTCGGCACGATTACCGGTACGGTTCTCGATTCAGCCACCACCCTGCCCATCGAAGGCGCGACGATCACGCTGACCGGATACGGCTATCACGCCACCACTAATGATCAGGGTGTCTATACGATTCCCAACGTCCTGATCGGCACTTATACAGCCCATGCCGAAAAATATCGTTACAATCCGGCAAATGTGACCGGCATCGTCGTGGCGCTGGACAGCACATCCAATGCCTATTTCAGCCTGCCGCACCCCGAAATGGAACTCTCGCGGGACTCGGTGATCGCCGTGACGGATACCGCCGCGATTGCGCAAACCTTCGATATCATCAATAACGGCAACGGCCCGCTGGACTACGCGATCTCAATCTATTACGCAGGTGATGAAGATCCCTCGCCGTGGGATTCGATTGACGCGATCCGCGTCACCCAGCAGACCGGAGATTATCAGGTCATGGGCTGCGAATTCGTCGGCGACTACTGGTGGGTCACCGGCGGCGGCGCGGACGGTCAGAACCGGCTTTATAAGTTCGATCTGGACGGCCAATTGGTCGGCAGCATCCCGCAGCCGTCCACCAGCGCTGTCGGTTGGTTCGATATGGCGTGGGACGGCAATCTGCTCTACGGCTCGGATACGCACGACATTACCGGCATTGACACTTCAGGCAATGTGGTCAAGATCATTCCCAGCCCGATGAATCCGACCCGCGCGCTGGCCTACGATCCGGCCGCCGCGCACTTCTGGGTCACGGACTATACGCAGGATATTTTCGAGATTGACACGCTGGGCAACATCATCAGCCGCATTCCCAATTCCGGATCAAACCAATTGGCAATAACCGGGTTGGCTTGGAATCCCACCGATCCCGACGGCTACAAATTGTATGCGTTCAGCCAGAACGGCAATAGCAGTCTGTTGCGGATTACCCGCATCCATCCTAATTCGCAATTGAAAGAGACCGTGATTGACTTGCCGGGCGTCACCGGCGACCGCGCGGGCGGCTGCACCATCACTCCCGGCTGGAACAGCACGTTGCTGGTCTTCGGCGGCATCGTTCAGAACAGCGCCGGCGACCGGATGGGCATTTATGAGATGGATTTCAATACCACCTGGATTCGCGTCACCCCGCCGGAATCCTACGTGCCCGGTGAAAGCCTCAACCGCATCACGGTGCATTTCAATCCGGAAATGCTGCGGCCGGCCCGCTATCGCGTTGATCTGCACATCGAAAGCGAAGTCTACGACACGATCATGGTTATGCCGGTGTTGTTGACGGTCAATCCGCTGCCCAATGCGGTAACGGTGGAAGCAAACCGGCTGCCTACGGAATATGCCTTGCATCAGAACTATCCCAATCCGTTCAATCCGTCTACGACGATTCGCTACGATCTGAAGGATGCGGGATTCACCAAGCTGACTGTCTATAACCTGCTGGGCGAGAAAGTCGCCGACTTGGTCAACGAACAACAACCCGCCGGACGGTATACGATTTCCTTCGACGGCGGCAATCTGCCGTCGGGGATGTATTTCTACCGTCTCCAAAGCGGCAGCTTCAATCACACGACCAAGATGGTCTTGATGAAGTAGCCTTTCGATCTTCCGTTAACGAAACGGGCAGCCGATGCGGGCTGCCCGTTTTTTTTTCGTTTCGTTTGGTAGGGGCGGTTCGCGAACCCCCCGCGCTGAAATTCGTTACGTTCCGGCGGAGCGAGGACGCTCCGCTCGGCAAGATCATTGCTATTTCAGAACGACAAGCTTTACGAGGCGTGATCTGATCGGAGTTCGCATCTCGGCGAAGTAGATTCCGCTGGGACGGTTGGTGAAATCGAGCGAGATATCGTGTGTTCCGGCACTGAAGGTGCCATCCGCCAATGTTTTCACTAAGCGGCCCTGAATATCATAGAGCAACAGCGTTACATGGTTAGTCTGCGGGAGCGCCAGCGCGATTGTCGTCGCGGCATTGAACGGATTGGGATACGCTGACAAACCGAAGTCGAACGGTTGAACTGCCGTCGGTTCGATATTCTGCGGAATATCCATGCTGAAATAGCCGTCACCGTTCACGGCACTGACCGTATCGATGCCATCCGTAGCCCGGACTTGCCAATGGAAATCGAACAACACGTCCAGCGGTTCCACCGGGAGCGGGACATTCACCCATATGAAAGTGTCCGCGATGACCGTATCCAGCGGTTGAAACGGGGAGTAATTCGATTCGACATGAAACATATAATTCACCGGCTGGCCTTCCGGGTCCACGGCGGTCGTCCACGAGAACCGCACCGAATCGGTGGTCTCGACCTGACTGCTGTCGATCGGCATAACACGCGCAAAGGAACAGGGCGGCATATTACAGGTATCCGGTCGAATGCCGAAACCCTGCAGTTCGAGCTGCGCACTGGAAAGTCTTGCCACTCCCGCCGTGACCAGCATACCGTCGGGAGTCTTGATTCCATCCCAGATTTCTTCATCCACGGCATTGCCGAGCCAGGTAGTGCGGACAATCTCGCCGCAGGCCGCAACATGCAGCACAAACGCGTCCTTCTCCGCCGTGTTGGTGTGATGAGCGTGACCGAATACATAATAGCCGTCACCGCCGTCGGAGCAGAGCGCGGTGGCATATTCCGAACGAACCTCCGCCAATGAATAGCGGCGATGCCATTGCAGTTGCCCGTCCTCATCCACCTCCATCAACATCACGTCATCATACTCATTGACTCCATGCTGATAGCCGCAGACCAGAAATCCGCCGGGAACGGCCAGCGCGCTTTCCAGCACAATACTCACTTCGAAATCGTAGGTGCGATCCCAGAGGATTTCGCCGTCCAGCCCGATCTTGGTTAGCCGCCCTTCGCGGGTCGAATCCGTCGTCGACCAGCCGACCAGCAGAAAATTCCCGTCCGGCGTGAGAATTAAATCCAGACACGTGTCTTCCAGCGGACCGCCGATGATCCGCGACCAGACGCTGTCGCCCGTCGAGTCGGTCTTAACGATCCACCAGTCGTACTGTCCGATCCCGCCCGGCAACTGCACGCCGCGTCCGGCAATGGCGTAGCCGCCGTCGGGAGCCTGAACGACCGCACGAGCTTGATTAGCGAAATCATGACCGAAACTGCGTGACCAAAGACTATCGCCGTCGGCATTCACCCGATACAGCCAGAATTGCTGGTCATTGGTGGGAGGGGTGCGAAGCCATCCGCCGCAAATGAATCCGCCGTCCGTGGTCGTTGAAACATCCAGAAAGATGCCCTGGGCACTATCCGCCGGATAGGTGCGCGACCAGATTTGATTACCGTTTTCCGGATCAACTTTAATGAGCCAGCCCACACCTTGATCGATACCCGTATAATTGTAGTATCCGGCAATGACGGCATTACCGTCATTGGCCAGGGTAACTGCCGAGCCGAGATCCGTGTTTTCGCTGCCCGGACCGATGGTCCACACGGAGTCCATGCATTGGGCAGACACACGATGGGGTATAACAGAAAGCAGAAAAGATAGAAGAATAACCGCGCGGTTCAATATTACTCCTTGGGTTCATTTGGAGTTAACAACTCAACTGCCGTTGTCGATCCTTAGTCGTGAGCCGTAGATTACCGGCTCGGGTGAGATTTTTCCATCGGCAACGATGACGTTTGACGGATGGCGGGAGGCGGAGCATCAGACGATGCCGTAATAATATAGTAGTGTCGCATGGCGGGAAGACTCACGGCGGCGGCATCGACAAAGAACGTGTCCGATGTCGCACCGATAAAATTAACCGGAGTTGCAGGGACATTCGCCTCTGATGCGCGATAGATTTTGTATGATGCAGCGCCCGTCGAGGTCCAATAGAGATGGACATTCGTTGCGTTCGGCTGAATAACCAGATCTTGAATCGGACTGAGCGGAGACACGTTATAACCAGTCGAAAGGAAGCCCGCGGAGAGCAAAAAATCCTCACTCGATTGTCGTCCAATGGGGGTGGGTTGACCGAATGCCGAAACCAGCCGGAAGTTTGCCGATTGGCTGATCCCGCCACCCGCATCCAGCACCGACTTAGTTAAAGTGAAGTTCTCACTCGATGATTGTGCCCACGCCAGCATAGGAAGAACGAGTAGAATAAACAACTTCAACATGGGATTACCTTATTGTTTATCTGCTTTGCTCAGTGTTCCAAACTGCAGAATCGCGTCCTCAAGCTGTTTCACTCGGATCTCGAGGTCGGCGATTTTCTTGTCTTTCTTGCTATTTTGTGCGGCTAGCTCCTTAACGCTCGCGAAGAGCACGCCATCCGCGTCAAGCGTTTCAATGCCTTTGTCTGATTGGCCCAAGCCAAATGCATTGTAGAAATCCTGAGACATCGGGCCGATATGTTTGGGACCGTCGGGCTGATGTTTGTAGTTCCATTCATCAATCGACAGCGAGGCAAACTTATTGAGAATGGATAAGCCGTCGACCGGTTTGCGATTTTCTTTGGTTGTGGAATCGGAAACCACCGTCCATGAAGTGGCGCCGGATAGCAATTCGGGTCCGCTATTTGACCCGCTTGTGTACAGCCTATAGCCTGCGGCTCGCATGGTGACCGTGTTGATGCCGTAGGAGTTCGTCGGAACGGTGGATGAGCTCCAGACGAAGGAGCCATCGTGTGTTGCATTGGCATCGTATCCTGCGGCGAGGGACCAGCTTCCTGCGGCGTCATTGCGCGTACCGCCGGGAATGGCGGAACCATAACCGCGAGCGGAGTTGGAATCAGCGGTAACCGTGCCGCCTCCGCCACTCACTACACTGAAATCTCCCCGCGCACGGTTGTTGAATCCGCCGCCGATCGCTGCCGCAGTACCAATGGCATAGTTGGAGTCCCCACCGCTGACCATCGCATAATCGCCCGGGATATAGTTATTTTTTCCGCCCGAAACTGCACTACAGTAACCGGTTGCGACGTTGCTCTGTCCGCCCCCCACAAACGCCGATGCGCCTGCTTGATTCTCCCTACCGCCGGCGACCGTTCCGTAGAAGTAGCTGATTCGATTTCCGGAACCTCCGCCGATAGTGCCAAAGCGTCCGTCACCCGGAATCTCATTTTCTGTTCCGCCACCGATAAACGCATCCCAGCAACTTCCGTAGATGCGATTGCGGTATCCCCCGCCGATGAAGTTCCCTGTATAACCACTTTCGATGCGATTTTCCAAACCTCCGACGATCGAACCGTATTCGCTATCAACGATATTTGATTTCCCGCCGGCAATGACGGAGTTCTTTCCCTGAGTCCAATTTGTTGTTCCTCCGCCAATGACCGAGCTGTCCCCAATGGCGTTATTCTTGCGTCCGCCGCCGATCACGGCGTGACTGCCTATAACGCTATTGGAATCTGAAGGAAACGTCCCGCCCCCTCCGGCAATCACGCTGAAGCTGCCGCGAACCCGGTTGTTGCTTCCGCCGCCGATCGCTGCGTAGTCACCCAGTGCCGAATTCAAACTTCCTCCCCCGACAGCGGCAGAAGATTGAGCGGTGTTGTACGATCCGCCGCCAATCGTAGAGTAGCTTCCTTGTGCACGATTGCCCTCGCCGCCGCTAACCGTGCTCAAGCCGGCAGTGGCTTCATTGGAATCACCACCACCGATGAACGATAACTCACCCGTTGCGGTGTTGCCGTTGCCACCGCCGATAAATGCGGAAGGACCATTGTTGACATTTAAGGAGCCGCCGCCAATGGCCGCGTTGCTCTGAAGCGCCTGATTGCTCTGCCCGCCCCCGATCGTTGAGTATTCGCCGGACGAAGTGTTGCCGAATCCTCCTCCAATGATCGCAGACTGTCCTGCTGCGACATTTTGGAAACCTCCGCCGACGGCGGAGTTCAAAGCATTTGCCTGATTCTGTCGGCCTCCGCCAATCGTCGTTTGATCTGCGGAAGTCATGTTGTCTCGGCCGCCGCCAATGTGTGAGAGGGTGCCGGACGCAAGGTTGTTCTGCCCACCTGTAACACTCGCATAGGAACCACCAACGAAATGTCCGGAGCCGACGGCAATTCCGTATTGTGACACTGCTGAGGTGCCGTCGCCCAGATTGATGTTTCCATAAACTTTGCCGCCTTCGGCGCGGTCAATAGTGTAAACCCGAAATGCATGCGCAACAGATACGAGAGACTCGCGAGGCGACATTTCGGAATCCGTTCCAATTGTGACACCCAGCCAAAGCGGCTGAGCGAACATATCGAACAGCGGATTAGATGATCCCAACTTGACATTGAACAGTCCATCCGCGACGGCAACTGTAGGGTGAGTCTCCGACCACAACGGGCTTCCACCGGTTGAGGCGTCATAGATATTGAACGTCATTCCGACAGTCGTATCTATCGCGCTCCCGTTCATAGTCACATAGCCCTGGTAGTTGATTTGGGGTGGAATTGCCAGCGCCACAACCACAAAAACAAGGAGCGAAAACAGCACCTTCATCTTACCTTCTCCATGTTATTCAGTGTTTCGTTGTTTCCAAATTGCACCAACTGTCCGACCAACGTCTTCAATTCTGCGTTTTCCGCGCGCACCTCCGCCAACTGTTTCGCCAATTCCTGCACCGCTGCAAACAACACGCCGTCGGCGTCAATCGTCGTGATGCCCAGCGAGTCGCTGCCCAAGCCGAACGCGTTCCAGAAATCCTGCGCCATCGGGCCGATGTGCTTTGTGCCTTCGGCTTCGGACTGGTACTCCCAGTACTTGATGGGCAGGGTTGTAACTGCCTCTAACACCGCTTTCGTGTCTGCCACGTGTATGTCGCGCTTCTTCGTCGAATCGGAGACCGCAACCCACGCGTTTCCGCCCGCGCCGATCGTGACGCCCGACGACAACGTGCTGTTCGTCCAAATGCGCGTACCGCCGGAAGCAATCACGCTAAACGTACGATCCGCTCCGATTCCTTGCGGCGCCACACCGTCGCTGAACACAAATGCCCGGCTCGCATTCACAGTCAATCCGGAGCCAAAGGCCACCGTCGAATCGCCGTTGATCGTACACGTGTTTCCACCCAACGACGTGCTGAATTTCCCGGTGATGTCGTTGTACATTCCACCGACCACCGTTGAATAGTGGCCCCTGATTTCGTGACCAGTTCCCCCTGATACCGTGGCTCCGCCGGCGAATATGCGATGATAATTGCCGCCGGCAATGGTTGAGTAGGCACTGGTGTCGCCTAATAT
>CAYUIF010000001.1:89700-97149 GCA_964444755.1 uncultured Alphaproteobacteria bacterium | reverse complement strand
ATCCAGTTTTCACTTCCCCCTCCGACGACACTGTGCGCCCCCCCCGCTTGATTGTATTCGTTGTATTGAATGCCTCCCCCTCCAGCCACGACCGAATAGGCTCCGATTGCTTGATTGTACGAGCCGCCGCCGATGAAAGCACCTGTGCCTGTCACGTTGTTGTATTGTCCTCCGGAAATTGTTGCGTACGAGCTGGAGGTTGCGTTCTGATAACCGCCGCCGATTGATGAATAGTAACCGTCCGCATAGCTTCCTTCAGCATAATTATACGAACCACCGGCAATGGTTGACCCATGAGACGAGATTGAGTTGTATTCTCCGCCACCGATTGTGCTCTTGGTCAAAGATATTACATTGCCAACTCCGCCGCCGATGGTCGAGTAGTACTCGATGGTTTGATTTGAGTCGCCGCCGCTGATGGTGTTCCATGGCCCCAAGGCGCGATTGTCGAGTCCTCCGCCGACGGTTGCATAGATTCCTAAGGTCCGATTACTCAGTCCGCCGGCAATGGTTCCGCCGCCGCTTGAAACCAAATTCCCTGAACCACCGCCGATCGAACCGCTGCCGGCCAGTACGTGATTGTCATAGCCGCCGCTCACGGTCGCGTTGCCGGCATTTGCCTGATTCTGAATGCCGCCGCCTACGGTTGATTGATTGCCGCTCGCTTGATTTGAACTGCCGCCGCCAATCACGCTTTCCATTCCACTCGCGTTGTTCTGATACCCCCCGCCGATATGCGCATGATCAGCTGTGATCGTATTGTCGTAACCGCCGCTGATCGAAGAACGTAAGCCGATCACGGAATTTTCGTCGCCAGAGACAAACGAACTCTGCCCGCTGGCGCTGTTGTCAAGACCGTTGCGCAGAGTGCCTGTGATATTCACATTGCCGCTGACCGTTCCACCGCTGGCTCCGTCCACCGTCCCCACCCGATAAGCATGTGCGACCGAGACGATCTGCTGCCGCGGCAACATCTCGCTATTATTTCCGACTGTAACCCCCAATTCTCGGCTTTCCTCGAAAATATCCGGCAACGGATTAACCGATCCTAACAACAATTGAAACAGGCCATTAGTTACCGCCACTCCGGTATGCGTCTCGGTCCACAACGGAATACCGGCTCCGGTTGTATCATAAATTACAAATGTGATCGCAACCGAAGTATCCACAGCGGAATTACTCGTATCGCGTAATTCACCCTGATAGTTGAGTAAACGCGGAAATTGTGCAAAAACGTCTGAATAGGCAACCAGCCATACCAAACCTAAAATCCAACTGATTCGAAACATCGTATTCCTCAATGTGAAGTTGTTTGAAAGCATTTAAAATAGACAAAATATGTCTATAAGTCAAGAAATTAGTTTTCATTAACCACTGTTTGTTGGGAACTTCGAAATAAAATCTGTTGATAAAAAACAAATGGATGATTTATCAGCAAACAGCCCCGGCAGTTTCTCCTGCCGGGGCTGTCCTCTGTAATTTGGAGGAGGGGATTATTCCATCATCGTGCTCAAGGCTTCGGCGTGATCGGTGGGATAGCCGAGGGCTTCAAAATCCAGCAATCCGACCGCGCGGGTGTGGCAATCGTTGCAGGAGCGGCCTTGCGCCTGAATGCCGTGATTGATCATCAGGGTGGCATCCTGCCGCATCCAGCGCGGCTCAATTTTATTAGGATCGAAGTTCGTATTCCAGCCGTCCACATTCATGTACGCCATGAATTGATCCATCATGTACGCCTTAAAAACCGGACCGTACATTTTCTGAATCAACGGATGTTCCACGGCTTTGAGCACGGCGGCTTTGGGATCGCCGGTTTCGTAATAGGTGTTGTAATCGAACGGCAGCAGCATCCCGCCGAACGGCCCCTGATTATTCATATCCTCCAGCATCTGCGCGTTGAACCGTTTGAAGGGATAGATTTTCGAGGTTCCCAGTTCGGCAATGGGGCGGAAATGCTGCTCGTAGTATCCGGCATAGTCGAAATCCGCATAGGCCGGATCGGGATTGGTTTGGAAGGAGCGATAGAGTTTCTCGCCGTTGGGATTATCGCCCAGACCGCCCGCCATGAATGTGCCCTGACCGTTGAACCAGCGGAAGAGCATGGCCTCTTTCGGATCGCCGGTGACCAATACATTGCGCGGCGTCCACAGCCCTTCTTCTTCATTATAGACCGGATCGGCCCAATCGCGGAGCACGATATTATCCGGCTGCAGATTGGGAATATGGCAGGTTTCGCAAGCGACCTTTTCGGTATGCGTATTCAGTTCGGCGGCAAACTCGCCGCGGGCATGCGGCTCGGCGCCGTGGCACTTCGTACAGCTCACTTCCACGCCGGGCAGATCGTTGCCGACCAAGTCCGTACCCATCTCCCCGCGGGCGATGCGATGGCCGGCGGTCACGTGGCAGTCAATGCACTGCATACCGGCGGAGGCATGCACATCCCAGCCCGACGCATAGGGATTGCCGCGCTTCGCCCCGTGATGCAACAGGCGCGGATGATCATAGCCGGTCGCCTTGGCCACGGCGTTATCTACGAAGAAATCACCGCCGTGATTGTGCTGATGACAGCGCAGGCAGGTTTCAGCGGGCGGTTTTTGAATGGACATCATCGCCTGCATGCTGCGATCCTGATCCCACCGCAAGCGGCCGTCGGGATCGCGTACCACTTGCTTCTTGTTCATATCATAGTCGCGGGCATGGCAGATCAAACAGTCAATCGCTTCGAATTCCGCGTTCGTCGGTTTGTAGCCGGGCAGCATGGTGCCGGTGGACGGTCCGTATTGGCCGCCGATGTGACACTGACCGCAGCCTTCCGAATACACCTGGCCGTCTTTCGCTTCGATGAGCGCCGCCCATCCGGTCCAGGTGAACGAACCGGGAATGCCGCAGGCACGATCAATCTTGCCCAACGGCAGATTCTCGACCTTCTCGCCGTTGAAGCCCCACGTTGAAAAACCCTGTTTCACGTTGAACGAAAAGTGTACGGTACCGAGAATGTTGTCCTTCAGACTCTCGGTGCGCCAGTGCCCGTTGCCGTCGGGAACCGAAACCGATTGGTGACAGCCCAAACACGTTTCCGGTCCTTCATAGGAGCGGATTCCCGCCTTGCGGAAGCGGTCAATGTGATCGAATCCTGCCGCATCTTCGTAGCTCTGAACCTGTCCGCCCAGCACGGTTTTGATTTTATCCGCGCCGTAGCGGGCGGCTAAATCCACGGCGGTTTGTTCGAACTGCTCATCGGTCAACGTTTCCACCGCGAATTTGATAGGGGCCGGGCGATTCTGCCACGGAACAGCCACGAGGTTGATCAAATGGGAACGGATGTTCGTGCCGATAACGACTACTAACACGATCAACAGCAGAGCGATCCAGGTCCATAATGAACGGCGGGAGTTCGGGGAATTTTTCATAGGGGGATCCAAGCGGGTTTGCGAGAAAATTCACGTGATGGGCTAAAGCGAATTATACTTCGCTTTCGTCATCTTCAAAATGGAACAGGAGCCTCCGGCTCCCGGACGATGCGGCTTATCAGCCGCAGGCCAAGCCGCGATAGAGGGTCATTTGCCGGACCGCATCGGCTCGTTGACCTTTGCGCAGCACCGGCCGGACCAACGTCACGCGGCACCGCGGGCAATGAAGCGGCTCAACCTGTGCCGCTTGCCCGGCGGAAACTTCAAACCGCAATCCGCAGACATCACAGACATAGGGAACTTTCGCCGTGATGTCGCAGTGATTTTGATCTTTCTTTTGACGTTTCATCGAGTTGCGTTGCGATGCATTTCGCGTTAAAGGAGAGCGCCCGGCTCTCCATAATCCTTACGCTCAGCCAAACCGCATGGGACCGCGACCGCTGCCGCAGCCGCCGCCGCTACCGCCGAACGGATCGGCCGCCGTCAGCGACATCCGCCGTTCGCAATCTTTCTCACCGCAATAAGGGCATTCCACATCCTCGTCGCGGTCGCTTAGCCTGCGGAGTTCCTCGAATTCGCCGCCGCAGTTCCGGCAATCATAATCGTAGATGGGCATAGGTAGTTTCTTTGAACGGTTATTCCGGGCGGATCAGCAATCCGCTGTGGAAAAATGAAAGCCTTTAGAGAGTTGCCGCTTCCACGGGTTTAGCGGCCTTTCCGTTTCCGTTGGGTTTAACATCCAACAACTCGCACCGCAGTTCCAGCATGCGATCATGGAGCACGTTGAGCGTTTCGATCAGCCGCTGCCGTACCGGATCGGGAAAACTTTCCAACAACCGCGCATGGAAATTCAAACGGAATTCCGCCGCCGCCTTGGCCGCCGTTTGGCCGTGTGCGGTCAGCGTCAGATCGCGCATGCGGCGATCCATGGTAGATTCCCGCCTTGTCAGAAAGCCCTTTTCCACCAGCCCTTGCGCCAGCGGAGTCAGACGGCTGCGACCCACGCCGAGCCGCTCGGCGACCACAGACGGTGCGATCTCGCCCGCTTCCGAGACCGCCAACAACAGATGACCTTCACTGGCGGATAGTCCGTAACGATGGAAGATTTCAACTTCCTTGGATACGCAGCAATGAGCCAGATTTTTAGTCAGACTGGCCAGCAATTCGGCTTGATCCCGGAGACCGGACTGATCACGATTTGTTTCATGGGATGAATTGTTCATACTGTGAACAATATACAATAATTTTCCCCTGAAGTCAAGCCTTGAATAAGCCTGTCTTGTCCCCAGACAAATTTCGTTATTAATTAATAATTATTGAATAACTGAATTTGGTTGGCAGGGTATCGGTTGCGGTTATAGCAGGAAATGGCTATTTTGGGAGGAGTCCTCACATCCGTCGGGAGGCCTGGAATGTGAGGATCTTTGGACCAATTTGGATGGAATCAACCGGAATTCCGTTTTTTCAGCCAATCCTGGAGGACCAATACCATATAGATAGGGGGAAGGCGGAGGTTTTTGCGGAAGAAGCTTCCGTCACCGGTCAGATTGCGCATATCTTCCCAACTGCGGATCCAATGCCGCCACGGCACGGAAAATCCTTGCTTGGGTTTTTGCAGCACCGCATCCGGCAAGATTCCGGTCATCGCTTTCTTAAACAGATATTTCAGAGTTTGGCCATTATTGCGGATCTGTTCCGGCCACGAGAAAACCTCTTCGATCAAGACATGATCCAGCAACGGTGCACGGCTTTCCAGCGAAACCGACATGCTGGCGCGATCCATTTTCATAAGAACACCTTCGGCCAGATAGGTTTTCAGATCCAGATATTGAAGACGGCTGCGCAGCGGCAATTCCGTCCGCCAGTGTTCGCGATAGGCCCAATAGTCGTCGTAGCCGCGGAACAGATCGTGCAAGTCCGGCGAGATCAGCCGCAGTTTATCGTCGCGCTGCACACCGCCCATCGTGGCGGTGTGCAGATCGAAATCAGCGGTCAAATAGCGCAGCGCAAAGTTGCGGCCTTTCATACCCATCGGTAGCAGCCGGCGCACCAGCGCGCTGCCGGTATTTCGGAGCAAGCCGGGGGCGGGCTTGTCGTGATCGAGATAAGCGCGGAAGTGATTATAGCCCCAGAATAATTCGTCGCCGCCGTCGCCGCTTAAGGCTACGGTGACGTGCTCCCGCGCAATTTTGCAGACGGCGGTGGTGGGAAAGATCGAAACATCGCCGTGCGGCTCGCCGTAAAGATGGATGATGCGCGCGCCTTCGGTCAGCGCGGCGGAGAGGCTGTACGTTCGGACGGTATGCTGGCTGCCGATGTAGTCCGCGACGCGCTGTGCATCGGCGGTCTCGTCGAAGGCTTCGACATCGAATCCGATGGAATAGGTATGCACGGGTTCGGTGGACCGCTTCTGCGCATAATAGGCGACCGCGCTGGAATCGAGTCCGCCGGATAACAGAATTCCCAACGGGACGTCGGAAATCATGCGCAGGAATACCGAATCTTCGATCAGCTCACGAACCCGGTTGACGGCGGCGGTTTCATCAACCATGGTGGTTCCGACATTCTCGATATCCCAGTATTTTTGTTCGGTGATCGTGCCGTTTTCCCACAGCAGCCAATGGCCGGGACGCACTTTGCGGATATGCCGATAGGCGGTTTTAGGGGCGGGAATATAAAAATAGGTCAGGCTGTCGTAGAGCGCGGTGAGATCAACTTCGGAATCGCAGCGGTCATTCTCCACGAGGGCGGCGAATTCCGAAGCGAACATCAGCAGATCGTCTTTTCGATAATACAACAACGGTTTCTTGCCCAACCGGTCGCGCACCAGCCATAACCGCCGGTGGCGAAGATCAGCCAAACCGAAGGCGAACATGCCGCGAAAACGGCGGACGCAGTCCGTGCCCCATTCCGCGTAGGCATGCAGGATCATCTCGGTATCGGATTGCGTGCGGAAATGATGGCCTTTGGTCTCGAGTTCGTGTTTTATTTCGAGAAAGTTGTATATTTCTCCATTGAAGGTCAGGGCCAGCATGCCGTCGTCGCTGAGAAACGGCTGGTTGCTGCGCGCATCGAGATCAATAATGGATAGCCGGCGGTGGCCGAAACCGAATCCGCGGTCCGGACTCACCCACACGCCGTCGGCGTCGGGGCCGCGATGCCGCATGCTATCGGCCATGCGCTGCAGTTCAGCCGTGGCAATGGATTTCGATGGATCAACGATCCCGCAAATACCGCACATATCTCGGAATGTCCTGTTTACACTGAGAATCCAAGATAATCATTCCTCTCCAATATTGCAATAGTACTGGCGGCGCGCCTCTTCACATCCCATTAAACGCTCGGTTAACCGGACGATAACACGATATGCGAATCGGATTTGTCCACAGCAACGAGTTTCCTTCGCTGGAAGCCGACCTGGTTCAGGTGGTCCAGGTATGCCGGGCGTTCCACGCGTGCGGGCAGGAGGTCACCCTATTTGTTCCGCGCTCGAAGGCGTATTCCAGCGATGCCGCAGCCCGCGCCGACGCCGCTCGGTTGTACGGTTCTGAATTGCCCTACGAGGTCCGGTTTATTCCCGCCACGGAAATCTTCGGCAAGCTGAAAGTGCTGGGTACGGTGAAAGGCACGTTGGAGGCGATTCGGCAAACCCCGTTGGATTTGATTTATACCCGCAACCCGTGGACGGTGGCATTTCTGCCCAAAGCGGGCGTGCCTTACGTATTCGAAGCGCACGAAGAGCGCGTGCATCTCGGTTCGAAATTTCTGAACTCGTTCCTGCGTTCGACCATTGTGAAGAATTCGCGCAAGCCGTCGTGTGTGATGATGGTGGCAATTTCCAAAGCGCTCTGCGATATCTGGGAATCCTTCGGTGTGCCCCGCGCCAAGCTGTTGGATGCGCACGACGGCGTGGATTTATCGCTGTTCAATCTCTCCCTATCCAAGGAGGCGGCGCGCCAGCAACTGCGGCTCAGCAACAAGCGGAAGATTGTGGTCTATACCGGAATGATGACGGCGAATCGCGGGATTGAAATGATTC
>CAYUIF010000001.1:19696-89683 GCA_964444755.1 uncultured Alphaproteobacteria bacterium | reverse complement strand
TGCCCGAACTGGAATTTCAACTGGTGGGCGGCAAGGACAGCGAAATCGAACACTGGAAAACCGAAGTCGAAAACCTCAGCCTGCACAATGTTCATCTGGCGGGGCGGGTGCCGCATCGCGATATTCCCGCATGGCTCGCGGCGGCGGATATTCTGCTCATGATGTGGACGTGGCAAGTGCCGACCATTCGCGGCTGCTCGCCCATGAAAATGTTCGAATATATGGCGGCCGAACGGTTGATTGTGGGACCGGGATTCCCCACTGTAAACGAAGTGATGGAACACGAAACCGACGGGCTGCTCTTTGAGCCGGATAATATCGCGGCGATGATCGCCACGCTGCGCAAAGCGGCGCAACTCACGAACTCACCTATGCCCCGCGCCGCGCGGGAGAAAGTCGCACAGCATTATACGTGGCAGGCGCGCTGTAAGCGAATTCTCGACGGGCTTGCGGAGCGGGGGATCAAGTAGCGTTTCGATCGTTTTGTAATCTTGTCGTTAATGGAGTTTCATATGCGTAGAACCTTTTTATTCTTTAATGCAAGAATCCTCATATCCATTTTTGCAATTATTGTGAGTGCTCATCTGTCTGGTGCTGTATTCGCACGCGACGGGTTCAGACTACGTGTAGGAATCGCCGGATTTGTGGGGAGTGAATGTGGTCCAGAACATGATGTGCAGATTGCCGGATCACGGTGTGAAATCGTCGTTACAATAATTCCCAAGTCGGATAATAATGATCGGAATTGGCGTCCAACAGGTCCCCTTGAAGGACTTACGTTCACCACTGGCTTACGTTCTATGCAACCGGATGAGAAACGCGCCCTTTGGAGGCTTGATCCAGACAATTTTCAGGAGATGCCCGAACTCATCAACCGTCTGCATCCGGAATTCTACATCAGTCGTCATCAAACACTGCTATTTTCCGTTCCCCATGTCAAGCGTCCAGATGATCCTTTTAGACGTCCTCAATATCGTTACCTGATTACTATTCCCGAGGATTTGGCGGGACAGATGCTTTGTATAACGTGCGTATTGGACAATCCGACTTATGGGCATCTTGAAGCCTCGGATTGTGTCAGAATCGTAGCACCTTGCTCGATCAATGATGTTAATCAAGCCAAAGGGACGCATGTCAGATTTGCCTATAATAGCGGAGATTCACGGCGTGCTCTTGAGTTGGCTGATTCTTTGTTTCAGACCGGTTGGCAGTGGTGGCCGGGTTTCGAAAGTGCTAAGTATGCAGCCCATGATCTTGAGCTTTATGATCGTGAATTGGAGTATTTGGATCTCATGTATACGATCTATGAACGAGCCAGTTGGCTTGGTCCGAAAAATCCTGAAGCCGATGAACGCATCTATTGTATGATGAGAGATGATATTATCGAACGCATAAACCAACAGCAGCAGGATACGCTTCAAGTGCAATCGCGAGAGTAGGATTCCGGGAGGGTCTGGGGACCCTCCTCGGCGAATAGTCTTTTTATTAGTGGAGTATCATATGCGTAGAACCTTTTTATTCTTTAATGCAAGAATCCTCATATCCATTTTTGCATTAATCGGAAGTACGCATGGGGATGCAATTGCCGGTGCGCCGACTCATCCACGGATGTTCATTGAAATTGCCGGCCATGTGGGAAGTGATTGCTATCCGGATCAGGATGTGTTGCTCGCCGGGTCACAAGGCCAGATCGTTGTAAGAATTGTCTATGATGAGGATAGTACGACTTCACCGTGGTCTCCCTCTGGTCCTCTGGAAGGGCTCACCCTCACCGCCGGACTGCGGTCTCTGAAACCGGATGAGAAAGCCGCCGCGTGGCAGCTTGATCCGGATAATTATCCCGAAAGCCCCGCGCTTATTGACCGTCTTCACCCGGAGTTCTATATTACTCATTTTCAAGCTCTCGCAATTTCACATCTCGGTAAGAACACGGACAACTCTTTACACAAGTATCCCGAGTATCATTACCTGATAACCTTTCCGGAGGATTTAGCGGAACAACTGCTCTGTGTTACAGGCATATTGGATCATCCGCTGTACGGACATTTGGAGGCCTCTAATTGTGCCAGAATTGGGGCACCCTGTTCAAAAGACGATGTTAACCGTGTCCTGGGAACCTATGTCGGATTTGCATTTGAAAGTCAAAATTTTCAGCGTGCGATCACCTTAGCCGATTCCCTACTTGCAACCGGATGGCACTCGTGGTTGGGACTTAAATACGCTTCTTTTGCAGCCTTTGAAATCGGGCGCTTCGACCGTGAATTGGAGTATTTTGACTTATTATATGTGAACTATGGACGAGTTAGTTGGGGTCCAAGTAATCCTGCCCATGCCGAACGCGATTATAAAGCAATGAGAGCCACGATTATCGAACGAATAAAACAACAGCAGCAGGATACGCTTAAGGTGCAATCGCAAGAGTAGGATTCCGGGAGGGTCTGGGGACCCTCCTCGGCGGATTCCGGCGAGGTCAGCGACCTCGCGCGGCGAACATATAATGCGGGCACAGCATGCTGTGCCCCTACCGAACATCGGTTAACCCTAACGCGGAGCAGAAACCGACACTCAAGCCAATCGTAAACCATCCGTGAGCATCTCCGGATAAAAAACCATCGTGGTGATTATGCTGGATCAATTTTTCGAGCTTTTAGAGCGCACGTTTTTGGGAATGACCGTGGGGGAATTGCTGCTGGCGCTGCTGTTCATTGCGGGCGGCTTTATCGTGCGATCCGTGCTGCTGTGGGTCTTTCGCTGGCTGGCCAAACGTACCGCCGCCACCCGCACGACGATTGACGATATCTTAGTGGAATCGCTGTCGTCGCCCGCCGGCGCGCTGAGTGTCGTGGTCGGCGTTTGGGCGGCGATTTCCATTCTGCCGATTCCTAAAGAGCCGGTGGACTTGGAACGGTTCGCGGAAGCGTTCTTCAAATCGGTGACTATTGTGGTGGCGATTTGGTTCGCGCTGCGGCTCAATCAACGGATCACCGACCGCGCCCATGAACGAGCGGTGGAAAGCGATTCGCCGCTGGCCGATTTCATGCCGCTCCTGCAAAAAACGCTGCGGGTGTTTCTGATCATTATCGGCGGATTGCTAATCGTGCAGGAACTGGGCTATTCGGTGGGTTCGCTGATTGCGGGCTTGGGCATCGGCGGCTTGGCAGTGGGTCTGGCCGCTAAGGATACCCTCGCGAATTTCTTCGGCAGCATGGTGATTTTCGTGGACCGGCCGTTCACGCGGGGGGACTGGATCGAAGTCGGCAGCACCGAAGGCACGGTGGAGGAAATCGGCATCCGCGTCACGCGCATCCGCACCTTCGCCAACAGCCTGATCACGATTCCCAATTCGCAGCTTACGACTACCGCCATCACCAATTGGTCGCGAATGCACAAGCGGCGGATCAACATCACCATCGGCGTCACCTACAGCACCACCGCCGACCAAATCGAAGCCGCCGTGCATAAGATCGAAGAGATTATTCTGGCCGATCCGCAAATCCATCACGATTTTTTTATGGTGAAATTCACGAACTTCAGCGCCTATAGTCTCGACATTTTCGTTTACTGCTTTACCGTCACCACGGCGTGGGCCGAACATCTGACCGTGCGGCAGGAATTTTTACTGAAGATCATGCGCGCCTTTCGTGAAATGGACATATCGTTCGCCTTCCCGACCCAAACCATTCACGCATTCATGGAGAATCCGTTGACTGCGGACCCGCGCCGCGATCCGAAATCCCCGCTATGATCGACACCCATTGCCATCTCTACTATTCCGATTTCAATGATGATCTCGCTGCGGTCATCGCCCGCGCGGTAACCGGCGGCGTGGAAAAAATCATCACGCTGGCCGTGGATCGTCCCACCGCCGAGCAATGTTTGGACATCGCGGCGAGTTTTCCGGGAGTCGTGTATACCGCCGTGGGCGTACACCCTTCGGAAGTGGACAAAATCAGCGAAGACGATTTGCTGTGGATAGAAGCGATGGCGGGCGATCCGGCGGTCGTAGCCATCGGCGAAATCGGACTGGATATTTATCGCGGGGAAACGAACCTTGCCCGGCAGGAGCAAGTCTTCGAACGGCTACTGCATTTAGCCCGGCACACCGGCTTACCGGCGGTAGTTCATCATCGCGCGGCGGGACTGCGCACCGTGGAAATCGCCGAACAATCGGGCGTCGAACACGGCGTGTTCCACTGCTTTTCGGAAGACTACGACTACGCCAAACGCGTGCTCGATATCGGCTGGAATATTTCGTTTACGGGAAATATCACGTATAAAAATTCCCGCCTGCCGGAGCTTGCACAAAAGCTGCCGCTGGAGCGGCTCATGCTGGAGACGGACGCGCCGTTTATGGCTCCCGTTCCCTATCGCGGCAAGCGTTGCGAACCGCTGCACGTCCGTGAAGTGGCGATGAAACTGGCGGAGATTCACGGAACGACCTTCGAACAGGCCGATCAATTAACCACAACTGCCGCAAGGAAATTATTCTTTTCCGAAAACAACGGGAATTTCCGGTGAACGAGCCGAAGTATTTCACGCTGGACGAAGCGCGTGCTACTTTGCCGCTGGTGACACGGATTGCGGAGGATATTAATCGCATCGTGGCCCAACTCCGCAACGTTCCGGGCGGCGTAGCGTTTTTACACGGCGCGCTTCCCGAAGAACGATTGCCGTTGGAAACACGCGATGATGCACTTCAACTGCGCGAAGAATTAGAAGCGCTGGCCGAGGAGCTCATGGAAATCGGTGCCGAATTAAAGGGATTGCAGCCAGTGTTGGTAGATTTTCGGGCTCGCCGAGACAATCAGGATGTCTATCTGTGCTGGGAACTGGGTGAACCGGATATTCTCTTCTGGCATACTCTGGCCGACGGATATCAGGGACGACAGCCCCTTTAAGGCTATACATCTATTGAACCTGCGCAACTAATTATACACATTCTGAATCAAATTTCAGAGATTCGGCAAAATTTGCGGGGCAAACCCGCATTTTTTGCGAGGTTTCACTCTCAAAGAGGCTATGTTTTTCGGAACGGTCATACAATCGGGTCAACAGGGTTTTGGTATGAAATTTGGTTCTGAAACCAATCACATAATTGTTTAATATTGAAACACCTATGATGATTCATGAGCCGGTGTTAACCATCGTGAAATAACTGTAAAATCGTATAAATCCTTCAAGGAAAGCTTGACATCATAGAGTAGCCCTACTATATTTACCGTAGTTACAACATTGGCTAAACAGGTGAAGTTCGTCCGAACTACTTGGCAGATCGGCGACGTAACGCATGAGGAGATAAGGATGAAAAGAGCAGGACTATTTTTAGCTACCTTGGCCGTACTGTGTTTCACAGTCAGCGCGATGGCTTCGGAAAACGCCATTATGGCTATGTATGACAATCCAGCCGGCGGTCAATTCATGGTATTGGCCATTACCAGTGACCAAGAGTTTACGGCTGCGGATGTAGATTTAGTAGTGACCCAGTCCATCGAAGGCGGTTATGTCGGTCTTCCCACGTTTGAACAAGTGGATGCCCATACCGTCATCGCCGAAGTCGAAGTCAGCCCGATTGATGTTGACCCGGGCCGTCAATTCGATCTGCCGGATGGTGTGTGGAACATCATCACCGCCAACATTGGCATCACCTATGCCGGTGACGTTCAAGTCGAGTTTTCGACCGTTGACTCCGTGTTCAGCACGGTGAATGAACCGGCCCGCGAAGGCTTCTATACCTACAGCAGCGAATGCACCCCGGTGGTGCCGACCATCATTCGCCGCAATACCGCCTTCTGCGCGTGGTTGTGCCACGGTTCCTATACGATTCCCATCGAATGCGAGAATCCGGGCTACTACCCTGATCCCAGCGTTCTGGAAGTGACCGTAACCAACGGTTGTGACCCAGCCGAAACCAATTGCGACGATGCCAGCTGTGCCCGCATTGATTGGAGCGTATTCAACTGGTTTAAGCGTGTACGTCCCGGCTGCCAGCTTTACCTGGTCATGACCTATTGCATCGCCGATCCCGGCTGCGTCTGCATCTGGCGTTCGGACTTCTATCTGCCGGTGGAAATGCTGAGCTTCGGCGCGGTCTCCGGTCAGGATAATCAAGTCACGCTGAATTGGGCCACCGCCAGCGAGACCAACACGGAAAAGTTCATCGTTACCCGTTCCGACGCGGCCAACGGCAACTATCACACCGTGGGCAATGTCAGCGCGTTCGGAACGACCTCCGAACGGCATGATTACCGGTTCGTAGACACCGATGTGGTCAACGGCCACACCTATTACTACAAGCTGCATTCAATGGATGTTGACGGCAACACCCACGTTTACAACAACAACGGTGAGACGGTCATCGTCTCGGCGACGCCGGGCGCCAATGAAATGGCCCTCGAGTATAGCTTAACCCAGAATTACCCGAATCCGTTCAACAGCCAAACCAGCTTCTCCTTCACGATTCCCGCGGCTGATAACGTGACCTTGAAGGTCTTCGATCTGACGGGACGCGAAGTGGCCACGGTCGTGAACGGACGCATGAACAGCGGCTCCCACACGGTTAACTGGACGGCGGAAGGCTTGGCCACCGGCGTGTACATGTACACGTTGACCAGCGGCGACTTCACGCAGACCAAGAAACTTCTGTACCTGAAGTAGAGTATATATACTCGACCAACCCGTCGAGAATGTATACACACCTGAAACCGTGGGAGTGAATAGATGAGAAAGACAACGATTTTGACAATCTTTGGCATGCTGGCGGTGCTGGCGCTGATGGCGCCGGCGGCCTTCGCCCAGTGCGAAGCCAATGTGCCTGCGCAAATATATCTTGGCGATCCCCCGACCTGCATCCAGATCTGCTCCGATGACTTCTTCTATGATGCTATCGAATTGATCGGCAACCGTGATGGAATAGAATCCGTTCCGGTGTTGATTTTCGGAACCGGCTGCAATCCTTTAGACACGGACTGCAACAATGCCGGATGTACTCCGATTGAAGTCCCGGAACTGATTTTCAACGGCAATCCCTATTATCCCAATCAGTGGTACGGGATCAACGATTGCGTTGAGATCTATTTATATTGGGGTCATGACGCGATTTGGTGGCTGGAAATCTGGCCGATTACCTGCGACGGCTGCTTCTGCATTACCTTCGATTCCCAGCTTCCGGTCAACATGCGGTCCGATCTGGCGGCCATCGGCGGCAACGGCGAAGTCGCTCTGACATGGGCGACGGCCTCCGAATCCGGCAATGACCATTTCGATATCGAACGTGATGCGCGGCTGTTAACGCAGGTCGAAGGTCAGGGCACCAGCGCTTCCGGCCACAGCTATCGCTGGGTTGACGATCAGGTGGAAAACGGCGTCCGTTATACGTATGACCTGTATGCGGTCAGCGTCAGCGGTCAGCGCGAGCATGTCGGCCGCGCCGAAGCGACTCCGAATTTCTCGGGCGCTCCCGTTACCGAATACAAGCTGGAGCAGAATTATCCCAATCCGTTCAATCCGGTGACCAGCATCGTATTCGATATCGTCGAACCGACCAATGTCGTTCTGAAGATTTACAATCCGATGGGCGAGGAAGTGGCCACGCTGGTCAACGGTCACGTTAACAGCGGCCAGCATTCGGTGCTGTTCGACGGTCGGAATCTGACGTCCGGTCTATATTTCTACACCCTATCTGCGGGTGATCATTTCACGGCAACGCGCAAGATGCTGCTGGTGAAATAGAGTTTTTTGGTCCTCATGCTGAAACGCCCCCGCACTGCGGGGGCGTTTTTTAATTTGATATTCGATGCGGCTACATCATGATCCGCACGGAATCCAGCACGGGATCCACTGGAAACTGATGAAGGATTTTCAGGATATGCGGGGTCAGGCGGGTCCCGCGGGGAATGATCTTCATACCCGTGCGACTCCAAACGTCTTCGGCCAGTATCATGCCTTCGGCCAACTCGGAAACCCGCACCCACCGCGTGGCCCGCGGCTGGACGTTGTCCTTCTCCGAAGCGTGGTAGTTCTCGATCAGTTTGACCAAGAGCGGATCATAGAGCGAACCGCGCCCGCGGTCCAATATATCCAGCACCTCCACCGCGGAGTAACCCTTGCCCGAAGTCGGACTTTGCAGCATTGAAAAGGCTCCGGCCACTCGGAGGACACGGGATCCAAGGGGAATCTGGTGAGCCATCAAGCCTTCGGGTCCGGAACCGTCGAAGTTTTCCAGTTGATGGGCTACAATCCGCGCCAGACTGCGCAACGTCGCCAGCTGGTTCAGCGCTTTAGCGCCCAATTCCGGATAGCGGTTATAGGCCGACTGCTCTGCGGGGGAGCGATCTTCCCGCGCCGCAAACAGCAGGCGATCCGGCAATCCCAGTTTGCCGATTTCGCGCAGCCGGGCTGAGCGCAGAATATCCTTCAGTTCATCGGGCGGCAGACTGAGATGATTGCAAATCCATAGACAGGCATCAAACACTTTGTCGGCACGTTCGATATAATCGGGGATCCGCAGGCTCAGCAGGTGTTCCAGCAGCAGAATCAACTCGTCCATGACCAGACCGCTGCAATGCCCGGTATCGTGAGCTTTGCATTCGGAGGCGGCCATTTTACGAAGCATCGCATCGGAAACCACCAGATTCAGGACGGTTCGCAGATCGTCGGCGGAAATATCGCGGGAAACATAAGTCGTAAAGACGGATGACGGACCGGTGCCGATGCCGATCGCGGGGATATTCAAATCCGCCATTTTCTCGACCGCGGAACGAGTTTCGAAATCATCACTGCCGATGATGGTTATCACCTGCGGACCGAATTCGCGAATGGCATCGTCCACGTCCAGTCCGGCGGGCAGCGTTTGCAGGCTCCCGGCGGCGTGCACGAGGTTGTCCGGCGGACGGTGTTCATGCCGTCTCAATAAATGAAGGACGCGTGCGCCGATCATGCCCGTCAATTCTCCCCGTTCTGAGTTGACGCGCTGTCTGTTCGCGGCACTTGCCCGTTCTGCCCCATCGCAATCCGGATCCCTTCACTGCTGAGCAGCAGCATACTGATGCGGCGGTTGCGCGGATCGCTTTGATCCTTAAACCGCGGTTTGCGATCCGCGAAGCCGCGCACCATGACGATTTGGCGGTCGGGCAATCCCGATTCCATCATCACCCGGCGCGCTTCATTGGCGCGATAGGTGGAGAGTTCCCAGTTGGTCATGGAACTGGCCGCCGAATAAGGCGCGGAGTCGGTGTGACCTTCGACGACGATGGGACTGCCGAGTTTGGCGAATTCCTGTCCGAAAGTTTGCAGCGCACTCGTGAGGGCCGGCGATAATTTCGCACTGCCGGTCTCGAAGAGCGCTTCCGTCTGGCTTTCGTTGATTTCGACCCGCACGCCTTCGGGGGTGACTTCGATATTGATCTGCCCGGCCAATTTCTGGAGATCCGGTTTATTCTGAATCATCATCCGCAAATTGTCGGCTTCCTCTTCCAGCGTGCGCAGCGGATCATCCCGCATATTGATCATGCTGGGATCAACGCCCTGCGCATTGCGCATTCCCATCTGATTGGACTTATTCATCAGGCCTTGTCCGGACAGCACCAGCGATTTCCCGGTGGGATCGCGGAAGTAGGCGGCAACCTGCTTTTGCACCGACTCATCCTGACCGAGAATCCACAGCACGATAAACAGCGCCATCATAGCGGTGACGAAGTCGGCATACGCGACTTTCCAGGCGCCGCCGTGATGACCGCCGTGACTGGTTTTCTTTACGATGCGAATGACGGGTGCTTCGTCGTGGTGATCAGTACCGCTCATGCCGTAGTCGGTCCTTTCTTAGCCGCCCGCATCATCTCTTCCACTTCTTCGAAGGTAGGCCGGTCGCTATGGAAAATAGACCGACGGGCGAATTCCACCGAAACCGACGGCGCCATGCCCTTGGCAAAAGCGGTGATCCCGGCTTTGATCACGAACAACAAACGCGAATCGCTGCGGTTCTTGGTTTCGAGATTGGCGGCCAGCGGATTGACGAAACCGTAAGCCAGCAGCACGCCGAGGAAGGTTCCCACCAAGGCGGCGGCGACGTGGTGACCGACCACGGCGGCGCCCCCGTCCATGTGGCCCATGGTCACGATAATCCCCAACACAGCGGCCACGATTCCCAAACCCGGCAGCGAGTCGCCGACGCGGGCCAGGGTGGCGGGCCGCACCGCGGCTTCCTCGTGATGAGTTTCGATTTCGGCATCCATCAATGCTTCGATTTCATGAGCAGGAACCGAACCGGCCAGGAAAAGTTTGATGGTATCGCAGATGAACGGCTGTGCGGAGTGATTATGCAAAATGCGCGGATAGCGCTGGAAAACGGCGCTTTCACCCGGCTCGTTGACGTGGGGTTCCAGGGCAATAATACCATCCTTGCGGGCGATCTGAAACAAGTCGTTGAGAAGCTGCAACACCTCGATGTACAGCGTCCGGTCGGGTCCGGCGCCCTTAAAGATGCCGATGACGTCCGCCAGAACGGCTTTGAGGGTCTTGATCGGTACCGAAATCAACATACTGCCGACCGCGGCGAAACCGATGGTGATAAACTCGGCAGGTTGAAACAAAACCAGCAATTCACCACCGGCTAACGTAAAGCCGCCGACGACTCCAACTATAACTACGACAAATCCGATGATGGCTAACATAGGTTCAGGGCTTCCTTGACCCGTAAATCCTTAAGTGCGGAATATCCACATCACGTTCGTGTATATAGCAAGGCATATGCCGGATTTTGCACGGCGATGACTTCTTCGCAGGTTGACATTTGTCAACCGTTCGTGTAGATTGGAATAGTTTGATTCTCTCCCCCAACGGGCAAAGAACACGCCGAGAATCGGCTTCACCTTGTTCACCAATCACTATCACCAATTAATACGTTAACCCGCTTGAAACGCATTCTTTATACCGGCAGTATCCCCGAGCTGCACGCGCAATTCATCTCCGATGTTGGCGCGCAGCGGCAGAATGATCCGTTGGCGCCGCTGGATGTAGTGGTTCCCGGACATCTGTTGCGGCTGGCGATAAAGCGGGATTTGGCACGGGCAATCGGCGGCCATGCCCATGTGCGGTTCTTCCTGCTTAGCGATCTGATCCGGGATACGATTAAACCGATTCTGCGTGAACGCAAGCTGCGCCGCTTACGGGACATCGCCCGTAGTCCGCTGATGATGCGGGCCGTGGAAAACGCCGGTGAGCTGGCCTACTTCGGAAAAATAGCTCATCGCGATGGTTTTCAACGGGCCGTGTGGCGCACCCTGGGAGAATTACGCGGCGCGGGACTACAGCGTAACGATCTGCAGCGCGCCGCCGACCGCCTGAAAAAGTCTTCTGCGCAAACGGCTCTGTATTCCAAGCTGCGCGATTTAACGGCCATTTGGACTGAACTTTCCGCCTTGATGAACCGGCACGGTCTGGCGGATTCCCACGATATTCTGGAACTGGCCATCGCGAACGCCCAATTCGACAGGTCCATCCCGGTCATCTTCTACGGCTTTCACGAACTGTCCCGGCAAGAACAAGCTTTCGCAGCCCGCGTCGTTCAGTATCGCACCGCCACGGTTTATCTTCCTTACGATAATCATCCTGCCTCCAAGTGGGTGGAACCACTGTTCGAATTCTTCTGCAAGTCCGGATTCACGGTCCAAGCGGCAGCCGTATTGGGTACCGACGATCAGTCCGCGCTTTCGCAATTGCAGCGTAATCTCTTCGGTGAGAGCAGGTCAGAGGAAACAGTTCCCACCGCACACGATCAAAGCGTTCATGTGTTGTCCGCTCCCAGCCGCGAGCGGGAAGCGGAAGAAATCGTGCGCGCGCTGTTATATTCGCCGCTGGCCGAAACGGCACCCCGGCGGCGGATCGGGGTTCTGCTGCGGGAAAGCGAACCCTACAGCCGCCTGCTGCGCGACGAATTGAACCGTGCCGGAGTGAACGGTTATTTTCATCACTGCCGCACATTGGGTCAAACAACCGGCGGTCGCGCCTTGCAGTTGCTGACAACGTTGTTGGATGAGCGTTTTCGCCGCGCCGACGTGATGGAATTTTTGTTATCGTCGCCGGTGAAATGGCCGGATGATCTACCCGTTGCGCTGCCGGAAATTCCCGCCGCCGAGTGGAATCACTTCAGCCTGCTGGCTGGAATTACTTCCGGCGTGGGAATGTGGGAAGACGGATTGCGGCGGCTGCAGCGGCAATGGGAAGCCCAGCACGAGCGCCACCGCGATGACGACGATAACGGCGATGTAGTTTCCCGAAATCGTTTGGTATCGCTGCGGTCCATGCAAACCTATCTGCAGAGCTTGTTCGCACGGCTGCGAGCGGTTAATGACGAGACCACATGGCAGGGCCGAACCAATGCCCTATGGCAACTGTTAACGGACTATATCGATACCGGCGAGGAAACAGCCGAGGTCGAAGCGCAGTTGGAACATGCGGCAACATTAGACGAACTGGATTTCGACCTGAATCGCGAGCGGTTCGCCGCGATGATCCGCAGCGCCTTGAGCACTCCTGCCGAACGCGAAGGACACTTCCAGGTTCATGAACCCACCGTGGTCACGTTCGGTGAAGCCATGGGAGTGCGCTTCGATGAAGTGTATATTCCCGGCATGGTCGAAAAGGAAATTCCGCGACCGGTGCCGCAGGATCCGCTGCTGCTCGACGAAGATCGCCAGGTCATATCCGATCTGATCAAGCATGATATCCCAACCCGCGAACGGGAACGATTGCGTGACCGGTTTCTCTTTCGGGCCGCCGTATCCGGCGCGCAGCGGCGGATTGTGTTGTCACTGCCGCGCCGCGATGCGAAGGAAGGTCGCGAACGCCTGCCCTCGTCGTTTTTATTGAGCACCATCGAAACGCTGCGCGGCATACGAACGGACTACGAAGGTCTCGACGAGTGGCTGCGCACGAGTCCCTTCGCCACTCGCATTCCCAGCGGCCGGTTGCTCAGCCATCCGCTATCGGCGGCGACCGCGGCTCAATACGATATCGGGCAACTTGCCAGCGCGTTGCAGCATCATTCGGTTGCGCCACTGATCGATCTGCTGACCGACCGATCGCTCTTTGCACGCGGTATCGAATCCGAATTGCAGCGCTATCGAACGCGCGACTTCACCCGCTACGAAGGCGTCATCGAAGATACCGTGCTGCGCCATCAGTTGCAGAAATTTTGGAATCCGCAAGAGCGGCAGTTCGCACCGACGCGGCTCGAATCTTATGCAGCCTGCCCGTTTCAATTCTTTGTGCTGCATTTGCTGGAATTGGAATCCGTTCCCGAACCGGAAGCGGTACAATCACTGCCGCCGTTGGAACGCGGGAACTTGATCCATGATATTCTGGAGCAATTCTATCGGCAGGAGCATCACGCCGGACGGCTGCCGCTGCGCAACGGCTCCGAGGAGCGCTTGATTCCCGTTGCCGAAGATGTCTTCCAGCGGTTCGCCGCCCGCAATGTCACCCCGCCGCTTCTGCTGTGGACCATCGAACAACGGCATATCATCGAACGGTTGAAACAGTTTGTTGTTCGGGAAGCGAACAGCACCACGCGCTTCGTTCCGGCCTATTTCGAAGTGAACTACGGAATCCCGGGCGGTGAACCGCCGTCGAGTCCCGATCCGCTGCCGTTTGCGCTATCGGATGGAACCGTGCTGCGGTTTCACGGACGGATTGACCGCCTTGATATCTCGCCCGAAGGAACGGCGCGGGTGCTGGACTATAAAACAGGCAGTGTGCAATCGCGCCATCGCAACGGCGATCTGGCGGGCGGGCGGGCGTTGCAACTTCCGGTCTATCGACTGGCTGCCGAGCAACTATTGAACTTAAAGGTGGAAGCGGCGGAATACCGATTCTTGTTGCGCGATGGCAATGAGCGAGTCATTGAGTTTTCCGGCGATGACTGGGAGACCAACCGCGACGATTTTATTAGAATTATTCAAACGATTTATTCCGGAATCTCCGCCGGCCGTTACTTCCCTTATCCGGAACCGGAACAGTGCCGCAGTTGCCGGGTTCGGGCTGCGTGCGGAACCGGTCGCATGACTGTAAAATGGCAAAGGCAATCCGAAATCGGTCGCGCGTTTCAAGCGCTGCGGGAGGAGCGGCTATGAGTCAATCGGCCTCCCCTCCGCTCATTGATGCCGTCGCTCGCGAAAAAGCCGCAAACGATCTTTCGCTCTGCTATCTGGTGGAAGCCGCCGCCGGAACCGGCAAGACCACGCTGCTCATTCAGCGTATTCTGACCATCGTCCGTACGACCTTGACGCCGCTGACCCGCGTAGCGGCGATTACCTTCACCGAGAAAGCCGCGGGTGAACTCAAGGCGAAATTGAAAGTGGAATTGGCACAGTGGGCGGCTCGCAATGACGACGACGCACCGCGCTATCACCAAGCGCTCTCCGAACTCGAATTAATGCCGGTTTCCACCATCCATGCATTCTGTCGCGATCTGCTTTCGCAACTGCCCGTCGAAGGTGGTGTGGATCCCGGATTCGCCGTCGCCGACGAGATTGTGTCGCGATCCTTGTCCGATGAAGTTTGGGAGGAATGGCTGACGGCGGAACTGCAAACCGAGTGTCCGGCGGCGCATCCGCTGCTGGCAGCCGGGATGCCGGTCAACAGCCGAATTCATGAAGTTTCGCTGCGGACGATCTCTAATCTACTCGACAATAACCGCGAAGATCTGGCCGCGCTGCATGTCTTGGCGCTGAACGATGCCGTGTTGATCGAACGCCTGCGCGCCTTTCGACGGACCTTCCTTGCGGAACTGAACATTCTCGGTGAGTGCCTTGATCACAGCGATAAACTCGCCGTGGAATTGAATCGCATTGTGGAATGGTTAAATGGTGCAGCTCTCGATTCCCGCACGAATGCTCTTCATTGGTTAAGCCAAGCGCCTCGGCTCTCGAAGCGGGGCGGCAAAGCCGGATCTTGGAGTTCATCGGATAATTTCGAAATGGCTATGGAATTGCGCCGGCAATTCGCCGACCGCGTGTCCGTCCAGCTCCAACTATTTTTCAGTCAGGATGCGGCGCGACTGGTGGAATGGCTGAAAACGGCGGTCCGCAAGTGTGGCGAATTACGGTTGGCCAAAGGCTTGCTCGATTATGACGATCTTCTGATTTATACGCGCAACATGCTGCGTGACGACGTGACTGCCCGTGAATATTTCAAGAATCGTTACGATTATATTCTGGTGGACGAATTCCAGGATACCGATCCGCTGCAGGCTGAGATCGTATTCTTCCTCAGCGAACGCACCGGACAGTCCGCGGATTCATGGGAAACGGCAAATGTCGAACACGGCAAGCTGTTTATCGTCGGCGATCCCAAGCAGTCCATCTACCGCTTCCGCCGCGCCGATCTCGATCTGTACGGACGGGTTCGGAACAAACTCGCCGAATGCGGCGAAGTGCTGTCCATCCGCATGAACTTCCGCAGCGAACCGGCGATCATCAGCGAAGTCAATGCGGTATTTGCCGAGGCTATGTACGGCGCGGCGGACGACCGCTACGAACCGGATTATGAACCGATGGAACCGTACCGCGCGGCTGCCGACCACGAGCCGCGCGTCACGCTGATGCCCCCACCGCCGGAACTGGATCGAACACTTTCCGCCGCCCAACTGGCCGAAGCCGAGGCGGCGGCCGTCGCTGAGTTTATCCGCCGCTCCGCGGCCGATGTTCCGTTTCGCGACATGGCGATTCTCTTTCAAACCACTACTCATCTGCACTTTCTGGAATCGGCGCTCCGCGCGCGGAATATTCCCTATCAGATCTCCGGCGGGCGCAATCTCTATCGCCGCAGCGAGATTCAGGCGCTGTCGGCCGTAGTGGCGGCGATTGACAATCCGCATGACAGCGTGAGCGTGGTCGGTGCCCTGCGCTCGCCCTTCTTCGGCTGCTCCGATGAAGAACTGCTGCGGCACAAGCTCCACGGCGGACATTTCGATTACACTCGCACTAAAACTACCGAGCCGCACCTTGCGGAATGCTTCGCTCTGCTGAACAGGCTGCACGCCAATCGCCGACAGTGCTCGCCGTCCGAGACTATCATTCAGCTCTTCGAGTTGACGGCGGGATTGCAGGTCTTCGCGCTGAAGCCGTTGGGTGAGCAGCGGGTGGCCAATCTGCTGAAAGTTTTGGATACCGCCCGTGGCTTAGAAGCCAACGGGAGTTATTCATTTCATCAACTGGTACGGTGGCTGGAGCAACTGGAAGACCTGCGAGTCGGTGACGATGAGTTTGCCGCCGAATCCGATGCCGACACCGTGAGGTTGATGACTTTCCATAAGGCAAAGGGTCTTGAATTCCCCACCGTCATTCTCTTTCAACTTGCGCACAATAAAAACCGTACGCAGTCGTGTTTCGTGAATCGGCGGACCAGGCAAGTCGAGTTCAGAGCGATCGGCAATCAGACCTCCGGCTTCGACGCTGCTGTCGAGGATGACCGCGACCGCGACTACCATGAAACCATGCGGCTGTTGTACGTAGCCATGACCCGCGCCCGGGATCATTTGATCCTGCCGCTGGGTTGGACTTCGGAGCGTACGCGCGGCGAAACGCCGTGGCTGTTAAGGCTGCTGCAGCCGCGCTATTCGCCCGAGAATCCGGTCGGACACTGTCGCATCGCAGATACATCCAGCTTCGATCTCGCGCTATCTCCTCAAGAAAACCTATTAATCGAGTTTGAAGCGACGCCCGACCCGAATGTCATCACTCAAGCGAGGCAGATCCGGAGCGAGTGGCAGCGGAACCGCGATTACGCTATCGCCGCGCTGGATCGTCAGGCGGATTTCGTAACGCCCAGCGCCCATGTGCTGCTTTCCGCAATGCCGTCGGGAAGCGAACAACGTCCGCCGGATCAATCCGCAATGAAATTCGGATCTTATATTCACCGCCTGTTGCAGCAGGTCTCCCTTCCGCGGGGCGAAAATCTCGACGATTTGCTTAAGGCAAACGACGACGAGTTATCCGTCACCGATGCGATGCGCCATCATGCGGGCGATCTTATCCGTCGCGCACTGCAATCCGAACTGTTCACCCAGCGCATCGCCCGTACCGCGCGGTATTACCGCGAATTGGGCTTCACGACGGCCCAAAATGGGATTATGACCGAAGGCGCGATGGATTTGGTCTTCAAGGACGAAAGCGGATGGGTTATTGTGGATTATAAGACCGATGCGGTCCGAGCCGAACAAACAAAGGAGCGCGCGGAAACGTATCGGCCACAGGCGATGGCGTACGCCCAGGCCTTAACGCAAATCACCGGTGAACCGATGTGCGATGTGATCTTTTACTTTCTGCGACCCGGTATTATCGTATCTTTTCCACCCCCGACCAACTAAGTTTTCGCAATAAGGGATAAAAAGAAACGCGCGGGCCGAGGAGGTGTCCCGCGCGTTTCGGTTCAAGGGATCGGCACTATCATTTCATGAGAATCATCTTCATGATATCGGTATGCGGTCCCGCCGTCATCCGGGTAAAGTACAACCCGGACGGCAAGTCGCCAGCCTCGAAACGTACTTCGTGAACACCGGCAGTGTAAAGTCCCTGCGCCAGTTCGCGGATCAAGCGGCCGTTGACATCATAAACTTCGAGTAGCACCGGCGAGTTTTCTGCAACTTCAAAGCGAATGGTTGTGCCGGGATTGAACGGATTCGGATAATTTGACACCAACCGATAATCCGGTTCCAGTGTTTCAACGGCGGTGATGTGATTCACATTCGCTTCGCCCAGAATTTCCCGAACGCCGCTCAGATCTATCGACACCAATTGATAGGAATACTCGGCCTCAACGATACCGAGATCCGCATAATCGTAGGTTACCGCCGACGACGCATCGCCCCGGCTGCGCACCGAACCCACCATGCTCCATTCGGATTCTGCGGCATTGCGGCGCCGAATTTCAAAGCGGTCATTATGGGTTTCGCTGGCCACGGTCCATTGCAGATGCACGCCATCCCCCGCCGAAACGGCGTCGAACGACGTCAATTCCACGGGCAGCGGCTCGTCACCACAATAGACACCCAACTCGTAGGAATTGGAGGTCGTGCTGCGGCCGTCTACGATGATCCAGTAATCGCCCCAGTCGAGGTCAATGGTAATCTGATGCGGATCGTAAGCGAGGCAGTCGTTGCGATTGCAGGAACCCAGCAGAAACACGCCTAATTCGGAGCTGCCTTCCCACGCCAAGTTGATCGTCAACCGTCCGCCGCCGAAGTGAATTCGATAGACGTGCGCCTTGCCGCGAAATCGGGTATTGCCTGTGCAATTGTACTTGTCCACATCCGTATGACCTTGCGCATTATTGGAATCAATGACCGTTCCGCAAATAATGTCCCGTGGATTACACCACGCATGGGCGGTCTTCGGCAGTGAAAGCCCCAACAACACCAACGCCACCGTCATACAAATCATTGCTCGCATTTTCATTTTGTCTTCCTCCGCATCGTATGGGTCAGCTTTACGTTTCATATCATCAGCAACTGGGGCATAATATAGTAAGCATACTTGCGGCTTGTCAAAACTAAAACCGTCTTTAACTTGTTACAACTCGTGCCGCTTGGATCTCGGATACAGCTACAATTTAATCCCTGCATTTCATGGCAATGTAGAGTAAACGGTTCGTGGAAGCTGAAATTTTGCAGCCGGGAAAAGTGAATCTTTGCAAAATGCAAGCGGCTCGATTTCCGAGCCGCTTTGAATATGATGCCTCCTCCGAGACCGCCGTCAGTCTGATGAGAATATCAGTTCAGGCGAACGATTTCCTGATGCTGCGAGTTATGGACGGTAATGCGGGTTGACCAGTGATCGTTGCAGACTACGGTCATCGAATAATCCCCGTAGGGATTGCCCGGATCGGGCGGGAGATATTGAAACAGCCGGAAATTGTTGTTGCTGGGCGGATCCACATAGGGTTGACCGAACGGATCAATCAATAACGCGCACAACTCGACGGGTGAACCGGCTCCCGCCAGCGGGAACGTTCCCTGCTCCGCGTCGTACATCGAGAGCGCCTTGCGCAGCACTTGGAGATCACTGATCGCCGCCCCCACGTACGCCCGGTTATGCACCTTGTTATATTCGGTCATCGCCACCATGGACAACACGCCGATGATGCACACGACCATCATCAGTTCCAATACCGAATATCCGCGTTGGTTGATCATGTTTGTATCTCCTTAGACTCCGTTCTCTCCTATTGCAAGTCAGGTGCCATTCCGATGTTGCGTTTTTTCCATGCCTTGCGAATGTTGCCCGACGGCAACGCATGGCAAAATGCAAACCCGAATGGCAGGGTGCCCTGTAATTGCGGAATCACTTGCGAAAACACTCGCGCCCGACCGGTTCGGTCGGGCGCTCTTGTCATCATCGTCGCGCGTTACCTATTCATCACGCAGAGTCTATCCATCAACATCGGTTAGTTCGCACAGGGTGCAACGGTCAGCAGCGACCAATGCTCTTCCACATCCTTCACGACTTTCCGCAATTGATTCGCGTCCATCGGCTTCAGAAAGTATCCGGTCACGCCGTGCGCCATCGTGCAGGTTAGGTCCGTGTCCTCCAGTGATCCGGTGAGAACGACGATCGGAATCACCATTAGTTTCGGATCGCTGCGCAGGTCGTGAAGGATATCAAGTCCGTTGTGTTCTTGCATGTTGATATCCAGCAGAATCAGACCCGGACCCGGGTGTTCGACCTCGGGTTCATCCAGCGGACCCGCCGCCACGCATTGCCGCAGATACATCATCGCCTCGACCGGGTTCTTGGCCACGATCATGCGATTTGAAAGTCTTGTGTGACTGATCGCGTCCTTGACCATCTCGATATCTTCGTCGCGGTCCTCGATCAGCAGAATGTCCATCGGGACGTGTGGAGCCAGCATCGTCGCACTCCCGCCATACATCATATCGCTTTTCCAATTCATATACGCTCACTTTACCCTATGGCAAAGGGTGGGCCGCACCCAATAAAAATGCCGCGGCGTTTCTACGCAGCGGCGAATCGTCAAGTATTCAGTAGCTTACAAATGAAAATGAGACAGGGTGATGCGGAGCTTATCGCTCAGATATTCAACCGCGGTTGCGTGATATCAACCAACCGGTGGGAGATCACCAACCCAGCGGGTCAGTTCACGCATGCGTATCCGAAAAATCCCATGACGAAGCTATGGCATCTCCGTTTCGATCAAGGCAATCTGGTAGACCGTAGTCCAATCCCACGTATGCAGTCGGCCTGCGGTTTTGGCAAAGCTGCGGAAGGCGTTCGGAGTCCAATGATTGACATGTCCCGGATCGGCTCCTAAATGCAGATGAATCGAGAGCCATGTGAAGGAACGAAACCACGGCTCCAGCGGCACCGATAGCAGCAGCCACTTGGATGAAACGCGACGATACTCCCGTAGCGGGATCTCCGGATTAGGTAAATGTTCGAGCACCTGCGAACTGAACACCAAATCGAAGGAATGATCGGGAAAGGGTATCTCGTACGCGCTGGCGTGCAGCCAATTCGCATCGGGCGATGCGACCCGCGCAAACTCGACCGCTTCCGCGCTGAAATCAAAGCCCGTCCACTCGCCCTGCCACCCGCGTTCCCGCATGGCGCGATAGACGATTCCCTCGCCGCAGCCCGCATCCAGCACGCGTTTCGCGCCGGTCATGTTCAAGTACATGAACATGCGTTCGAGATAGAGTTCCAGATGGCGCTGATACAGGCTATTGGAATATTCCCACTTGCTGTGGTTATTGGATCGGTAGCCGGCCGGCTTGCCGGTTTGCGCGTGTTCAAGAACGGACAACCATCGCTCCTTGGATCATTGACTCATGGTTACGCTATGGCTTCACCAGCGTCGAACGCGGAACCGGTCCGGTATTCATGGGGGACGGATTATCCTCCCAGAACTCACGGAACGCGGTCGCCCAATCGCGGGTGGCGGCGCGGGCGCGGGCGGCGGCCGCCATCCGCATCCGCTGTTCGTTATTAAAGGCTAATTCCCGCATTGCGTCGCGCCAGCCGTCGGCATCGTGACCGGGCAGCACAATCCCCGATTCTCCGGGGGAAATGATATCCTTGGGACCGCCTTCGTCGCTGACAATACACGGCAATCCCGACGCCTGCGCCTCGAGCACCGAATTGCCGTAGGTGTCGGTCGTGGACGGGAACAAAAAGACATCACCCGAAGCGTATGCGCGCTGCAAGTCTTTGCCCTTTTGAAATCCGCAAAAAGCGATGGACGGATGGGCATAGCGGGCTTGCAGCTCATTGAGATACGGACCGTCACCCACCACGGCTAACGACGCCCGTGCGGTTAGTTCGGGATCGGACATGAACGTCTTCAGCATCAAATCCAAATTCTTTTCCCGGGACACGCGACCGATGTAAACGAACACCGGACGATTCTTCAGCTTCCATTGCTCCCAGAACGGCTCGTCCCGATGGCGGGGATTGAAGAATTCCAGATCGGTCCCGCGATTGAAAATGAAGATCTTCGATCCGTCGAAGCCGTGCTCGATCAATTGATCGCGATAGAATGTGGACGGGGAATAGACCACGTCCGCCTTGCCGTAAAACCAGCGCATGTACGCCCACGACGCCGCTTCGAGTCCTTCGTCTCCGGTAATGTGCCGGATATGCTGCGGGAAATCGTTGTGATAAATCGCCCGGCACGGAACGTGAAACAGCCGCGATGCCAGCAAAGCAATCAATCCGACCGGTCCGGGAGTGGAGATCACATATTCGGTGAAACCCGCCGTTTCCAGATAGCGGATCATGCGAATACCCGGCGGAATCGTGAGCTTTTGCAAATCGTAATCCGGTACCGCGATTTCGCCGATGGGATCGAAATTGTTGAACTTCGGATGCGCGGGAGCTTTCTCTTTGACGACCGAGGTGACGATCGTTAAATCCGCATCCTGCGCTTCCGCCGCTTCCGCGAACTTATTCAGCGTCAGCGACACGCCGTTGACGTCGTTGACGGTATCGGAAAACCACGCGATCTTCTTATAATTCGGTGCGCGCACCGGCAATCCAAGCTGCGTTGAAAACCGCTTTTCGATACTCGCCAGCAGTTGGCGATCATTGTTCAACTTCTCGAATGCGTAGATATACGGCCCCATAATCCCTTGCAGCGGGAGAATGGCGCTGCCGAGAGTGATTGCGTTGACAATTCGACCGCGTTCGAATTCCCGCGACGCTTGCCGGAACAGCCGATAGGTAACGGTACCGATGACGCGATCCAGTAGCGCACACAGCCGCTCATCGTACGTGATCAAATCATCGGGCGCGATATCCCGCAAGCGTTCACCCGCCGGGATGGCATTGTAAGCCAGAATAAATTCGCGCACCAGCCGACGTTCCAATAACGTAACTTTCCGCCGCGTATTCAGCGCACTGGAGATAACGTTGGCCACGGCTCCCGCTAATTGCCGGATGCTGAAACGGCGCGGTGTATCGGGCTGAAGCACGCGCGACAACACCATGCTGACGATATCGGGTTCACGGACGTGCCGTCCGCGCAGGTTTTTTTGATAATACTGAAACGCCACGCGGTACATCGAATGCGCCGCCGCCAGCGTCGTGCCGTGGACGCCGCCGGGATTGCCGGTCTTACGGCGCAGCGCCTGCAAAAATTCATCGGGCGTGCGCGCCGCGTTGACCTCCGTCCACGTCAAGCCGATATACTGGCCGCAATAATCTCCCGACCCACCGAAATAACCTTTCTGCCACGGCTTATCGTCCGCCGGTTCGATCCCCCATTTTTTCTGCAGATCGCTCATGAATTCGGGGGTCAAGTGATCCAGCAGCGTAGTGACGAATTGATTCGTGCGCTCGTGACGCATTCCCGAATGGGTTTCATAGTGATCAAACAGCAAGAGCAGCCGTTCGATATGATCGGGACTGAGCCGCAGATTCAGAATATCCATCGGTGTGCCGACGGCGTGCAGAATGCCTTCCGACAGCAGATAATCGCGCACCTGATAGATGTTGCCCCGGTAGCCCAACAGGTGCTGCAACTGACCTTCCCGCAAGCCGAATAGCAGCAGCCGGATCATGCACTCGTCTTCGGGAAAAATGACTGTGGTTTCGCAGGAGGTGAAGACGTCGGGATGATGCGCGAGCTGCAGGCATCCGGCAATGGTATCGGAATCGGTGAGCGTGAAGAAGTCCATGCCGCGCCGTTTGGCCAGCGCGTAAGCCGCTTCCGGCTCGGTCTGGCTTTCGGGAGCATGGAGCCGCTTCAGGAAGAAATTCGTCGGGCGGTCAGAATAGCGCGAGTGAACGCGCAGGTCGGTACGGGGCATAAAACCTATTCGGTTATTCCGTCGAACGGCTATTCAACGGAAGTGGATGTCGTGGAATTGGTGTGCGCCAGCTCGTCGGCGCGGGCGGTGATTTGATTCAGCGCGGTTTCCAAGGTCAGTGTAAACTGATCGAGATCGCCCGTTAGGGGCGGCGGCGGAATCGGTTCGCCGAAAAATAGGTAAACGCGCGAAAACGGTTTAGGAACTTGAAAGCGATCCCACGAACGGAAAATCCACGCCCGCTCGGCGGCAAAGGAAACCGGAATTACCGGCGCTTGCGCCTGCATCGCCAGAAACGGCGCACCCGGCTTCATCACGTAAATCGGACCGCGCGGACCGTCGCAGATCATTGCCGCGGTGAATCCGGATTTCACTAAATCCAGCAACTCCAAAGCGGCGGTGGTTCCGCCGCGGGTGGAACTGCCGCGCACAGTGCGATATCCCAGCTTTTCGACCAGCCGCGAAACCATTTCGCCGTCGCGATGCTGGCTGATCATTGCCGCGATACCGCGCCGCCGCGAATACCAGGTGGAGACCATCATCCGGCCGTGCCACGTGATCATTACCAGCGGTTCGCGATTTTCGATAAATCGCTGTACCGTCTCCCAACCCTGAACCTTCACCCGCCACGTGCGGCCAAGCATCAGGAGTGCATAAGGTCCGAGACGAGAGCCGAGAACGAAGAGAATACGCTGCGCAATGCTCGTAGCGATAGGGAAGTTACCTCGGATGTGACTTTGTTGAGGGCATCACCCGTCCAGTTGGCGGTGGCGGAAACCGCGTCGCGGGCGCAATTCACGCCCGAATGCACGACCCGGTGGCAGGCGCACAGCGCCTGTGCCGACGAACACGCGCACCATTTCGCGCTGTTGGCGGTGTAGCTAACTACAGTGCTCACGACGGACGAGTGCGAACACGCCGTCCAATCAATATCGGAACATGCGGCGTAGTTGCAGCAGTCCGTATTGCCCGCCAGCGATCCGCCCACTAAAAACACGACAAGGAAAAGTGCTGTCAGGATCAAGTAAAACCGTTTCATTCTCCCTCCGTATTTCGCTATGTAAAGTTTAATAAGTTACGCCGGTTGTTCGTCCTCGAACTTCCACCAGACCTGGCGCTTTAAGCGATAGACCGTATCGGGATCGGCGCGATAGGGATTGGGCGGCGGCGAAGCCGGCGGCAGTTCGCAAGCTTCCGCAAAAGGCGTACGCTGCAGATACAGATTATACGCCTTCACGAACAGCGTTTCAAGATTGACCACGTCCTCGACGTTATAGGCCAGCAGCGTATCGAGCGCGCGCGGATTATAGCGCATAACGTAATCGCGCCATAGCGACACCGCCATGAAACCGTCCACCCCGTCCAATTCGCCGCGACTCAATCCCAGCAGATGTTCGCAGCGTTTCAAGCCGCCCGTAAAGCCCAGCCGGTTCAGCACAAAGCGCATGTCAATGTGCACTTGTGGAAATTCCAGTCCCAAGTTCTGCCGCAGAAACGGCAGATCGAAACTCTTGCCGTTGAACGTCACCAGCACGTCGTACGCGGCCACGTCCAGCGCAAACTCGTTCAGATTCTCCCCCGCGATATAGCTGCGAATCTTCTGTCCGTCGTAGATCGAAATCACCGATACTTTATCGTACAGCCCGCTCATGCCGGTGGTTTCGATATCGAGATAGGCAAGGCTGTGCCGGAAGTGCGGAAACAGCCGCCAGTGTTCGCGCACCGGCAACAGGTCGGCGAAGTAGTGGGCGTTGCCGATCCGCAATTGCGCCGCCGATTCCTCCAAATGCGGCCGCAGCGTGTCCCACTTCACGCGGGAAATCTTCGGCGCATCCTCCGCCTGCGCCGCATCCCACGATTGCACCCCCGCTTCCCAAATGCGCTGTTCGGTCTTCGCCGACAAACGCGGAATATGACAGAACGTATGCTCAAGCATGGGACATCGCCGCGCTATCGCGCACGGCTACGCATTCAACAGCCGCTCCGCGATCTCCGCCACTTTTTTCGCCGCGCCCGGCTCGCCTAATTGCTCGCGCACTTTACGCAGGCGTGCGCGGCAGGCTTCCACTTCCTGCGGCACGTTGATCAGCGGCATGATCGCGCCCACCAGATTATCCGGCGTCGCGTCGTGCTGAATCAATTCCCGCACCGCCTGCTCGCCCACCAGTAAATTGGCCATCGCGATAAACGGCACCTTGATCACCTTCCGCCCGATGGCATAGGAGATCGGCGAAGTTTTGTAATAGACCACGAACGGATTGCCGAAGTAAGCCGCCTCCACGGTGGTGCTGCCGGATTTCACGATAGAGGCGTTGGCGTGCGCCAGCACTGCATGGGAGACTCCGAAGGCGCGCACGATGCCGGGCGTGTCTTTCAGCAGGCGGTCATAGAGCCGGATCGGCACGCTGGGGGATTCGGCCAGCACGAACTTCACTTCCGGCTGAAAGCGTCGCACCAACCGCGCGGTTTCGATGAGCACCGGCAGATGCCGCCGGATTTCCTGTTTGCGCGAACCGGGGAACAAGCCCACCACGCGGTCGTCGGGTTCGAGATCCAACCCCTTCAGGAACTGACCGCGCGGGGGAATATCGCGGATTTCATCGAGCAGCGGATGGCCGACGAACGTCACCGGCGCGCCCAGCTTCTCGAAAATCTCCACTTCAAAGGGAAAGATAACGGCGATGTGATCGGCCAGCCGGGTCAGTTCCTTGGCCCGGCCCGCCTTCCACGCCCACACTTGGGGGGCGATGTAATAGAGGACCTTCGGTTTTTGAACTCCTCTAAGCCGCGCCAGTTTCCGCAGGAGGTTGAAATGAAATCCCGGATAATCTATGAGGATCAGTAGGTCCGGTTTGCGCCGCTGGATTTCGTTCAGAACCCGCCGCCGCACGGCATAAATGAACGGCAGATGGCGCACCACTTCGGCAAAGCCCATGAAGGACATGCGGCGGGAGTGTTCCAGCAGTTCCAGCCCCGCCTGCTCCATGCGGTCGCCGCCGATGCCGAACAGGTCCGCTTCGGGATAGCGCGCGCGCAATTCGGCGACCACTCCCGCGCCGTGCGCATCGCCGGACGCCTCCCCGGCGGATATGAAGATGGTGGGGGACATCAGACAGCTCCCCGTGTCAAACACATGGAGCTACTCATTAATTCATGAGTGTACATTGCTTCGAAAACCCAATTCGAGCATAACAAATATTCATAAAAAACTCCCATTCCATAGGAGCATATTTGATGCAGGAATCTGCAGAACTTGCGGCGTCGCAAAACTCGCCCATCAGAGCTTCACACATAGCTCTATCGTAGTACGGCTTGAAATAGTCTGCTCGTGAAGATATCGCTCTATTAAAACTCGAGATTGCTTCTCTGTACAATTCCATAGCGTGATTTTCTTGATTGATAGCACGTACACTATCCGCCCAGGCTCGTAATGCCAAGCCTTTATTATACCAAATCTCTGGTGACGTAGAATCAAATCCTATACCTACATTATAGTTGAATACGGCATCTGCAAATCGCCCCGATCTTTTTAGGGCTACTGCAACAGAAGATCGAACTCCGATGTCATCAACGCCAAACTCGATTGCTCTGGTTGCACAAGCAATTATCGAGTCGTCAACATTCAATGCATTGAAAGCCAACACTTTATTTGCCCATGCTGTGCCAGACTGTGGATCAATGCTCAGCGCTCTATTTGCACTTTCAATCGAAAGCTCGTAATCTCCAAGCTCGGCAAGTGCAGCTGCTCTGTTGTTCCATGCGGATGCATTGTTTTCATCATAAATTACTGTACTGTCCCAGTCTCGAAGTGCCTGAACAGTATTATCTAGACCTCGATAGCAGATTCCTCGACAAAAATATGCCATAGCGACAGTTGAATCCATGCCTTGCGACGCAGCAATTGCGTAATTGAAGTGAATAATCGCTACCTGATAATTTAAAATCCCCAAGTTTGCCAAACCGCTGTCAATCGCTGTTTTGGCTTGGGCAAACCAACTTGGAGCGCATTCTTGAATTCTGCTAAGCTTAGTCTCCATCTCAACAATTCTAGAACCGTATTCATTAGCTATTCTCGTAACATCATTCAATTGGCATTTGACAGAGTCAAATTGTGATTTATTTGCTTCCCTTGCTTCTATCAATCGTTTCTCTTTTGACATTGGTATATTCAAAAGATATCCAAAGAATGCGAATAATATGCTTATCACGCCTAACCACGTCAATAAACCGCGCTTCCAGTTCTTTGAATCAATAATGAACTGAACAATCACGAAGATGAAGCCAATGGCTCCAAGAATGTAAGCCAAGTACTCCGTTCGATCTCCTTTGTTCAATCGAAAATGGAATAAGGCAAACTATAAATCTATTTGGCGGTAGGGGCACGGCGAGCCGTGCCCGCAATCCGGGCGCGATGAATCGGCCCCTACGATCTTCTATGAGGATTCATTATTTCACTCGCCCGCACCCTCCCGGGTGCGGGAGCGGAACACCCCATCGAGCCATTGCGGGCTTGTAAGCCCACAACGGCGATATGAATTCACTGACGATTCCGGGCGGATCGGGGGATCCGCCTCGGCGGTCGAAGAGAGATCCTTCACTGCGTTCAGGGTGACAACCAAATTTCGCTGTACATGCTTGCCGCGGCAGGCTCGCAGCCTGCCCGGCTTACCGCTCCCAATAAACACAACCCTACGGGCGCACACATGGGTGCGCCCCTACAAACACAACGACTACTCCCGCCCCGTTGCTACTTCTGTGGCGCCGATCTTGACCAGAATTTCCGTGGCCAGTTTCAGCGCATTCAAGCCGTCTTCGCCCGTGACCGGCGGCGGTGTGTGGGTTTGGATCGCGTGGAAGAACGCCTGCTGCTCCATCTCGATGGCATTGCCTTCGGGAGCGGACGGCGACGAAAACAAAATGTGCCGCTTGACCGCCGCTTTCTCGATCTCGCCCAAGCTGGTCGTGCCCGGCAAATGCTCTTCGTCGGCTCGCGCCAGCCGGAACACCTGCGAGGATCCGGTGGCGAAGTCCAGTGCAATATAGCTGTCCTCCGCGAACATCCGCAGCTTGCGCATGGGATTGGCCGAAATACGGCTGGCCGTCACATTAGCCACCGCGCCCGAGGGGAAACTCAAGCGTGCATTGGCAATGTCCACACCCTCCGATATCACCGCCACACCCGACGCCTGCACGTCGGCGGGATACTCGCCCACCATACTCAGAATTAAATCCAAATCGTGAATCATCAGATCCAGCACCACCGCCACGTCCGTCCCGCGCGGCCGGAACTGCGAGAGCCGGTGCGCTTCCACGAATTGCGGGCGGGGATGGCTGGTGCCCAGCGACCGAAACGCGCGATTGAACCGTTCCACGTGGCCGATCTGCAAGATCAGGTTCTTCGACTTAGCCAAGTCCACCAGCTCCCGCCCTTGTTCGGGGGTGGTGGTCATGGGTTTTTCCAAGAACAAGTGCTTACCCACCGCGAGGACTTGCTTACCAATCTCATAGTGCGAGGATGTGGCCGCCGCCACCACCAACGCATCACTTGCTTCGATCAGCGCCGCTTGATTGGTGCTCGGCGTACCGCCGTATTCACCCGCGACTTTACTCGCGCGCTCCGGATCAACATCGTAAACACCCGTCCATTCCACGTCTTGCTTGGAGAGAATTTTCGCGTGGATATTTCCCAAATACCCGGCCCCGATCAGGCCGACTTTCAATTTATTCACGGCTCAAGAACCTCAAATGAAAATAGATGGCCATGGCAAAGGACAACAAGAAAACGATCCCGAAAAACGCGACCCAACCGTCGTTGGGCAAGGCTCCGCTGACCAGCGGATCCACGTAGAGCACCACCCCCAACATCAAGCTGGCTCCGCTGATGATGGTAGCGATATTCCGATAGCGGCGATTGCGCCGCACTCCGGCTAAACGGTCGAAATGGGAATGCGATCTGGGCATATCTCAGGGAATATATATCTTATAAAGATAGCAACTTCCGAGGAGAAAAGCAAGCCAAAACGGTGGGATAACCAGCAAAAAGATAACGACTTAAGAACCGGGCTTCGTCAATAACAAGGTTACGGCTTTAAGCCGCTCCCGCGTGATCTCGCCCACCATTGCCAATCCGCCGATGATCACTACTACGGCAACTCCCAAGGCGGCTACGGGCGATAGGGCAGTCCATCCGGTCAGCATATAGAATCCGGCGCAACCGAGTACCGATACTCCGGCAATCCGCAATAATCTGCTTGCGATCTTCGGCCGCGTAATCCGCAGAAAAAACGGAATACAATAGGCAATCGCTACGAACTCGCCGACCCAAGCCGTGCACGCCGCACCTACTGCCCCATAAGCTGGTATCAGAATCATGCTCAGTCCGATACTCACGGCACAGCCGATGGTCAGTCCCACCGTAGGAGTGCGGGCATCCCCATTGGCCAACAGCGCACCGCCGAAGGTCGAACCAAAACCGGAAAAGAACATGTAGCTGATCGAAATCTGTATCGGGAGTACGGCCCCCGCATATTCAGCACCGAATAACGGAACGATTACGATTTGCGAAGCCGGGATTGCGATCGCCACCGTGGGCATAAAAACCAACGCCAGCGCCGGAAAGATTTTTTCCAATCGTGCGGTTAATGCCTCGCGATCTCTACCCACTTCTGAAATGAGCGGCAGCAATACGCGGTAGATAACCCCCTTGAATACCAGCACCGGCAGCAGCAACCGGCTGGCCAATGCGTAGAATCCGGTTTCCAACGCGGTGGACAGCCATTTCACAAAGATCGTCAGACTCTGGGAATAAGCCAGCGTCATCACATTGGACCATGTGATGGGAGCGGATTCCTTCAGTAACCTGCGGACTTCGCCGGTCGGCTCTCGGTACGGCAACCGCATACCAAGTTTCCGCGCCACCAACCACGCAATGATTACGTTGATCAGCATGAGCAACGATGAACAGAACGCGACGTCCGCTATCGTAACGGTTCCATTCACCTGCCATAGGATGATCAGTAGAATCACCACTGCCGCGCGGCCGATAACCCGCCCCGGAACATCCCAGCGCGACATTTGCCGGGCATCGAACAGAAATGATATATCAAAGGGCAGGCAGAGCAGATAGAAGAACACCAGCCATACCGCCAGCCGATGCATTCCGCTGAGCGGGCTAAAGGCGGCAATCAGAACTGCGGCGAGAAAAAATACGATCGAAAATACACCGCGAATCCGGAACGTCGCGCCGAAGATTTGCGGTTCATCGTGCGGTCGCTGCGCGATTTCCCGCACGGCAATCACCGGCAATCCGAAATGAACTACCGCTGCCGCGATTGTTACGAGTGAGATCAAATAACCGTAAAACCCGAATTCCTCCGGTCCCAACTGCCGTCCGGCAATTAAAAGGAACACGAACTGCAGTGCGGTTTCGATGGCTGCACCGGACGTCAGAATGGTTGCATTACCAACCGCTTTTCGGGATTGTGACAGATTCAAATCAGATGTCCGCTATAGTATGAGATTTGTCCAACCTCTGAATATCTTTCGATTCGACCGGTCTGGAAATAACAAATATTAATTACGTCTTTCTTTAATCCGAGACTCCAATATCTGTGCATTAACTATTCTTTGTAACTCATGTGCATCAATAGTCTTTTGTCGATATGAATCTCGACAATAAATTGTGGAACTGTCATTGAAATACCTTTGTACATTCAAGGCTATAATTTAGCAAGAATTTACCAAAAACAAAACGGGCTGGCAACGGTGTTGCCAGCCCGTTTCAGCCCTCAGAAATCTTAGTCTCGTTTGCGCGGGATCAAGCAAATCATGACTTCAAACCGATCCCCTTCGGTTTCGAACTCGATGACAATCACCGGCATTCCGCGAATCTGTCCCACCGTATGTGAACCGCCGACAATCACTTGCGGGAGGGAAAGCTGGAAACTATGTTCGGTATGTGCTAAACCGGCCTTGGCCTGACCCGCGACCATATTCATGAATTCGCCGACGCCGTCGCGGAGGTCCTCTTCGGTTTCCTCGCCGATTTCGATCTGGAGCATTTTACAGACGATCTTGCGGGCTAAGTTGTGGTCAAAGGTGACGGATACGACCCCCTCCGCGGATCCGGACAGTCCCATCGTTCCGGTAATATCGCCCTTCGCTACCGCATCCATCCGCGCCGCCAAGCCGGTTCGTTCGCATTCCATACCCGCCATCTGTTTGAGGGTGTCCACCGTACCTTCCACGAAAGGTGCGACCCACGCCACATCCAGAGAGAAATTATCCTGCGGCTTTTGGATTCCCAATAGCTGCGACAGCTTGCGGGACACAATATGCGGCTGCAACGGCGTCACCAGAATATCCGCTACTCCCTCCGGTCCCAGAATCGCTTCGGCTCCCGATTTCCCCGCTTCGCTGGTCACCAGTACGATGGGAACGGATTGGTTTTCGCCGCTGCGGATTTTCTTGAGCCGCTCAACCGCTTCGCCGGCTTTATCCGGCCAAAAATAGAGGGCCAGATTATACATCCCGAGGCGCGCTTCCGCTTCGGTATGACTCATGGACTTGGTCGTGACTTTATGCTCGGCCAGCAGGCGCGAGGCGATTTGCTCCTGCAAGCGCGGAAAATCAATCAAGGCAACTTCGATACTCATCGTAATCATTCTCCTTGGAAGAAAACTTCGGATTCCTTACGCCTTGGCCGTTAAACCGAGGCTTTCTTGAATTTTGAGTGCCAGCATTTTGCCGTCGAAGGGCTTGGTCAGATAGTTCTGGGCCCCCGCCTTCAGAGCTTCGACCACGCAGTTTTGGTCCGCTTCTGAAGTCAACATCATCACCACGATGTCTTTGTAACGGGCATCAGCTTTAATGGCTTTGAGCACTTCCAGCCCCGTCATCCCCGGCATATTCCAATCGAGCAGGATCAATTGAATACTTCCGGCCTTCTCTTCAAGAAGCTTCAGCGCCGAGGCACCATCGGCCGCTTCCATTACTTCCATTCCCATTTCATCCACGCTGCGTTTGACAATCCGGCGGATGGTGGTGGAATCATCTACAGTCAGTATCGCCATAATCTTCCTCAAGTTTTGTCAGTGAGTACGACAGGGTACAGTCACTGCCCGAGATATTTGCAAAGAATAGACCATGAAGTAGATTATCGGGGGAAATAAAAATGACTGGTCATTTTTATTATCTTATTTAATAATATATAATAGTATAATTTTCTCATTAGGGTTCACCTCGAGAGGTGTGAATAACTGGTAATAGCTTTTGTGGCGATAATTTTCGCACTTGAGACTAAATTTGGCCGCATGGGGTTGCCCGATTAAAACACGAACCCGGTACGATGACCGGGCTCGCAAGAAGTAGTATTTAGAACAGTTCAGACCCCACAGAGGGCTTGCTCTAAATCGGCAAGCAAATCGCCCGCGCCTTCGATGCCCACTGAGAGGCGGATCAAGCCGTCGGTTACGCCGCGTTGTTCGCGAACTTCTTTAGGAATGGAAGCGTGCGTCATTATAGCGGGATGATCGCACAGCGATTCCACACCGCCGAGAGATTCGGCCAGAGCGAACAGCCGCAGACTCTTGACGAACGTCTTGGCCGCCTGCAGCCCGCCCTTCAATTCAAACGTGACCATACCACCGAAACCGGACATCTGCTGTTTGGCCAGATCGTGCTGCGGATGCGAGCGCAGACCGGGATAGCTGACGTGGTTAACTTTAGGATGGGCGGCCAGGAAATTGGCGACGTCGAACGCGTTTTCCTGATGGCGCTGCATGCGCACGGCGAGAGTTTTCAGGCCGCGCAGGGCGAGGAAGCAATCGAAGGGCGCGGGCACACCGCCCACCGCATTCTGAATGTACTTCAGTTGCTCGTAGAGTGCGGCATCGTTCGTGATCAGCGCACCCATCACGACATCGCTATGACCGTTGAGATACTTGGTCATGCTGTGCATCACCAAATCGGCGCCGAGATCGAAGGGCCGCTGGAAATAGGGCGTCATGAACGTATTATCCACGCACACCCGCACGCCGCGCCGGTGCGCGAGTTCGACAATCGCGCGAATATCGAAAATCTTCAACAGCGGATTGGTGGGCGATTCGATCCAGATCCAGCGGGTTTCTTTGCGGATGTGTTGTTCGATCACCTTTAGATCGCCGAAGTCCACAAAATCCGATTGAATGCCCTGCTGATTGCGCACGTTTTTTAGAATGCGGAACGTGCCGCCATAGACGTCATCGCAGACCAGCATATGCTCGCCCGCCTTGAGCGTGGCGATGAGTGCATCGGTAGCGGCCATGCCGCTGGCGAAGGTCAGACCGTACTTAGCACCTTCTAATTTGGCGATGGCGGTTTGCAGCGCGGCGCGAGTGGGGTTATCGGTACGGGAATACTCGTAGCCCTTGTTTACGCCCAGTTCGGGTTGGACGTAAGTGGAGGTCTGAAAGACGGGCGTCATGATCGCGCCGGTGACCGGTTCGGGTTCGACTCCGGCGTGGACGCAATCGGTGTTGAAATGTTTGGGATGATCGGTAGGATTCATGGGCAAATCAGACTTTGTGGATCGGCACAACTGTTAAGAGGAAAATGTTTTTTGACCAAACGAACTCGATTACGCGATGATTTCGTAGGATTTGTACGGATAATAAACGGGAATTTTTGCGGTTTTTCGGGCATGGACTTAAGGATTTTTATATCCGATGGGGAAGTTATTGCAATTCCGCTTGCGGCAGGGTAAAAACGCGGCACAATGGTGGTTGGTTCCCCGAGGATTTTGCGGGAGTTACGATATCGCGGAATTCCCCCATTGCATCCCCCCACTAAAGTGGGGGGAAAGTTCATTTATTCTAAATCCAAATTCTCGTTGCTCTTCTTCACGCGGCGGACTTTGGCGGCTTTCTTAAACGTGGCATCACTGGCGGACATATAGGCCGTGCGCGGCAAGTCCAGTGGTTTGCCGTCGAGCAGTTCTTCGATGGTGATGATTTGCAAACGGGAATGCTGCGTTTCGAGCCAATCGCTGTGATAGAATCCCGCATCGGCAGCTTCCTTCTTCATCGGCTTAGTGGGTTCTTCGAGCGTGATGAACACACCGATGGCGGCTTTTTCGCGTTCGATGACGCCCCGCAGATCGCGCACCTGTGCCGCATTGACGTGGCCGCCTTTCACGGAGAAAATAATTTGCTCCGTGTGGCGGTCTTTACCGTCTATGAAATACAAGCGACCGTCAATGCCTTGATCCGCGCCTTTCTTTTGCTCCACGGGGCGCGCGCCCACCAAACCCAGTGCCCACCACTGAAATTGATACTTATCTTTTTCCGCCAGTTCGCGCGCATCTTCCAGTGCCACCGGTTCGCCGATCACACGGAATGACAATCCTCGTCGTTTCTCCTCTGCGGAGACCCCCCTTTCATCCTCCCGTAGACGGCGGGAGACTGTTTCCTCTGTCCCCCCGTGAACGACCCCCCTTTGTCCCCCCGTTAACGGGGGGAGACAGCTCATTTCCCCCTTGCTGGCGGGGGGAGACTCGATGTTCCCCCCTGCTGGCGGGGGGGCAAGGGGGGGTAAGCTATTGGAGGACGAAAGAGCATCTACATAGTCCTTTAAATCCGCAACAACCGCATCTGTATTCTTTAGCACATCAGTATCGGTATAGCGCTTGATGCGAAGTCCGAAGCTGCGCAGTATTCCTTCGCGTTCTTGATCATACTGCATTCGATCCGGGTCACCGTGGGTGTCACCATCAACTTCGACGATAAGATGATGTTCGTGACAATAGAAATCGGCAATGAAGGGTCCCAATGGATGTTGACGGCGGAATTTTGCACCGAGTTGTTCGTTGCGAATTCGTGACCAGAGCTTTTTTTCTCCGGCGGTCGGTTCTTTTCGCATGGCTCGCGCCCGTTCCCAGACCTTTTTCGGCAGTTCGTCCCAACTCGGCAGCAACCCCCCTTCCGTCCCCCCGTGAACGGGGGGAGACTCCTCATTTCCCCCCTGCTCGCGGGGGGGTATCGGGGGGGTCGTTTCCGCCTGCGCATCGAACTGATCGCGCAGCCGTTTCTTGATCAGCGTAATGGCCAGATGAGTTATATCAATGCCGATCCATTGGCGATTCAGCTTTTGTGCGACGGCCACCGCCGTGCCGCAGCCGCAAAACGGATCGAGCACTACGTCCCCTTCGTTGGAACTGGCTTTGATGATTCGCTCTAACAACGCTTCCGGCTTCTGGGTGGGATAGCCGAGACGTTCGGCGGAAGTATTTGGAATTCTGGGAATATCATCCCAAATGCTTTGAAGTGGCTTACCAGGCATCTCATCTAAAAACTTCTTTAAGCCATCCATTCTTGGTGTTCCATCTTTCTTCGTAAGTATTAATCCTTCAGACCACCACTTTTCCAGTTGCTCAATAGTATATCCCCACCCTCTACTATCTGGTGGCATTGTTCCTCGCCATTCAAATTTACCTGAATTACTATTTGTTCTACTAGCGGTCAAATCTTGCCCTGTGTACCATCTACCATTTTCGTCTTGCTTATATCGCTTCATCTGTTCAGGTGAATAACTAATAGTTACAGGATTCCACTTATGTTCTTCAGTTCTTGAATAGAACAGTATTGTGTCATGTATCCTTCCGAAACGACCTGCATCGTTATGCGCGTTTGTTCGTTTCCAAATAATTTCATTTCTAAAATATTGCGGTCCAAACACCGCATCCATGAGGAGCTTGAGGTAGTGGCTGGCGGTGGGATCGCAGTGCAGATAGATGGAGCCGGTGGGCTTGAGCACGCGGCGGAGTTCGACGAGACGGGGGGCCATCATGGAGAGGTAGGCCATCATGTCGTTGCCGCCGAGGAAGGTATAGAAAGCGCGCATCACGTCGGCGGTGCGCCCGCCCGCGCGGATGGTGTCTTCATAGGCGCGCGCCGCCGCCTCATCCCAATGCCACGTGTCCTCGAAGGCCATGATCTGCGCCGCCGCCCGCTCGCCCGACTGCTCAGCGAACAGCACGTTGTAATCCTGATTGCTCTTGAAGGGCGGATCGAGATAGACCAAGTCCACCGTTTCGTCCTTCACGTAGCGGCGGAGAATGTCGAGATTGTCGCCGTAATAAAGAGTGTTTTCCATATTCGTTTAAGTTAGAAGAGACCCCCCTTTTTTATCCCCCCGTAAACGGGGGGAGACCCGATGTTCCCCCCTGCTCGCGGGGGGGGGGTGGGGGGTGAATCAGGGGATTCGCCGCCGCAAAGAAAGATTCCGGCGGAACGAGGACGTTCCGCTCGGCGAAGGCATGGGCACGGCATGCCGTGCCCCTACGAAAACACGTTCCGGGCGGGTCTAAGGACCCGCCTCGGCGATGACGGGCGGTTCGCGAACCGCCCCTACCATAATGCGCCCCCCTTCCGTCCCCCCGTGAACGGAGGGAGACCCGGACACGGGCGCACACATGGGTGCGCCCCTACAGAACGGGCGCGATGAATCGGCCCCGAAATTGTTAGCGCATGCAACGGGTGCGGAGGAAGACGATTTGGCCGGGTTGGATTTCCACGGGATCGAAATCGTGACGGAAGATCACGCCGCCAATGTCATCGTGAAAGACCGCCCGCAAGGCGTGAGTGCCGGGGGGTAGCTGATAGTCGGCCACGTAAATACGATCCGGCAGGGTTTCCCACGAGCGGGTGTCCGCCGCCTCGGTGAGCGCGCCCGCCGCGTTGACCACTCCGCCTAAAATATCACCCCACGATCCGCCCTGCTTTTCGCCGATCTTTTCCGCCGCCTTGGTAGCCGCGTATTTAATCAGCGCGCGGGTGATGGCGCGCGCCCAAATCGCGGGACCGCGATCGGTCAAGTCCTGCCGCAGAATCGCGGACAGACTCGTGCACAACTGCGCATTCACGGAGCGATCATTGGCATCGCGCACATCCACACGCCGTACCTGCGTCCCGACGTAGTCGCCGGAATAATAGGGAATGGCTACGCGCAGGAAGTAGTCCAACTCGGCGTTATCGTAACTCTGCCCGCGCCGCCCGTAGACTTCGTAGGCGTAGCGGTCGCGATCCTCGTCGCTGTCCCACTTATGCGGATCACTTTTGTAAATGGGCAGCATGATGTTCTCTTCGCGAATCGGCGGGACAAGTCCCGCTTCGCAAATCACGATCACGCGGCCATAGCCGGGCTGCAATTCGGCGGCGGCTTCCGGGCACTGCGCTGCCAGTTCCTGTTCGGCCTCGGCCACGCCCACGCTGCGCGCGGCGGAGAGCGTCACCGGACACAAAAACGACGGCTCACCGATGCCGTAGAAATCCGTGTAGATCTCACGGGCGCGCTTATAGGAAATCCACGCGTCGTTATCCTGCCCGAAGGCATGATAGAGCGATCCCGAAAACCATTGCAGGTAGGCGTCGTCCTTGTACGTATGCTTGCTCTCGCGGGCGTTGACTTCCAAGTAGCTGGCGATGCGGCGGCCTTCGACGGTGGCGGAGGACAACTCGTTCTGCGCCAGGAAACCCAACCCGCGATAATAGTGCAGCATCGCCTTATCGAAGACCGTGCCCTGATAGGCGCGGACGCGGTCGGAGATGGCTACGCCCGCCGCTTCACGGGATAAGCTCTTGGTCTCGCGCTCTTCGGCCAAGCGTTCGGCATCGGCGAGCATTTGAAACGATTTCTGGTAGTCGCCCGCCTCGAAGGCCAGCAAGCCGAGATTCAGCAGCTCATCCACGCGCTGCGTGTTGCCGACTTTTTTCGCGTAGGTTTGATAGGCTTTTTGGAAGTCCGTCGCGGACAGCTCGGTCCGCACCTGCTGCATGAGCTGCGTGCGCGGTCCGGCGCAGCCCACAACGAGCAGCGCGGCGACGACAATGAAGACGTAACGCTGCATTACGGCTTATAGGGTTTGCGGGCGATGTACTTCTTGAGTTTCTTCTGGCCGATCCAGACTTTTTCGTTGGTTTGAATGCTGGTGAGCGTGAGATCCACCTGATAGAACGCGACCTTCTCTTTGCCTTCCTGATCGGTGATCTTGTTGATCTCGCCGATGAGCATATAATCCGCGCCCAATTCCATACCGAAATCCTTCACGGTTTCGGGGGACGCATTGGCTTGCTGATCGGCACGCTCATCGCGCACGCCTTCACGTTCGTCTTTTTTCGCCACGACACGGACATTGCCGGAATTCACGAACGCACGCTCGATATCGCCCACGAAGGTGCCGGTGGCGATATGCTCGTCGGACAGATTCTTGATCGCTCCAACGATGATCGCGGGATTCTTACCGTTATCGCGGAGGAAGCTGGTCAGCCACGGACGGGCCAGCGCATCGCCGATCATCTCATCGGCCACGAGGCGGCTATCGGTGTCGTTCCAGTTGCCGGACAAGTCAATAGTTTCGTTCACATCCACGCGGGAGACCTGCTTCTTACTCGAGCAGCCGCTCACGGCAATCATCGAGACGAGCAGCACCACGGCCAGCAGTTTCACGGTTTTCATTCACAACTCCTTGTTTAACATTCTATTGGAAAATTTGAACGGTCAGAGTCAGATGCCGTAAGATACATCAAATAAGCCAATTATTCAATGGAGTTAGACATCTTGTCGGGGCTTGGGTTTAATGCCTCAAAGAGGAAAAGCAGAATACCATTCTCGCGAAACCAGCCCTCGGCCGTCAGAGACAGACGCTGGGGGGTGATCTCGCGCAGGGATTCGGTCAGGGATTGGGCGCGCTTCCAGAGTGCGCGGGATTGATCTTCTCCCAAGCGATGTACGGCATCGTCCCAAGCGACTCCTTCACTACGCCGTAGCGCCAGCGACAGCCATTCTTCACGCTGTTCGCGGGGAGTTAGAGATAATTCAGATTCGATAGGCAGACGGCCTTCGCTGATAGCGTTGTAGTAGAGATTGAGGTCGGCGACGTTACTCCAGCGGCGGGTTTGTCCGTCGAAAGAGTGCGCGGACGGACCAAAGCCGAGATAGGGTTTACCTTCCCAATAGGCGGAATTGTGCCGCGACCGAAAACCGGGACGGGCAAAGTTGGACACTTCGTAGTGCTCGAAACCACTCTCGCATAGCCGCCGGTGTGTCAGTATGTACATTTCAGTTTCGTAATCTTCGGAAAGGGGGACGGTTCGTCCGGTTTCCCGCCACCGGAAAAACGGAGTGTGTTCGTGGTACTCCAGATTATAGAGGGAAACATGTTCCGGCTGCAGCGCAAGCGCCTCGGAAAGATCCCGATTCCATTCCTCAAGAGTTTCACCCGGCACGCCGAAAATGAGGTCGAGGGAGATATTGGCGAATCCCACCGTGCGTGCCGCTTCCATCGCCGAGTAGATTTCGGAAACCGTGTGATCCCTGAATAGAATTTGCAGTTTACGAGGGGAAAACGACTGTGCTCCGAGGGACAGTCGGTTTATTCCGGCCTCGCGCCAGGCTTTTAAGACCTCTGGGGACAGAGTGCCGGGATTGGCTTCGATGGTGATTTCCGCAGCTTTTTCGAGAGGAAATGCCTCGCGAATTGTTAAGATGAGGTGTGCAATTTCTTCGGGCGAATGAAGCGAAGGGGTTCCGCCGCCCAAATAGACCGTGTTCAGGGAATTTCCTGCCCAACGGGAGTCAGCCGCTGCGAAACTGATTTCGCTCTCAAGTGCGGGCAAAAATCGCGCTTTTCCCTCTGTAGACGGAACAGCTTTGAAGAAATCACAATAGGGACATCGCCGTCGGCAAAACGGCATGTGAAGATAAAGATGCAGTGGCATCGTAATTGCTCAAACCTTACGTATAAATCCAATATATATTATAAACTGAGAACAAGATCAGTCTTTTGCTACAATTAGGCATTAGCGGACGCATATAGTCGGCATCCGTCTCGTATGCCCAGCCGGGGCAAGCTTTGCCCAAAATTTACTTGAAAGTCATGAGCGCAGGAGCTTCAAAGCACGATCTGACCGAAACTAAGCCTGAAAGCACCGGGCCTGCTCCCCAGACTCCACCCCCACCTCCGGGGAAATCGGGTCGGGCTCAACGCGCTCTGGCCGATTTCATCGAATCATTCCTGACCCGTTCCTCCCTCAAGCGGGCCGGACTTCCCACTCGTGTTCCTCCGGTCGAAGAAGAAGAAGCCCCCGAACTCCTCGATTTACTGCTGGAAGGCCCTGATGCCTTAGTTGTACTTTATCGCGAAGACGGATTGATCGTTGAAGCCAATCACCGGTTTGCGGAATGGACCGGCCAGGATCGCGAATCGCTGGCCGGGCGGAAATTCCTCGATCTATTTCCCGATTCGGAACGCAAAGCCGCGCGCACACTCTACGAAGATGCGGGCGCGGGCGGCGTGCACGTGATCGAACTCCCCAGCACCAAGGTTGACACCCGCGCCCGATTGGTGGAATTCACGTCGGCGCAAACGTCATCAGCCCACGGCATGTACGCGGTGGTGATCGGGCGCGATGTGGGCGAACGCGCCGCCACCGAACGCTATTTACGGGCGGAACGCGACCGGCTGAATCTGTTCATCCGGGCGATGCGTGATTCGCTGGTGCTGCTCAGTTCGGCGGGCGATATTCTCTATGCGAATCCCACCGCCGAACAGATGTTCGAGCCCTATGAATTGCCGGTGATTTGTCACCGCTGGCTGCAGGAATTCGCAAAGCGCGATAAAGTGGATTTGCAGGGTTTAGCATCCGCCTACGAAGGGCAGACGATGGAACTGGAAGGCAGCGACGGACGCAAGTTCCTCGTCACCCGCAGCTTCCTGTTCGAATCGGGCCATAAGGCGATGCTGATGCTGATGGCCAAGGACATCACCGATCAACGGCTCGTGGAACAGCAGAATCACTTGCTGGAAATCGAATTGATCCGCGAAAGCAAGTTGGCGGAATTCGGCACGCTCTCGGCGGGCATCGCCCATAACCTCAACGGCCCGCTGATGGGGATCCTTGGATTCTGCGATTTAATCTCGCTGAAGTATCCCGATCTGCCGGAAGTGGATCAGATTCGGCAGCAAGCCACGGCGATGAAGGAGATCGTGGCGAATATGCTGCACAAGTCGCGCAGCGAACGGGAAAGCGCACCTCAGGAATTGGTGATCGAAGATATTATTCGCACCGAGTTGAATTTCCTCGAAGCCAATTTATTCTTCAAACATCAAGTCAAACGAATCGTGGATCTCGATCCCAACTCGCCTACGATTCACGGCATTTACATAGATTTCTCACAGGTTATCGGCAATCTGCTGCGCAATGCGATTGATGCGATGTACCATTCCGAGGAAAAGGTGTTGACGGTCCGCACGCGCTGCGACGAACGCCACCTGCATTTGACGATCTCCGATACAGGTCACGGAATGACGGAGGATGTCAAACAAAACCTGTTCCGACCGTTCTTCACGACCAAACCCAAACGCCAAGACGCCACCGCCGGCGAACCCACCGGAACCGGATTGGGATTATCGTCCAGCCGCAATATTCTCGCCCGATACGGGGCGGAGATCCAAGTCGAATCCGAAGTAGGGAAGGGATCGGCCTTCAACGTGACGATTCCGCTGCATCGCCGCGGATCCATCTGAATTTCCGAATATCAACCTATCGTTCATCGTATGTACTGTGTTATACGCCGCGTTAGAACTTTCGCATTCCCATAACCGTCCGTCGTTAGGGCGGCATATGCTTTGCAGGATTTAGGTGACAAGAATTACGATAACCAACAGGTCATAAGCCGATGCAATCTGCAACACCGAAATGCCTTGTGGTGGACGACAGCGACAGTATGCTTAAGCTTTTATCCATGTTTATGGAGCATCTCGGATTCGATCCGATTATCGCGCACGACGGTGACGAGGGGATTGCCGCAGTACGCGAGCACCAACCGATGTTAGTGGTTTCCGACATTCATATGCCGAACCGCAACGGTCTGTTGCTGCTGCAAGACATTAAGACGTTGAATCCGAGTCTGCCGGTGATTCTGATTACCGGGTATATCAACTACAAATCGGATATGAATACGATTTCCATCGAACCCGATGCGTTCATGGAAAAGCCGTTCACGTTGGAACAATTACGGGCGATTGTAGCCCGTCTGCAGCCGTCCATTGAAGCGGCCTGGGCAGTCCATTAAACGGCGCCTCGCGAACGCCGTATGTGATAAAAACCCGGTGGAAATTTCCGCCGGGTTTTCAATTTTCAAAGCATCTCCATTCCGATTTGCGGAACACCGCTGACCATAAACAGCCGTGCTATTTCAGCAACATAATTTTACGAACCGCCAGCGATTGCCGTTCGCTTTCGAGGCGGGCGAAGTAGATCCCCGTGGCCAAGCCCCGCGCATCGAAGACCTGTTCATGCATTCCGGTTTCGGAAATTCCCTCAAACACCACCGCTGCTTCACGGCCCAGGACATCATACAATGCAAGGCGAACACGCGCGGCACGGGGAACGCTCCAGCGGAACGTGGTCAGAGGATTGAACGGATTGGGATAATTCTGATAGAGCGCGAACTCGCGGGGCAGCTCCGCCACCGGAAGATCCTCGGTTTCGAGCGTGGAATCGGAAATCACCATGATGGCGGTGCCGGGGACAATCGGCGACGCATGTGTATCGTATTGAAGCTGGAAGCGATACTGAATGCCGTCGGTTCCGTCGCCGTTTTCAACTCCCACCACGCCTTCGAGGGCGTTATTCATCGTATGGTATTGATATAGGGCCACGCCTTCACCGTTGTAGCCGGACCAATACAGCGGATCGTAGAGAATCGCCTGGAAGCGCACCGGACCCTGTTCGTAGTAATGAATCACGTCATACCACTCGACGACTACATAGGGCAAGCCTGTCGCGGTGTAATACAACACATCTCCACCTAAACTCTGGGGCTGCCAGTCGTCGAAGAAGGGGGCGAAGAAGCGATTCGGCAGATCCGGACAAGGAATGAAATGCTCGTGCCAGACATTACTGGATGACGAACCCAGAACAATGAAGCCGTTGGCACTGATGGTTATTTGGGTAAAGTCCTGACCGTAAAACCGGAAGGTGAAGGGCAACGTGCGAACGACGGTATTATCGTCGCCGACGTTCACGACTTCACCGGGCAATCCGCCGGCATCAGGATTGATTTCGATCCAGTTGTAGCGCACGGTATCGGCATCGTAGTTATCGTAGAGGAAATGACCGAATTGATCGGGTCCGGAAGGCAGGGCTTGCACCGAACGCGTTAGTGAGAAATAGACGGTATCGTTACCGGCTTGAATGTCCACCGATGTGGTCAGTGTCTCCCACGGCAACCCTCCCAATACAACCTCGTAGGTTCCCGCAGCTATATCCGCTGTAAACTGTCCGGCAACATTCGTGTTTACGGTCAGCGGCAAATCGGTGAAGGTGACGAGAATATCCTCGAGGGGTATTCCGCTGCCGGTCACAATTCCGGTCACAAAGGCGGCCGGAGCACGAACCATAGCGACATCTTCAGTGGTGGTTCCGCCGGAGGCGACAATTTCGCGCGTGACATCGGTGAACGGATATTTTTTATAGCGCACCTGATGCGTTCCGTTCGGCAGCCACAGCAAATAATCGCCGTTGGGATTGGTTTCGATGGGAGCGCTGACTTCCGAGGTAATACGGACATCTTCCACACCGGTCCCATCATCGGTAACCCGTCCGATGACCAGCGTCATCTGCGCGGCGCCGGCGTTACAGGCAAGGAGCGGACGAATTTTACCGAAACCGAAGAGGCTGTCAACTCCGGGAATACCGCCGTCTACCGCAGTGGAGACCAACAGTCGATAGGCATTTTCGGGAGTAATGCCGGGAAATGCCGAAAAGATCAACGCGCAAACACCGCCGACATGCGGCGTTGCGCCGCTGGTACCGCCGATCGTGCTGCAACCACCGCCATAGCCCAGACAACGAACGGAAGTGGGAGCAATGACATCCGGCCGGAGCAATCCCGGCAGCAATGCATTCATATACGGATAATCATTGAATTGTTCCGGATAGGAATTGCCCTGCCCTTCAGGACCGCAAAACGGCATGAGTGGATGAACGCACATATCCGAGGACGACCACGCACTGGGGCCATGCGCCCCGCTGGAAAACAGACCACCGATGCCATAAGCGTTAACCGAGATAATCGAAGAAACTCCACCGGATTGGGGTTGATTATACAGCATCGGCGGCGGGCAATTGGAGGGAGCGGGAAATGACAGCGGAATCGGATTGGCCAGACCGGAATTGCCGCCGGAGTTGGCGTGCAATAGTCCCGCCGCCAGTTCCATCTCGCTGACAAAACGATGGGCGACATAATTGGGGCAATCGTTATACTCGTTGCAGTCGCTCTGCTTGAAACTCAGGCTGGCGGAAATCACATGGGCGCCCATTTCGACAGCATATTGGCTGGCTTCGAACACGGCCCCCTGGAATTTGTAGCCGGCCAGTTCCATCAGTTTAGCGCCGGGAGCGACGCACACAGTATCGCAGGGCGTGAAGTTTGAGGTAATGACCGATCCGGTGCGGGTTCCATGACGGCTGCCGTCATGATCATTTACGTCATTGTTATCATAATCGAAATTCCAACCGTAGAAGTCATCTATATAGCCGTTGCCGTCGTCATCAACGCCGTTGGATTCGCCTGCGTCAACCGTTCCGTTGCCATTTAAATCTTCGCCGGGATTCACCCAATGCCGTCCGGCATATCCCGGATGGTTTAGATCGGTGCCGGAGTCCTTATGTCCAACGATTACGCCCGTTCCGTCGCCATATTGCGCCCAGACATCGGGACACTCCATATCCGCAACACCCCAGCCGATTTCATCCAGAGTGTTTTCGTGAACCGGATCGGGGGTAATGTAAACCACTTCCCGATAGTTCTTATCTATTTCGTCAATAATTTCAGGAGCGGCATGAACGCGCACCGCATTGAGAATCCAGAGCGGCCTGAGCAATGAAACCTGACCGGCCTTGCGGGCCACTTCCAGACGATCCATCACACCGCCGCCCATGTCCTGGAATCGTTCTTTCAAAACACGAATGACATACGGCCGACGTTCGGTCATGGGCAGACTGCGCGCCACGGGATAAACTTCGTCCATCGTCAAGCGATTATCGAGATACAGAATCACCGGAACAGTTTGACCAACCGGAGTCTGTTCGACAAACCAATCCAAATTGGCGCTTCTTGTTGCAGCATGAGCCGGGGTAACTAAGCCAAGCAAACCGATAACCACGGTCAGCATGATGAACGTTCCGAGGAATGTACAAGGTAAGAAGCGGCAGGGCGCGGTGTTCAAAGCGTGCATGATGGCTTCCTTAAGGCTGTCGGGACAGATTTCGGTGAAATCTTTGACCCTGGTGGCGTTTTGAGGAGCGGTTGCTTATATTCTATGGTTTACTAATTTTCGAATATGTCCGAACCGGAAATACAATCCACCCGAAATCCAAGCTGGCCCGAATGGCAAGGCTGGCCTTATCTGTTGATCGGGCTAACCGTTCTGCTGCGGCTGATCTATATCTGGAACAGCCGGGCTAATCCGACGTTTTGGGCGCCCGCGGTTGATCCCGCCTGGTACGACGAAGCCGCCTTAAACATCCTGAACGGCCAATGGGGACCGTATCCGTTCTTTCGGGCACCGGTCTACCCCGCACTGCTGGCGGGGGTCTATGCGATCTTCGGGCATGATTTAACGGCGGCCCGGCTGCTGAATGTCCTGTTGCAAGCCGTTACGGTCTGGGCGATCTTACGGATCGGGAAAGCCTACTTCGCGCCCGCTATCGGAATTATCGCCGCCGGATTGTTCGCCCTCAACGGGACCGCCATTTACTTTGCGGGCGAGATTCTCAGCACCAGCGCCGAAATGCTGGCGGCGGCGCTGATTCTCTGGTCAACCCTGCGGCTTGCGCGCACCCGGGCGATGGCAGCGCTGCTGCTGTGCGGCCTAAGCTGGGGACTGGCCGCGATTATTCGACCCAATTTCCTATTTGCGTTCCCCGTGGGTATAGCGGCCGTGTGGCTGCTGGGAAAAGATCGCTTAAGACAGGTTTTCCGGCACGATATCAAGCGAACGGCGATGGCCTCGCTGATATGGCTGATCGGCGCGTTTCTGCCCATTATACCGATTACAGCGGTCAATATCATCAAGGGCGGTGAAGCCGTGCTGATCGCTACCCAGGGCGGCGTAAACTTCTGGATCGGGAATAATCCCGAATCCACCGGGATTCTATCGGTTTTGCCCGGCTATGGCAACACGTGGACAATGGAAGATGCCCAATTGGAAGCCGACCAGGAAGCCGGGCGGTCACTTAGTTCGGGAGAACTGTCAAGTTTCTATTATAAAAAGGGTTGGCAGTTTTTAGCCAGTCACCCCGGAGCCTCGCTCCGGTTTATGATAAGAAAATCCCTGCTGTTTTTCAACCAATTCGAAATCTCGAATAATAAGCATATCAGCTATTTCATCGAAGTATCGCCGTGGCTGCCACCGCTGGTATGGTTGAATTTCGGTTTATTAGTGCCGCTGGGCGTGCTGGGAATAGCAATCGCGTGGCGGCAAGGGACAATCCGGCTGATTTTAGGACTGATTCTCCTCTATGCCGTTAGTGTGGTTCTGTTCTTTGTGACGGCGCGGTTTCGGATGCCGATTGTCCCGTGGCTGAGTTTGCTGGCTGCGGGGGGACTGTATTGGATTGTCACCCAAGTTAGAACCCGTCCAGCCCTGCGCACATGGCTGCCGATGCTGATCCTGATTCCCGGCGCGCTGCTGGCGCATATCAATCTCTGGGATATCCATGAAGCGCCGGTCGGCTGGGCACGCTACATGGAAGGCAACGCTTATTTGAAACTGAATCAGTTGGATTCGGCACGGGACGCGTTTCTGGATGCACTGCAAGACGGTCAAGCCGTAGCACGGACGCAATTGAATCTGGGCGTGATCGCGTACCGGCAGGGCCGGCTTCAGGAAGCACGGGATTGGTACCGCGCCGCCCACCTGAGCGATACGACCAATGTGGAGGCGCTGAATAATCTGGGGACGGTCTCCGAGGCGCTGGGCGATACGGCAGGGGCGATCGCCTACTACGAGCACGCGCTGGCGATCCGACCGACCGCTCCCGATCCACGTCATAATCTGGCGGCTGTTCACTTCAAGTATGGCGTAGCCGCGCTGAAGGATGGACAGGATTCCCTCGCCGCCTACCACTTGGAGAAATGCCTTGCTTTACAGGCGACAGCGATTGTTCACTACGATCTGGCCATTGCCTATGGTCGCCTGGGCCGTAATCAGGATGCACTCCATCAACTCGACCAGTCGCTGCGGCTTGATCCGCACTTGGAATCCGCCGCGCGGCTCAGGGAACAGTACTATTCGGTGTTTCCAGCAGATTCAATAAGCGGCGCGGCTCCTCCAGATTCGGATTAAGCGCGAGCGCCGTTTCCGCCGCGATCCGCGCATCAGCAGTCTTCCCCAGTTGTGCCAGAATCACCGCCAGGTTCTGGTGACGTTCCGCCGTCAGCGGCATTAAGCGTACGGCTTCCCGCTGGAACCGCAGCGCATCATCCGTTCCGCTCTCCGCCAACCACTCCCCCGCACTCTTTTCAAACAACTCCGACCACAAGGAATCCCCGGCAGTGAGCGCCAGTTCATAAATGCGCCATTGCGTCGTGTAAAACGCTTTCGCCTGTAAAAAGGTGATGCGAACCGGAACCGCCGGTTTGGCATCGGGGAATGCTTGATCGAACAGCGGATCGTTGGCACCGACATGCAGCCAGACCGTGTCCAGCCGGGCCAGGCGCATTTCGCAGAGCAACCGCCGCAATTCGCGCGGATTCACCGTCCGGAAAAACTCGCGATCCATCCACAGCGGAGCCAAATCCGCGCATTGGGACTCGGTGGGACAAATCACCGGATTGCCTAATTTTTCCCGCGCCAGCACGACACGATCGGACGTCTCCCGCGCCCGCGCATACGCAACCCCCGCTGAACTCACCGATTGAATAAGTGTTATCACTAACAAGACGCCAAACGCCCATCCCCGCGCCCGCTGCGAACGATAGAGATCAATAATCAGCAACGGGACGATAAAGAGCATGACGCGCGGTCCCCAGTGAACTCCCTCCCACACCGGCGTAAACAGAATCACGTTGATCAGCAGCGCTGCCGCAAATCCTCCGGCCACCCGCCATCGCCACGGCGGGACCATCAGCAGTAATACCCACGGCATTGCAACGATCAGGGAATTTGCATACATCATCGTCAGAACCGGAACCGGAGACCTCCACAACCGAAATTGAAACCAGATCGTTCCGCTCACCAGCAACAGCAGTCCAAGCACGAAAAGTAATCTCGATTTTTTCTGCTCGCCGCGAATCAGCGTTATTCCGCCCGCCGTGAAGCATACAAAAATGATTAGCGAAAGGCCCAGTTTATAGTCGGCACGGATGAACAGAGTGTAGATCGCCTCCAGACGATGCCGCAGCCATGCACCGACCGTAAATTCTGAACCGGCCAGATTGAGCGAGAACTGGATCAACGCCGATTGCCCGCCGGTTAGCGCATACCAACTCCATAATGCCGCTAAACCGAAAATAGTCCCTCCCATCATCCACAACGCGCCCCGACGCGAACGGCTGACCAAGTAATAGATTGCAACGGCCGGAATCAACAGCAGTGTCTCCGGCCGCAAAGCCGCCGCCATCGCCAACAATAGCCCCGAACCGAACAACATACTCCCCGACGTGTGATTCTGCTTGGCAAAGGCCAGCCAGACCGCCGGCCACAGCAGCAGCCAGCTCAAGCCGTGTTCCCACGGAACCAATCCGTAAAACGAGAGCGGCATTAATAGAAACGCGAATGGAAAACCGACAATCTCGAAACTAATCCAGACCAGAATCGCAATAATCGCCGGGATAAGTTTCCATAGCAGTTCACCCCCAGCGAAAATTCCTTTGAACAGAATCCGGGTCCACGGCGAGAAGCCGAGCACTTGCGATCCGGGTTCGCGCTCGGCAAAGGGCGGATGCAGCGGCACATTCGCATCGGGATGGGCTAACTGCGAGCGGAGCGGGCCATCGGGGATTTGCTCGGCCCACAATCCGGTTCCTTCCTGTGCGGCCAGACGCTTGACGCCGTCGTCAATCGTCCAGGAACCGAAGGGCGGCCACGTCACCGCCAGCGTCAGCAATACCAGCGCCCAAACGATTCCGATCAGTCGCGACCATCGCTGCCATGGATTCATGAAAAATCTCACTCATGAGAAGAGGGCTGCGGGAAAATCCGGCAGCCCTCGATAAAAACGTCGAATCGAATCTAATTGAACGCGCGATGCAGCGGTGTGGACCGCATCATCTGGTTATCGCCGCCGAATTGCACGCGCCGCGGTTCGTTGAAGTAAATCAGAGCGCGGGCGATCATCAGGGCGACCGGGCTGGCTTCAATCGTACCAAAAGGACCGACGTCAATCTGAACAGGTACGTCATTCTTCATCAGTGAATATGGAATTCCCGAGAACGACGAACGGTAGCGGAAGCGTCCCGAGAAGAATACGTTCCCATTCACGATCTCCACGACACCCTGAATCTTGACGAAAACCGAAGCAACGGGCTGATCATGGGATGTGGCAATGGGGATATAGACATAATCCACTTCAATGACATCGGAATCCATCCATTGACCGGCGGAAATCGGAGTGGACGTGACTATCTGCCAGGCTCCGTTGGGACCATTCTGATCCCACCACATCAACTCACCGTACACGCCGCGGGTGACATTATAAATCCGCGTCACATCAAGGATGCGGTCATGATTGTCCAGCGGGACCAAATACGCCACGGCCGGAGTACCATCCGCTTCATTGACCGAACAATCCTCATTGTAAACATTGTAGGTGTCGGCGGCCGTACAGGATTGATAATTGAAGAGGGTTTCGGAGTAATCGCTGCTGGTGGAAGAAGATGATGAACGTCCGAAATAATCAATTTCCGGCAGACAATAGTAGCGCCGATTGCGGAAATTCAGTTCATGGACCTTGTGCGTATCCACGTCCATGTTGACCAGCAAGTTTGCCGTAGTAGTCACACCGCCGAAGTCCGCAATCGTATTCGCGCTCGCCGCGAGTCCGGGATAGATCGTCGAAATATTAAAATAATTCCGGAAAAAGAGCGACGCTTTATCGGCTCCCAACGGTCCGGTGGCGTTCAGGAAAAAGAGCCCGGAGAAGATACGGCGACCGGATATCATCACCTGACCACCGATGTTCATGTAGTCCTGGAAGACTTTAATGCGCGCTTCCATCAAACTCAATTCGGGATTGGTCCGCGGCGGATTATCAACAATCACCCAAATCCACTTGAACTTGCGGATATAATCATAGGGAACACGCCCCGCTTGACTCAGATCCTTGTCGGCGGTATACCATTCCACCTGAGTATCGTAGTCGAACGGAGTTTCGATGCCGCCCGGGAAGTTGTAAAGAATCTGCCGCAGTTGTTCGCCGACCTGGAATCCTTCGGGAATCACCTGATCATAGAAAGCGCGGATCGAATCGTCATTCATCAACCCGAATTGATAATCCACCGTTGTCGGAGTGCGATTCCAGTCCACGATCAGCAGCTGCTTCGCCACATCCTCATTATTATACAGCGGCCTGACGGCAGTGAAGTGAGCCACGGCCATGGTGTCCGACTTGGTAAAACCGTCGTCAAACACCTCGACCATGAATGTAAACCGGCTGTCGAATTGGAACGATCGTCCGGTATGCGCCCGATACCAATTGGTATCAATGCTGGCCATACTGAACGTTAGCTGCGTGGTCGTAGTGGTATCACTCCAGCCCATGCGGTAGCCGACCACGCGATTGGAATCGCGGATCGCATACGGCAACGTATCACCCGCCTCGTTAACCAGCAGATAGCTGAAGCGCAGCGTAATAATGTTGAGTTCACGGCTATCGGGGTCGCGGCCCTGCCAAAGGAAGCCGATCCCGGAATAGGTCGAGGTCAGCGTGTCGCCCCAGAAGAGCGTATCGTCCACGTTGTAAGTATGCTGGAAGCCCACGGGATTATCCAAGGCCGCATCCAGGGACCAGCGGATCAGCGGCGCATAAGGCGCCAAATTGGTGCGCGAGAAGATCCGGCCTTTCACCAACGACGCTTTACCCTGATCGTCGAAACAGCGGACCATGAAAATTGTCTGGGTCAGGGTATCCAAATCGTTGCGGCGAAGATAAATGGTATCTTCCGTGCTTTCCGTTACCGGTTCCCAATAAGACTCCGGCAAGCCGTCGCAGTAGTTGGTCAGGGCGTGCTGATCACCGGCAATCCAAGCCGCGTAAGCCGCCACCGCCGCCGCCGTCGTGTCGCCCTGATAGCGGTATTGGAAGTAGGTCACTTGCCCATCGGGATCGAATCCGGTCCAATGAACCACCGGAGCGTAGTTGAACGTACTGCTGTCAAACGGCACATTCACCAAATACACTTCGGGGGCTTGATTCTCATTGAATTTGCCATCCATCAGGTCGCAACCCCAAAATAACGAGATGAGGGTTACACCAACCAGGGCGGCAACTATAGCTTTCATTCGAGGGTGCATAAAAATGGTCTCCAGAAGCGAGCCGGACCGTTCAAACGGCGCGGCGGACCCGCGACAGTTCCGTAAACGGTTTAGAAAAGCGTGTTGCTGAATCGGTATCCGATCGAGAAGCGGTGAATGTAGTCGAGATAGGAAATCCCGGCAAATGCATAGTCAATGGTCAAACCCATGTTCGGTATCTTCACACCGGCACCGATGCTGGCACCATCCTGAAAGAACTTGCCGGTTTCGCTGAATAAGGGGAATTCATAGAACGGATCTTTGCCCGTGGCGTCTTCGCCGGCGTCAATCTTCCGCTGATAGTCATCCCAGTTGTAGCGGTGAATACCGTTGATTTTCTTGCCGAACCGCAAGAACGCCATATCCTGATAACCGTATTCGAGTCCGATGTTGTAGACTTCGAGATTATCGTTGGGATGCGACCACGCGAATCCCAGCAGCAGGGCATGAGTGCCGACGGAATCGGAACCCGTCCACCAATTCCGGTCGGAGCTGTTCAGAATATAGCCGCTGATTCCGAAGGTGAAGTTCATCGGCAGCGGGAACTCGCTGTCCACGAAATTCATATCCGGACCAAAATTCGACGTCAGCATGGCGATACGGACGCTGCGCCAGCCGGTGTTGTAATACGTGCCCACATCCGCCGCCCAACCGGACGCGGACTTATCGGCCAGCGTTTCGTTGATAAACTTGACCGTTCCGCCGACCGAAAATTTATCCGTCAGTTTTTGACTGTAGGATAGGCCGATGGCCACGTCTCCGGCGGTGAAGGTCCGGCCGGTGCCGTTCGGTCGTTCGGCCGTCGTTTCATCCATTTCATCGGTCGTCAGATAGATCACCGACACCGCCGCGGCGCCGTTCCATTTTTCGACGGGATGGGTCAGACCTAAAAATCCGTATTGCAGGCCCACCGCATAGTCAATGTAACTGATCGTCGCTTGCGGTTGTTCAATCCGGGCGAGCGCGCCGGGATTATGGAATATGGCGCTGGCATCATTGGCAACTGCCACGTATGCCTCGCCCATTCCCACGGCTCGACAGCTGGGGCTGATCTTAAGGAACTGCACCCCGGCGGTTCCCACCTTCGCCTGCCCGAACGCGAAGTGCGGCAGGGTGAAAAGTGCGGCCATCAGGAAAAGGAGCGGCCATCGCTTCATGAGAGGATCCTTCCGTCTATAGTCAGCAACTGAAGCTTATCGAATGATGACAAATTTTCCGGTCTCGATCTTGTGAGCATTGCCTTGGGTCAAATCTTCCACCGAGAACAGGTAAATACCGGAGACCACTTGCTGCCGGTTACGGGAATTCAAATCCCACCGTTCGGAGGTTAGACTGGCCCACGCGCTCACGTCGCCGGTCGTATTGTGCGGGACAATCGCCACCAGATCGCCCGCCACCGTAAAGATGCGGATCAGGCAGCGTTCCGGGAGATTGATGAACTCGATGCGGCGGTCTTGCTGGGCATAGAACTCGGTGGTGCCGTCGTTCATATTTTCCCAACTGATGCCCATCTTGGGTTGCGTATAATCTTCGTAGGCGCGGTACGGATTGGGGACCACGCGTACCGGTTCCTTGGTCGTACCGGCGGGCGCCAACAGCACGGCATTGGCCGTCGGGCGCGTCGTCAGCGGCGCCAAACCGGAACGCGGATCACCGTAGTCGAAAGCGGTGACGGCGTAATACACCGGCGCCAGTTTGTGAGCGTTGATCGCGAACTGATAGGTTGAATCGTTGCCGGGATCGTCGAGCATGCGCAACGCATCGAATCCGGTATTCAAGCCGACCGGACTCAATCGTCCGTGGATACCGCCCACGAAGATACTATCGGCCGGCAGGGTATCGCGACCCGCTTCGTCCACCGCAAAACTCATCATCGAGTCGTTGTCGGAGAAATACGCGAAGTCAACCTTGTCATATTCGCCCAGCAGCGAATAATAGCCGTCTTCATTAATCGCCGCCCAATGGATCCGATAGCCTTCGAAATCCTGCTGCCGGGAGAAGGGATCACGGTAATCCACATTTTCCGAAGAGCTCTTCGACCACCGCAGCACGACTTGATTTTCGCGCAATTCGTAGCCCAAGCCGCCGATGTAGCAATCGCCTTCATTGGCCACCAAAATCTGCCCGCCGCGATGCGCCGCCGCATTGGTCGTATTGCGGACACAGTGCAGCAAGGCGGGAATCGGCGGCGGCGGCGGACCGGTGAAGTCCGGCAGACCATCGCCCAAATCCATCAGGCCGTTGGCCGCCATCCACCCCATATCCCAATAACCCAGTGTGGCATGCTGGTAAGCTAATAAGACCGGAATAATGTTGTCTTCGTCCACCCATCCGTTGGGATTGTTGACGGCATCGTTGATTCCGTTGCGTTCGGTTCCGTCGGCATCAGGCCCCTTATAATACCCGGCCAGAATACCGTCCGGATACTGACTCGAACCAACGAAGTATCGCACTTCGATACTGTCAATACCCTCGCGGAATCCCGGAGGAGCCTCCACGTAGATACCGTCGGTGCCGACATCCTCGCCGTACCAGCCGTCACCGGTTTCGAGAATACCATCGCCCTCGGAGCCATCCTCATCATTGGTATTCCGTATGTGATCGTTACCCCAGTCGTACTGCGGAGTATCGAACATCCGATTGTCGTAGACGTCTTTGGCCCATTTGGCGTTTTCGCGCAAATCGGCAAAATTAAACAGGCTGGAGTCCACCGTTAAGTTGGTGGGCTGAGGATTGTTGATGTCGTGGAAATTCTCGCCCAGGACATAAGCAATCGTCATGTTGAATTTTTCGCCGGGATTCAGGCGATAAATCCACCGCCCCGACAGATCCTGATAATCGCGCACCCCCAACGGTCCCCACGACAGCAAATAGCGGGTATCGTAGCCGTTGGCGATATCCGAAGCGTTCGGTGACGGATCGCTGGTGCACCAGGCCTTGTATTCGGCGGTCGTATCACCGGGGAAGGCGGGATTGGGAATCCGCTGCGGCGCGACCTGATCCATCCGATCCACCATGATTTGCCAGAAATCGAACTCACCATTGGACAGCACCTGATACTTGCGTTCATCGCCCATCGGAGTACCGAACAACTCCGTCCAGCCCATTCCGGCGCTGTCATTCTGGCAGTAATCCTGCCATGAGGGACCGTAATCCAAGCTGACATCGCCGTTGGAAATCCACCAGTTGAACGAGGTCCGCAACCGCGGATTGGGTCCGCGAATCACGCGGGTACCGGCGATTCCCGAGCAAATCAGCGGACCGCTGGAAGCCGACGGATCACGACCGTCGTTGTCGGCAATCCAGGCGACGTCAATGGGAATGGTAACGGTTTGTCCCCGGTTGTTCTCTTCATAATAATTTTCAAGAAAACCGCAGATATCATCCGTATGCTGTTCGTTGATCGTGCTGGGGCCGATATCGGCGTCCACATACAAACCCACATACAGATTCTTGAGGAAGTTGGACGCGACATTCTCAACTTCGTAATCAATGAGGATGAAATCTTCGGCAAAAGCCTGACTGAACGAATAGGATGTTTGCGAAACCTTGATTCCCAACGGGCGGTGAATCGTACCGTCGAAATCATTAATAACATACGGTTGTTCATTCAACGTATCCGAATAGGTCGCAAGGAAATCCTGATCGGAAATCGCCTCGGGATCCGTCACGAAAACACCCAAACAGTTCGTACGTCCGGGTCGCGTGGAACGTTCCAGAATACCGTTGGCATCGCCTTCACCGGGCCAGAATTCGTTAACGGACGGATTCAGCCAGCCATCCGTGCCCACACTGACGCGCTTGGTTTCATACCCTTCTTCGACAATCAAGGCACCGATCCACAGACCGGCCTGGAAAAGATACTGCACTTGACTGCCGCAGGGGAATTCACACTGGGGAGCCCACCGGCCGGGAGGGCAGGGGTCGTCAACGGCGTCATCCTGCCGGGGTCCGTTGTTGCCGAAATATCCCCAGTTGGTGATATTCATGCAGACCTTGCCGGCATTGTGAACCCGGTTTTCGGAATTCGGCCGAGCGAAATTGGGCCGGATGGGACCGCGGGCGCGACTGGGATCATAGGGCGCCGTAGCCGCAACAGCGGACAGGCTCAATCCTAAAATGATAGTCAGCGTCGCGATAAAATGAACCGGAAACCTGTGCATAGATGTCAAACCTCCAGCGCGGACGCCATCAAGAATGCGTCCGGTGCGTTCGATCTTGATACTCATTTGGAAGCGAAAGGTGAAGCCGTCGGACGCGCCTGCAGCACACCGAAGCCCGATTGACCATTGGGACCGCCGTAAACACCCATATCGTTGCGGGTGCCGTTCCCGTCATTATAGTCAGCCGCCGGATTGCCGGCGTCAATGCACGGCGAACCCGCCGCCAGATGCAGATCCGTTTCGGAAACGAACTGCGGATTCTCACTAATGCTGTTGGAGGGTTCGACCAACGGCGGCAGCACATAGTCGGGCGTGTTGCCGAACACGTCGTTATAGGTCATGATCGGCGCCGACGAATTCCGGGCATAAATGCCGTAACGCGCATTATTATAGATGATGTTGTTCATGATCACCGGCAGGCAGTTATTGTCCATTTCGATGCCGTAATAGCCGTTGTTCATGGACACGCAATTCACCACCTGCGGACTGCAAACATCCGCCATATACAAACCGGTCGTGCTGTTGTTGCGCATGACGCAATTGGTAATCTGAACATAGACATCCGTTGCGTCCAGCGTAATACCGCGACCGCGACCGTTCTGAACCAGGGTATTGCGGATGGTCGCCGCACTGGAAAACACGCCGATTCCCCACGTTCCGCAGCGTTCGAAAGTACAATCCTGAATCCGCACCGCCGAATCCCAGTTCATGGAGGCGGTGGCAATCGAGACTCCATACTCGAAGGCGCTGTCGAACCGGCAACCGACAAATTCCGTGCCCGGCTTCGTCATCTGGAAGAAGCGGTAATTGATCAGGTCGGCATAGTAAAACACCGACGGCGCGCTGGTCGAATCGTCGCTATAGATGCGGATACCGCCCCACATCTGTGCCGGATTCAGGGCATTGATCGTCACCCGGTTGTCCGGCGTGCCTTCGATCACCAAGCGACCGAACACGTTGATGTAGTAAAGCCGATCGGAAGGCGAATCCACGTTGATCATCGTCCCGGCGGGAATCGTCAGGGTCGTTCCGCGATCCACCTTCACATCGCAGGACATCCGATATGGAACATCCGCCGACAGCGTGCCTCCGATGATGCCGCGCAAGTCGCCCGCTCCCTGCTGCTCATAAGGATGCACGCCAAGATCAGCACGGGTGCCGTCGTTTTCCAGATCGGCATCGCGCGGACCGGCATCAATCGCCGGCGAGCAGGAGGAAAGCTGGAACTCATCGCCGTCCGACATGAACAGCGGATCATCGTCGATATTGAAGAAGGCATCCACCGTATCGAGATTGGCATTCAATTGATACTTCTTGCCGTAGTACAGCGAATCCTTGCCGTAAATGAAGGCCGGGGAGCTGTTTTCGCCGACGCAATTATAGGAGATATCGGGATAGCCGGGTTGTCCCCAGGTTTCCGGAGTCGTGATCAGCGCCGTCGTATCCGCCCGCACCGCCGAAGCATCATTGGCGAAGAAGATATTATAGCGAATGATCGGCTGGCAGCTCTCACCCGTCAAATAAATGGCGTTGTTCTGATTCTTCGTAATAACGCAATGTTCGATGATGGGACTGCTGTTCCGGCAAACCAGCATTCCTTTGTAGAACTTCGCGTCTTCGCTGGTGGTATCGGTCGGAAACAGCGCACCATAAGTGAAAATGCAATACCGGAATTCCGACCGCTGGTCCAGGGCGGCATTGTTCAATTTGACGCCCCGCCAGTCACCCATTTCCGGATCCGTCCGCGCCGAAGTAAAGATAATCGGGTCCGACGAGTTGCCGATGGCCTGCAATTGACCATCCACGACAATCGAAACGCTATCCTTGAGGAGAAAGACCGTGCCGGGAGCGATGGTTACGGTGCGGCCGGAGCCGATTTCCCAATCACTCTCGATAAGGTACGGCTGACCGCTAACATCGGGGGCAATGTTGTTGGCATTGTGATCCAAGGCGATACCGTCGCGGAATGCCGGCGGCGGTTGCACCGGATTGGCATCCGGACTTTTGCAGCTGACCAGGGCAATGACGATCATCAGGCTCAGCAGCAAGCCGAGTATTGTGTTGTGTTTCACCATGGCTCTCATGGGTACGATGTTCGTGAATCTTATGCGGAGCAAGCCGCGATGAGTGTAATAACTACTCGTCTCGCCTTAAACGGAGATCTTGAGATGGAACAGGATCTGCCGCGGGGCGGAGTAGTTGCGCGGATCGTGATCGTAATCCGTACCTTGGTTGCCGTCATCTCGCTCATCCGGATTTAGCTCATGGGAACTGTCGCGAGCGTTTCCGGTCTCGGGAAAGAGACCGCGGATATTGGTACGGTTGAACAAATTGTAAACCTCAAATCCGGTCGCTAATCTGATTTTCTTGGTGATGTTCCAGAACTTATCGAATTTCAGATCGGCGGTGGCGGAGGCCGGCATGCGAGCGGAATTGGTCAAAATCAGCGAGGATTGCTTGCCCGTCGTATACTTGGACGGCGTGTACGGATAACCCGAACCATAGCTGAATTCGAAGGTGGATAGCCAATCATTCGGCAGCTTAAGTCCGAACAAGCGCAATTTGTCGCGTTCGCTGACATTGACCGTCAAGTAGGTGGTAAAGGTGTGGGTTTGATCCCAATTGAGCGGATGCTCGTCGCGATTTTCGGGGACGTTCAAGTCGGTCCGCTGACGCAGACCTTCGGTGGCGGCCGACTCCTTGCCGTAGGCATAGGAAAAGTCGTAATTAACCGTCACCGCCCACATGTTCGAGAATTGCTTTTCCAGCGAGAACTCGAAACCGCGCGCCCGGGCATAGCCGAGGTTGAAGTAGCGGTTCAAGGTCAGCGGGCCGTCTCGCTGTTCGACGGTGCCGATCTGATTGAACACATCGCGATAATACCCGGCGACGTCAATGACCCAATCCTCGGTGAACTCGGTATTCACACCGACTTCGTACGAAACGGTTTTTTCGTATTCGAGGTTCGGATTGCCGATTTCGGTATTGGGTGACAGATTGGCCGTAGCGCTGCGATAGAAGTACTGGAACGACGGGGTTTGATAGTAATGCCCGTAGTTGAAATAGAGCTTGGATTTCGTGGAAATCGGATGGCTGATACCCAATCGGGGAGCCAACGCGAACCGCCCGCGCTTCGCCAACAACGCGCCCGGTTGATTGCGGTCAATCTGCTTCTGGGTTTCTTCCAGCAACGCATTGGGCTGAATGATGAAGTCGCTGCGCAGACCAGCGCGGACAATCATGCCCTCGAATTCCATCTTGTCCTGGAAGTAAAGCGCGCCTTCCCACGGCTTATGCTCATAGAAATCGCGAATGCCGCCGCGATCGGGATAGGGCGAACCCGGCGGCAGCGGAATGTCGGTATTGGAATACGCTTGATCCGGCTGCTGAATCGAATTCATGGTGAGAATCCGGTACTTCAGCTCGAATCCGGACTTGATTTCGTGATATTTGTTAACCTGACTCGTCAAGTCTACCTTGGTGGACCACTCTTGGGATTGGCGTTCCATCCAGAACCCCTGCGCATCCCACAACCCGGGATTCAGGAAGAAGTCCGGCAGCGGATCCTGCACGCCATTGCCGTTGTAATCGGTATAGCTTTCTTTACCTTCATCCCATGCAAAGTTCGGAATATCGAAGATCGGATCGTTTTGATCATGGGACGTCACGTTGGTCCACGTGGATTTGCCTTCAATCCACCGCATATAGCGGGCGACGCCGTAAGGATATCCTTCAACTTCCTCAACCGACCGTAAATCCTGCACCCACTCGGATCCGCCGTTGCGGATACCCTGCCGAATGTCTTCCCACGTGTACAGCACGGGATAGCGGGGATCCATGCCGAATCCGAAGTGCGCCGGGTAGGTGAACATTTCATATTCATCGAACGCGCCGTTGGGACCGTCGTACACACCGTTCGTGGTGGGCACGCGTCCCGTGCGCGGAATAAACGGACCGGCATAAGACGAGGGCAAGTCATACCACGTTTCACCGGGATCCCAGAAACCGTTGTAGTAGCCGTTGGTATCGGGCAGATCCTGGAACGGTTCACCGGTGTCGAACCATTGGTCGCCGTCCACAAACGGTTCGGCGATATCTTCATTTGCCGCGTTGACCAGATTCCGGCGGTCAATTTGACCGTTCGAATTGATATCGTCGTAACCTTCGCCGATCCCGTCCTTCACCCCGTTGCCGTTGGCGTCCTGAAAGCGTTCGCCGTCCCACATTCCGTTATTGTTCCAATCCTGCTCGGGCAATTGCGGTTCATTGTCGTCCCAGCGGCCGTTGCGGTTGACGTCGTCGTAGCGATCCCACGGATCATAGACACCGGGATTGTTTTCGCCGGTGAGGGGGTTCGCCAAATCCACCCACGGCTCGGCGCTGTCATAGACACCGTTGCCGTTCAAATCCACCCAGTCTTCGCCGCGATCCCACTGCCCGTTGCCGTTGGCGTCGTCGTAGCCTTCGCTGTAGTCGTCGCCGTCCCATTGGCCGTTACCGTTGGCGTCCACATAGCCGTCGAAATAGCCGTTCTTGTCGCTATCCACCGAACCGACCACGCCGCGGTTGTCGTCTTCGACGTTGTCTTCCAGTGTGAATTGATCCGGGGTCTTGCCGCGCGGCAGAACTTTAGTGGTGGTCGTGAAGTTGCTGACGGTAATTTCGTACAGCGTATTCTTGGTCACGTTGTGCGAAAAAGCCAGGCTGAACGATTGCCGCGACGTTTTCGCATAGGGACGATTGGCGACATTATATTTATATTGCCAGCCGTAGGTACCGTCAATCGAAGCTTCGCCGTCGGGATAGATATCCCACATGGAGAAGTCGCGCTGATAGGTCAGGTTCAGCTTCTTCGCCTGATCCATGCGATAGGTGAACTTCCAGAAGGTCGAGAAGTCGTTGACCTGCCGTTCCGGAATATTGAATCCGACACCCAAATAATCGTTATCCTCGCGGCGGACATTATATGGCGTGTACGTATTGGTCAACTTGGTCATGCCGGACGTGAAGAAGCTCAGTTTCTGCTTGCCCAACAGTTTGTCGGCAAACGGAACCGGACCGGATAGCGAATAGTCGTACTGATCGGTATTGAAGCTGCTGTGCCGCTGGCCGGTGGCGTTGCCTTTGAAAGCCCGGTCGGTGCGCCATTCCAACGCGCCCGAATAGTCGGTCATCGAGCCTTCCTTGCTGGTCACATTGACCAACGCGGATTGGAAGCCGCCGTAGCGGGCGTCGCCGCCGGTGAGCACTTCGATCTCTTCCACGTTGAGTGCGGAGAGATTGACGATCTGCTTAGAGCTGGTCACCAGCGGATCGCGGAAGTCCACGCCGTCCACCTTCACCAACATTTCGCTGGCGCGGCCGCCGCGCACGTGCATGGCGCCTTCGGGATCCACCTTAAAGCCGGGCTGTTTTTTCAAAAGTCCGGCGATGTTGGTTACAGCGCGAGACTCCATCTCCTTGCCGGTAACACGCACACTACGGTTTGTTACGTCAAGGATTACAGGAGGAGGTGTGTACTCGATGATCCGTTCGCCGATTTCAATGGCTTCTTCCTTCATGGTCACATTCAGCGTGGTGGTTAAGTCACCGCTGACCTGAACATTTTTATAGGTCTGTGTTCCATAACCCATAGTTGTAACCCGTACCGTATAGGTACCGGGTTCGACACCTAAAATAACATAGTCGCCGTCAATGCCCGCCGAGGCACCCTGCTGGGTCTCGACAATCATTACTGACGCGCCGAACACCCCCTCTTTATTATCATCGAGGATGGATCCGGCGATCTTTCCGGTGGCTGCATATGCGCACGGCAGCAACAGGAGAAGACTGAGAATGAGTAAACTAATTGGAAGCACGCGTTTCATGAAGCGGTCCTCATCATTGAGGAAATCTTGCGCGGATAGTGCAACAAGATTAGCAGTCCTTGTATCTGATAGGGTGGGTGGCTATCACCCGTACGAATTCAAACGTTTTTGTCTGGGGTACAGACGGCCGTCACCGGTTACAGGTGGCGGATAATTTCGTCGGCGAATTCCGACGTCTTGACCTTGGTGGCGCCTTCCATCTGCCGATGGAGATCGTAGGTCACGCGCTTCGCGTCAATCGCTCCGGCAATGCCGCGATGAATGGCGTCCGTTACTTCCTGCCAGCCGAGATATTCGAACATCATCGCGCCCGACAGCATGACCGAGCCGGGATTGATGACATCCTTATCGGCATACTTCGGGGCCGTGCCGTGAGTGGCTTCGAACACTGCATAGAAGTCGGAAATGTTCGCGCCGGGGGCCATGCCCAATCCGCCGACCTGCGCCGCGCAGGCATCGGACAGATAATCGCCGTTGAGATTGGGCGTGCACAGCACTTGATATTCGTCGGGACGCAGCAGCACTTGCTGGAAAATCGAATCGGCGATGCGATCCTTGATCAGGACCTTTCCCGCCGGCAGCTTGCCGTCGTACTTCGCCCACAGATCGTCTTCGGAGACCGTGACATCGGAGAATTCCGCAGCCGCGCATTCGTAACCCCACTCGCGGAACGCGCCTTCGGTGTACTTCATGATGTTCCCTTTGTGCACCAGCGTCACCGAGTCCAGCTTATGATCCACCGCCCAGCGGATGGCCTTGCGCACGATGCGGAAGGTTCCGGTTTTGGAAATCGGCTTAATGCCGATTCCGGAATCCGGTCGCACGTTCTTGCCCAATTCCTTTAATACGCCGATCAATTTCTGTGCTTCGGGACTTCCCGCGCGCCACTCGATGCCCGCGTAAACGTCTTCCGTATTCTCGCGGAAGATGATCACGTTGAGTTTTTCGGGATGCTTGACCGGCGACGGAACCCCCTTGAACCAGCGCACCGGCCGCACGCAGGCATACAGTTCGAGCACTTGCCGCAGCGTAACATTCAGCGACCGGATTCCGCCGCCCACCGGAGTCGTCAGCGGACCCTTAATCGCCACGATGTATTCCTTAATCGCGGTTAGCGTATCCTCCGGCAGCCAGATGCCTTCGCCGTATTTTTCGACGGACTTTTCGCCGGCATACACTTCAAACCAAACGACCCGGCGGCGGCCGCCGTACATTTTCTCGACGGCAGCGTCAAAGACTTTCTGTGAGGCGCGCCAGATATCGCGGCCGATACCGTCGCCTTCGATAAACGGAATAATCGGATCATCGGGGATCCGTAATTTGTTGTCAACAATAGTGATCGGATGACCTTGTTGAGGCGGAGTGAGTTTCTGATAAGTTGCCATGGGAATCGCTTTGTAAGACCGATGAGATTGAATACCGTTTCCCGAGGGTGGAACCGGCTTGAGCATGAAGGCGTTGAAATGGCGAGGCCCCGAACAGACCACCGGGGCTGGACCGGACGGCTAAAGTGGCCCGGTTCGATCCATTTTTCCAGAATGAATCGAGGATAATGCTGCTGCACGGCGGGCATTATCCCTTTCCTTATGGGAAAATCCACAATAAGTCTTGAGAAGATACTCAACTTTCCACCAAAAGTCAACTCAGATTCACCGGATAGAAACAGAAAACACCGACGCGAGTCGGTGTTCTCATTGTACAGTCGAGGAGAAGAAAGACACCAGAGAGAACAAACCAGAGGTGAGCGGTAGACCCGTCGAAACCTACATGTCCACAGCCTTGGATAGGATTAGTACCCGAACCGTCCGTTTAAAGCTGAAGAAGGAAAGGCCTCGCGAATATCCGTCGCAAGTCTTGGCAAACCGTGCCGTCATCGCTGGCGAACCACAACACCGGGGAATGATCAAAGCAGGATGACGATCTTCGGAGGCCTTTCTTCTTCAATTGAACGTCCGATGGCAATCCGGTGTGCCGCGCAGGACCACCTTCGGAGTAAACCCGGACGAGTCCGGGAGGAGGAGATTAGACTACCGACTCTGATCTTTACTTTTGCAACCAGTGTGCCACTATATATCATTATTAAAATACAGCTACTTAGAATTGTTAACAAGCGTACAATGTGTGCATGTTGTGCAGGGAGCGTGCCGTGTATGCATATTTCGCGGATGTTTGAGCTTTTCTTACGAAAAATCGGAGAAAGTGAGACCGATTTTTCACGGTACTGTCACCACTATGGCTCGACATGCTTCCTTCCCCACCTGCCGATAGCCGTGCGGGTAGGCCGGATCGAGATAGGCTGAATCTCCAGCAAATAATTGTGTTTCTTTATCTTCAAAGATAAGTCCCAAGGTCCCGGAAAGTACATAGATAAATTCGCTGCCGGCATGTTCATGTTGGGGGACGTTTTCCGGCGGCATCGGTTCAAACTCTGCAATAAACGCGCTGGATTTTCGTTCAACCGCCTTATAATCCAGACTCTGAAACCGAAAGGTCGTATCCTGCTTGCCCATCTTCTCGTGGAACTCCTGCCGTTCCTCCTTCCGCACCACCGATAACTTCTTTAAATCATTATCAGAAAAGAAATAATCCAATCCTACCGAGAATACTAATGCAATCCGCATCAGCGTTGGAATGGTGGGTATCACATGGTTGTTCTCCAGCTTGGACAGCATGGCGGGTGAGAGGCTGGTATGTTTACCCAGCTCCACCAGTCCCATGCTCTTGCGGAGCCGCAGCCTCTTGATCTTAGCTCCTATTCCATAAACCTTTAGGTTGTCTCCGATGGTATCCGGTTGATCCGGAGTTAGGTTTATTTGAAGGTTGTTCAACTTCTCGATCTCCTATTTGACAAATATTAAAACGACTTTGAATTTTTTGAAACTGTTTACTTGTGTTCACAGTTTATTGAATGTAACTTAAACGCAAGACAAAGTCAAGTGGTTTCAAAAACAGTTCAAGGAGGATAACATGAAGGCGATTGACGTTCTGGTAATTACCCTACTGGTGGTAGGCGGTCTCAACTGGGGCTTGGTCGGGCTGTTCGGATTCGATTTGGTCGCGGCGATTTTCGGCGAAATGACGTTCCTCAGCCGGGTGGTTTATTCTTTGGTAGGACTGGCGGCCGTTTATCAGGTGGTGACGATTAAGTCGCTCCAGCGTCGCTGGTCAGTGTTTCCGGCCACCCGCTAATCGGCACAACCAACACAATGAGGATGAGCTTTTCGTATAGCCATCCAACGATGAAAACAAACAAAACATACAGGAGATGATCATGAAGCAGATGTTGACTCTCATTATAGCCGCAGCCATATCCACCGGCTCGGTGTGGGCGTGCGGCGGCGGGAACTCCGGAACGAGTTCCAGCAGCAAGGCGATGAACAGCGGCGGGTTGATCCCGGCGGCTTATGCGGCGGACATGAAGGCGGAACCGAAGAGCATGGACATCGTGGAAACCGCGATTAATGCCGGTTCCTTTAATACGCTGGTAACGGCGGTAAAGGCGGCGGATCTCGTGGAAACGTTGAAGGGCCCGGGACCGTTCACGGTATTTGCGCCCAACGATGCCGCCTTCGGCAAGGTTCCGCAGGAAACATTGAATGGGCTGCTGAAGGACAAGGCCGGTCTGACCTCGGTTTTAACCTACCATGTCATTTCCGGCAATGTGATGGCGGCCGATGTCATGAAGATGAACGGCGCGAAAGTGAAAACCGTCAATGGCCAGGAATTGACCATCACGGTCAAGGACGGCAAGGTTTTCGTGGATAATGCGCAGGTGATTGCCACGGATATCAAGACCTCCAACGGCGTGATTCACGTCCTGGATTCGGTGGTCATGCCTAAATAACTGGATCCGCACTCGAACCACCGCGCCCCGGTCTTAAGCCGGGGCGTTTTCTTATTCGGTATTCGGTTGTATCTTGAAACACTTTTACTTATCTTGACTCTATATCGTTGGTGATGGTGGAGACAATCATTAACTCCTTAGTGACGAAAGGCCGCACCCATGAAAATAAAGTTCCCAATTTCGGTTGAATCGGTTTTTCGATGGACAGGTATATTTGTCATCATCTCACTTAGTTTCATGGTTCTTTCTTGCTCTGATGATGACGACGAACATATTACCAACACAAATTACTCGGCATCCGCGGATTTCGATTACCGCTATTCCGTGGAAGACCGCATCGGTTTGAATCTCTCGGCGATCAACGGCTCGGTCAGCATTGCCGGGGAAGCGGATCTTGATTCGATCCTGATTACCGGTGAGCGGCGGGTGGAATCGTCCAGCGTAGCCGATGCGGAGGAACATCTCGCCTTGCTGACCGTGGTCGTCGAACCCGGCACCAACCAGCTTTCGGTTCGCACTGAGCAGCCGCAGCAGAGTCAAGGGCGGAACTATTATGTCGAATACACTGTGCGGGTGCCGGCAACATTCAGCGTCAATGTGAATCAGGTCAATGGAACGGTCGCTGTGGACTCGATTCAGGGAGGCGTCAACGCGCAGGTGGTCAACGGAACGCTGCTGCTCGGGGATGTAGTCAGTAATGTGCAAGGAAATGTGACCAACGGAACCGTCACTTGCCGCATGACCATCTTGCCCACCGGGATTTGCCAACTGAATGCCGTCAACGGCACCATCGGCTTACAAATTCCCACCAACACTTCGGCCTCGCTGTCGGCTACGGTAGTCGTCGGAACCATCAACATCACCGGGCTGGCTCTGAACAACGCTGTGATTACTCCCACGCACGTGGGGGGCATGTTCGGCGAAGGCAACGGCGCGATCACGCTATCCACTACTAACGGCAGTATTGCCATCAGCAGCTTCTGATCACCATTTCGCATACACACGAAACGGGCGAGTCCAAGACTCGCCCGTTGTGTTGTTGCTCGCCGAGGCAGATCCCCTGATCTGCCCGGAATCTTTACTCGCCGTGGCGGGTCCGTGCCCCGCCCGGCGAAATTCAAGTTTCTTCCCGGCGGTGACTCTCCAGAGTCAACCCGCTAATAGATAAAGGGCACAGCCCGCTGTGCCCCTACGGAAGAGCGGGCGGGTACGCTTGCGCTTTACCCGCCCCTACCGAAGACGGCCATAATAAATTATGGCCCTACAAAACGATGTTACTTCAGCAGCACCATCTTCCGTATCTTCGACATCTCCCCCACCTGTACTCGCGCCAGATATATTCCCGACGGCAGTTCACTCGCATCGAATATCTGCCGATGCTCACCGGCATTCAACCTTCCCAGATCAGACTGATAGACCGCTTGGCCGAGAAGGTTGAAAATCGTCAGAGATACGGATGACGTATGTGTTAGGGAAAACGAAAGCGTGGTCGTGGAATTGAAAGGATTGGGATAAACACTAACATTAAAATCCGATGGAAAAACCGGATTGTGTATATCGGTATCGAAGGGATCCGGAAGGGTTTTCACTAAATACATATCAAAGCCGCGACCCGGGGTGTGTGAGTGCCCGGCAATCACATAGGCGCCGTCCGGTGTGGGGAGGATACATGTAGCTTCATCGGTATCACTTCGGCTGAACAATCGCGACCATAATGTATCGCCCTGTTCATCAACGCGTAATGCAAACATGTGCGCGCGGTCCCAAGGTGCAATATTCACATTGATTGTTCCGACAACAACATATCCACCACCCGGCGCAAGACAAATTCCGTTGGCAGTAATCGAGGGATACCCTTCATATATTCGAGTCCAGATCGTATCTCCAATACTATCTGTCCGTACCAAATATATTCTCCTCGGACCAGGTCCAATCGCGGAATAGCCCGATAAGATGAAGCCACCATCAGGAGTCGGAAGAACACTCGTAGCAACATCAAAATCATCTGTTCCATACGAACGTTCCCAATTCAAGTCACCATCTTCAGTAAGATTCAACATTAGAAAATCCGACTCATTTACGTCAATAGTCCATAATCCGCCAGCGATTACAAGACTACTATCTGGCGCAAGTGCAACAGCGAATCCGGAAGTGTGAGTTTCACTATGATCGTAAGAAAACGTCCATATTGTATCACCAACCGCATTAATCCTCAATGCATATACCATAGAATTACCCGTATTGCTTGTTCCAACAAGCAACGCACCTTCATCCGAAAGTACAACGGATGCTCGAATATAATCATCACTATCCAATAGTCTTTGGTATGTTCTTGACCAAACTGTATCGCCCAATGCATTAATCCGTAACGCAAACATCAAGATGTCATCTATATATCCTGCTATTAGGAAATCACCATTAGGTAGATATTGCACGGTAGAAGCCCAGTTCCACGCGTCGCTTCCATACGTCCTTGTCCAAATCGGATTACCTTGATTGTCTGTTCTTACAACGAGCATCTGGCTGGTTTCGTAAGCTATTCCAGCTAACACAAAACCACCATCCAAAGTTGGGCACATGGCATAAGTCTGCTCGCTATACTCGGTTTCGCTTCCATAGGTCCTTGTCCACAGCGTATCCGGCGGTTGCCCCCACACCGCACCCGCCAAGGTGAGTAATGCAATCCAGCAATAGGTCTTCATTAGCACTCCGTGAATAGGTAATAAAATATAGTTGCGGAATGGATGGAAAGCAACTGAAGATTTCGGGCAGAAGAGGGATCCTTCACTGTGTTCAGGATGACAAACGAGGAGTTCATCATTACTTCAGCAGCACCATCTTCCGCATCTGCGAATGCTCTGCCGCCTGCACTCGCGCCAGATACACTCCCGACGGTAGTTTGTTCGCATCAAACAAATGAGAATGCTCTCCAGCATTCAACGTTCCCAGATCAGCCCGATAGACCGCTTGGCCGAGGACGTTGAAGATGGTCAGTGAAACGGGTGAAGTGTGCGGTAGGGAAAAGGAAAGCGTGGTGGTCGCGTTGAAAGGATTGGGATAAACACTAACATTAAAATCCGATGGAAAAACCGGAGTGCGTACATCTGTATCGAAGGGATCCGGGCGGGTTTTCACCAAATACATATCAAAGCCACGGCCCGGGGTGTGGGAGTGACCTCCAAGCAAGTATGTCCCGTCTCCTATTGAAATCGCAGATCGACCTTCATCGGCTTCACTGCGATGAAAAATCGATGACCACAGTGTATCCCCTTGTTCACTTATCCGGAGAGCAAACATTTGGGCTTGTTGTGTCGGAGAGATATTTGTTGTTGTTCCAATAACGAGGTAGCCCCCGCCTATGGCGCGACAGAAACTATGAGGTATTGGTCTTCCCCGTGTAAGATACGTACGTGTTCCAATCGTGTCGCCTTGACTATTTATCCGCATCAGCAAAATCCGGTTCAATGGATCAGTCAACGCACTAATCCCTGATAAGATAGTATAGGTACCATCCTCATTTGACATTACAGAGACCGCTGATTCATCATTGGGACCATGATATAACCGAGTCCAGACTGTATCTCCCTCTGACGTCAACTTGGAAATGAATATATCCTCGCCATATCCTGTGGCTAATTGACCACCAACAATAATAAAACCACTATCTGAAGTGCATGCAACGCCATTCGCCCATGAATCAACATTCTCGCCAAGAGTCTTAGTCCAAATAGTATCTCCATTCGTATTGTATCTTATAGCAAATATATCTCTTCCCCAACCAACAATCAGTGCACCTCCATCCAAGGTCGCAACTGACGACGTAGCGTGCTCACGATCGTCTGAATAAAATTTATATGCGGCATTCCATCGTATATCCCCTTGGTCACTAACCCGTATTGTAAATAAGCTGTCTTCCTTGCTTCCAGCAATTATATAGTCACCGTTGGACATAAGCTGAACCGAATTGGCTCCTTCCCAAGTGTTATCGCTGTATTGATTTGACCAAATTTGATTCCCGTCGGAGTCTATTCGTATTACCAACATCCGGAGGGTTTCATACGTTTGTCCGACCAGCAAAAACCCTCCATCATTGGCCTGACATGAAGCATGAAGTTCTTCACTATAAGTTGTTTCACTTCCATAGATTCTCGTCCACAGAGTATCCGGCGGCTGCCCCCACACCGCTCCCGCCAAGGTGAGTAATGCAATCCAGCAATAGGTCTTCATTAGCACTCCGTGAA
>CAYUIF010000001.1:13798-19596 GCA_964444755.1 uncultured Alphaproteobacteria bacterium | reverse complement strand
TAGGTGACAGAATATAAGCGCGGGAGGGATGGAAAGCAACCGAAGATTCCGGGCGATGTGGTTCCGGCAGGGTTTGGGAACCCTGCTCGGCGAGGATACGGGCACGGCATGCCGTGCCCCTACCGTAGAACGGCCATAATAAATTATGGTCCTACTACAGACGGCCTCCGGCCGTCTGGTGGAAAAACGCGGGCGCACACACGGGTGCGCCCCTACAAATCGGGCACGATGAATCGGCCCCTAAAGAACGTTGCATTCCGGCCGGGTTGCGGTCTACGACCTTAACCACGGCTCGGCGAACTCGCTCATGTTCCGGGCACCCGCGGACGGGAGCCTCGGCGCTATTTCACAAACCGTACCAGATGGTAATTCGCTTTCCCCGTGCGCACTACCAGCGTATCTTCGGTGGCCAGATGCTCGCGGGTGATCGGCACGTCCTCCGTCACGCGGCGATTGTTGAAATACAATCCGCCGCTCTGGATCAGCCGCTTGGCCTCGCCCTTGCTTTTGAAAACTCCCGCTTCCGCGAGCAGCGCGCTGGCCAGAGTTTGCCCGCTCAAAGCTGAAACCGGCAGTTGCGCCGACGGCACATCCTGGAACACCGCATACAATTCGCTATTGGTCAAGCCTGCGATTTCCTTGCCGAAGAAAATCTCGGTGGCTTGCCGGGCCGCTTTCAATCCCGCTTCGCCGTGCACAAGACGCGTCAGTTCGGTAGCCAGTACGGTTTGCCCTTCCCGCTTTTCCGGTTTTTGAGCATGCGCCGCAACGATTTTCGCAATCTCCTCCAGTTCGAGGAACGTGAACATCTTGAGATATTTTTCCACGTCGCGATCGTCGGCGCGCACCCAGTATTGATAGAACTGGTACGGGCTGGTTTGCCGGGGATCGAGCCATACCGCATTGCCCGCCGATTTGCCGAATTTTTCGCCGGAGGCGGTGGTGATCAACGGACAGGTCATGCCGTACACTTCCACCCCGCGCTTCTTGCGCACCAAGTCAATGCCCGCGGTGATATTACCCCATTGATCGTTGCCGCCGCCCTGAATCCGGCAGCCGTAATGATCGTAGAGATGGAAGAAATCATAAGCCTGCAACAGCATGTAGCTGAATTCGGTGTAGGAGATGCCCTGATCGCGGTCTTCCAGCCGCGCCCGCACCGATTCCTTCTGCATCATCACGTTCACCGTAAAGAACTTGCCCACATCGCGCAGCCATTCCAGATAGCTGAACTTGCCCGTCCAGTCGGCATTGTCCACCATGATCGCCGCATTCGGTCCCGAAAAATTCACGAACGGCGAAATCTGCTCGCGGATCGCCGCCGCGTTGGCCGCCACCTTTTCGGGAGTGAGCAACTGCCGCTCGGAATCGCGCCCGCTGGGATCGCCGATCATGCCCGTGGCGCCGCCGATGAGCACGATGGGCGTATGCCCCGCGCGCTGTAAATGGGAGAGCACGATCACTTGCAGCAAATGGCCGACGTGCAGCGTGTCGCCGGTGGGATCGAAACCGATATAAATCCTCTGCCCCGGCGTGGCCAGCAGCTTGCCCAGTTCTTCTTCGTTGCTGATCTGTTGCAAGAGTCCGCGCGCGGACAGATTGCCCAGTACGGTATGGGGTCCAAAGTGTTCCGTCATATTAAGATTCCGGTTAATGGCGGCAGCTACTACTGCCTAATAATAATGGAAATCCGGCAATTTATCAAGATGGCCAAATAACTCAAAAAACAAGCCCCTGACCGGCGGGGCTTGATTGCATATCCCAAACGGACTTGAGTGCGGCTACATGCCGTACATCTCGATAATCTGCTTCTTGTTCTTGCCCAAGATGTTATACTTCTTGCCGATCTTAGTGAAGGCGGCACCGGCTTTGTCCAGATGGGCTTTGTCATGGGCGGCGGACAATTGCGTGCGAATCCGCGCCTGCCCCTTGGGTACCACCGGGAAGAAGAAGCCGACCACGTAAATGCCTTCCTGATACAGGTCGCGCGCCATGTCCTGCGCCAGCTTGGCGTTGTAGAGCATGACCGGTACGATGGGGCTGTCCCCCGCCTTGATATCGAGACCGGCTTCGGTCAGCAGCTTGCGCCAGTAGATGGTGTTTTCTTCCAGCTTGTCGCGGCGTTCGGTAGTCTTGGAAATCAGATCGAGCACGGCAATCGCGCCCGATACGATTACCGGGGCTACCGTATTCGAGAACAGATAGGGACGCGCCTTTTGCCGGCACATTTCCACCAGTTCGCGGCGTCCGCTCACGCAGCCGCCGGACGCGCCGCCCAAGGCCTTGCCCAGCGTGGTGGTGATGATGTCAATCTTGCCGTAGACGCCGCAATGCTCGTGCGTGCCGCGGCCGGTCTTGCCGATGAAGCCCGACGCATGAGAGTCATCCACGAATACCATCGCATTGTACTTCTCAGCCAGCGCTACGATTTCATCCAGTTTGGCGATGTCGCCGTCCATCGAAAACACACCGTCGGTAATGATCAGCCGAATCCGCTTATCCTGGTGTTCCTGCAATTTCTCTTCGAGGTGCCCCATGTCGGAATGCTTGTAGGTATCCTGCATGGCCTTGCAAAGCCGCATGCCGTCCACGATGGACGCATGCACGAGGCGGTCGGCGATCATCACGTCCTGCTCGGTCAGCACGGCTTCGAACACGCCCGCGTTGGCATCCATGCAGGACGGAAACAGCAGCGTATCTTCGGTGCCTAAAAACTCGGTCAGCTTGACTTCCAGTTGCCGGTGAATGTCCTGCGTGCCGCAAATGAACCGCACCGACGACATGCCGTAGCCGCGATAGTCAAGCCCCGCATGAGCGGCTTTCACGACTTCGGGATGGCTCGACAAGCCCAGATAATTATTGGCGCACAGATTGATGACCTTTTGCGTGGAAGCGCCGGTCGGAAATTCCACGACGATATCGGCATTCTGCGGCGAGTGAATAAACCGTTCCTCTTTGAACAGCCCCGCCTCTTTGAGGTTTGTCAGTTCCTGCTGGTAGCCTTCACGGACGGCATTCGGAAACGCCATATCAATCTCCTTCGTACGATAAAGCCTGCGAACTATCGCAAGCCGATTTTATTGAGGGTATCCCACCGTTTGAGCGAGCACGATCTTTTGGGCGGATCGCAAATTCAGGATCTTGGCCAGCGCGTCGCGATCCACCCAGCCGCGCACCACCGTTGCCAAACCTTCCGAGGCGCAGAACAGATAGACATTTTCGGCAATGAATCCGGCATCGGCAGAGGAATAACGAAGTTTGTCCTCCTCCGACCCATCGCCCATTTTTTCGTAATCGGCCACATAGACCAGATTCAACGCCGCTTTGCCGACGAAATCCTGTCCGCCCGTAGCGGCGCGATGATCGCCCGACAACACCGGTTGCAGCGCATGGGTTTTCGGTTCGTAGAGGAACACGCCCTCGACCGTAGCCACGTAGATATCCATTTCCTGCCGGTTCATAGCCGAAGGCGCGGTGCGCCGCTCGTCCTCGCGATTGATACCGAACGCCGCCCACAGCAGATTCGACAATGTTTGCGGAGCCAACGGTGTTTCGGCATATTCCCGCGTCGAATGCCGCTCGCTAAGGCACTGCATCAGCGGTTTCCCGCCGTCCTTTTGCGGCGGAGGCAAAACGATCATGGACGACTCCTGCGCGACTGCCGATACCGCCAACAGCAGCGCCGCGATTAGGGCAATGCGTTTCATGGTTTACGCCTTCTGAAAGCGCTTCACCAACGCCACGATGCTTTCCACGCTGTCGAACGCTTCCGGAGACGCGTCGGCATCGGGAATGGAAATCTGATATTTCTTTTCGAGAAAACGCTTCAGCGAGACCATCGAAAACGAGTCCACGATTCCGCCCGTGATCAGCGGGGTGGTCGGCGTGACTTCGCGATCGTCGTCTTCTTCGAGGTATTCACGCACGACGTAATCCAGCACGACTTTCGTCATGTCATCCATGAAAAACTCCTTTATGTGATTTGTTCAGTGAACTTTCTTTTTCGTTATTTCGTCTTCATCTTGATGGCGATGAGCGTCTTGATATGCGTCAGATCGCTGGCCTTCCTGCAATCCAGACTAATCCCCCGCCCTTCCGCATAGACCCGCGCCTCATCAATCGCCTTCAATATCTTCTGCGGCAGTTTAGTGGCGCGGGCCACGGCAGTGGCTTTCTCGCCGATCACCAGCGATACACTGAAATACCCTTCTTGTACGAACAGGTAGCAGACTCGTCGGCCTTTGCGGTTAGGGGCGAGGTGCCAGCTCTTATAAAACTTCCATTCTTCGGTGATGGGAGCGTATTCTTCGCAGACATGCTCCAGCAAGTCGTTCCACAAGCTCTCCGCCGCTCCCAGCGCCGCCGAGATATCCTTCGGTTTCGGTGGTTTGGCTTTATCCAGAAAAATACTGCCCATAATTTTATCCTTATTTATAAACGATAAACCAATTGGAATCCGCCGCCGCCATCCTGCACATACGGCAGGGCTTGCGTACGCTGCCAGAGGGATTGCCGTCGCATGGCATGTCCTTCCAGCGGCTTTTCGATTACCGTCTTCCCCCGGCTGGAAACGATCTTGGCGAATGTATAGCCGATGGAGATTCCTAACGGATAATCACTCGCCCAGTGTACGCCGTTATTGATCATCGCGAACATCAGCGCGCCCAACAGCGAATAGCCCGTCGGACGAATCCATTTCTGTTCGGGATAATTCTCGGAAATCACCGTCACCGTGGCCATCAGTGTCGCCACGTGACCGCTGGGCATAGCATCATAATACGGAACGTTATCCCCGTACTTCACCGGATCGGGAAAGAATCGCCAGCGTCCGCCGGGATGCGTGGCCACCGCCGCCGTCTCTCGCCCGAAGCTGTGCTTGAGCACTTGAATCGCAATTCCCGTGCAGAGAATCGCTTCCACGCATTGCGTGCCGGTTTGAATCGCCCGCTCGTCCCCCGCCAGTTGCCCATAGCTCCAGAAACTCGCCGCGATGGTTCCGTGCAGAATGCCGTCGCCGAGGAAATACATCGCCGTCTCGGTATCGTGCGGCAGATTGAGCGGCGTGCGGATCGTTTTATCGCCTAACTTGAAGCTCCACTTCACCACCGGCTTCTGCGTGTGGGTGTGCTTGATCCCCCACCGATCCCCCAGCTTCATCGTCTGCTTGGTAATCTCCTGATCGATATCCACCAGGAATCCCGTGCCGATAATCATCGCTCCGATATACGGAACATTGTCGCTGCGGAAGGTTGTGCGGAAGTAGCGGTCGTAATTCTTGATCGGAAACGTCAGGTAGCGCGAATTGGGCGGTCGCAGATAGATGTAGTTCATCCGCGAACTGATCGGATACACCCGCAGCGTGCCTTCGCTCGTCTTCAATCCATGCACCGGATTCGTTAGCAGCGAATCAGGAATCTGCGCCGAAGTTTGGATCGCAGCGCAGAGTATGCCAAAGAGCAGAATTAGAAAACGCGGCACGTTTGAACTAACCCGCAAATAAGGTTATCGGTCAATCGTTTTCCAGCGTGCTGATGTCGCCGATGGGTTCGCCGAATTCCTGCGCGCGCAGCACGCGGCGCATGATCTTGCCGCTGCGGGTCTTGGGCAGCGACGGCACAAAGGTAATCTCCTGCGGCATGGCCAGCGGCGAAAGCCGTTTGCGGATGAAGTTCATGATCTCCAGCTCAAGATCATCGTTGCCTTCATAGCCATGCTTCAGCGTGACGAACGCCTTCACGACTTCCATGTTGACCGGATCGGGCTTGGCCACCGCCGCCGATTCCGCCACCGCCGGATGT
>CAYUIF010000001.1:0-13788 GCA_964444755.1 uncultured Alphaproteobacteria bacterium | reverse complement strand
AAACGGTCCCACCAAGTGGCCGCCGGTATTGATCACGTCGTCATCCCGCCCCACGAACCAGTAATAGCCGTCCTTGTCAATGCTGGCGCGGTCGCCGCAAATATACCAGCCGTTCTTGAACTTGCTGTCGAACACCGTCTTGTTGTTCCAATATGTGCGAATCCGCGACGGCCAGTCCGGCCACAGCGCAATCAGTCCGACCTTGCCCGTATCGGTAATCGGCTCGAAATTCTTGAAGTCCAGCACGGTTGCTTTAATGCCCGGAAACGGTTTGCCCATCGAGCCGGGTTTCACCTGCATGCCCGGATAATTGGTAATCACCATACAGCCGGTTTCAGTCTGCCAGTATGTATCATGGAACGGCATGCCGAACGCTTCCTGCGACCAGATCACCGCTTCGGCATTGAGCGGCTCGCCCACGCTGCACAGATGCCGCAGCGAACTCATATCGAACTTACGCACGCACTCGGTGCCTTCGCGCATCAGCAAGCGAATCGCCGTGGGCGCGGAGTACCATACCGTGACTTTGTGTTTCTGGATAAACGCGTACCAGCGTTCGGTATTGAAACCGGAATCGAGCACGACTTGGGTCGTGCCGTTGGCCCACGGTCCGATGATGCCATACGACGTGCCCGTCACCCACCCCGGATCGGCGTTGCACCAGTAAATATCATTGGGCTGCAGATCCAGCACCCACTTGGAGGTCAGGTATTGCGAGATGAGCGAGTAATGCACGTGCTGCGCGCCTTTAGGCTGACCGGTCGTGCCGGAGGTATAATGCAGAACCGACGGTGTTTCGGGAGTCGAAGGAAAAATGTCGAAACTTTCTACGCGCGTGGCATTATCCATATCGAAGGCAATCTCGCCTTCGCGCAGCGTGGCATCCCCGGCATCCACTACGATGATGTATTTCAATTCGGGAAGTTGCGCTTTGACTTTGCGTACCACCGGCAGCAGTTTTTTCTGTGTGAAGATCGCAATCGTCTTGGCATTATCGAGCCGCGTGAACAGCGATTCGTCGCGGAACGCGGAGAACAGCGGCTGCACGATCGCGCCCATTTTCAGAATGCCGACGAAGGAAATGTACAATTCCGGCACGCGATCCATGAACAGACACACGCGCTCGCCGGGATTAATTCCCAAATCCTTCAAAAACTTCGCAAAGGTATTGGACAATACGCGCAGATCATCGAATGTATATTCCTTGTTGTTGCCCTGAAAATCTTCCCAGATGAGCGCCTTCTTGGCGGCCAAGCCTTTCTGGCAAAGACGGTCGCTTAGATGCCAACCGATATTGATGGTGTCGCCCGGCTTGTATCCGAGTTCTTGTTCGGCTATTGACCAGCTGAAGTTGTTCAAGCGATCGGCGTAAGAACCAATGTTGCTCATCCCGGCAGTCCTCTGGGTTAAAGGGAAAAGGGCTATAGGCTATTGGAAGGGGTCGGCGGTTAAGCCGGAGACAAGGGTCAAGCGGATAAAGAGATGAACCTGTCCGAACTCAGAATTTAGAGGTTCCTGAGGAGGTTGTCAAGGGCAGATGAGAATATTATCACAAGCAAGCTCATACTCCAGTAATCTATATCTCTTTTATTCCAATCATTGTTACGACTAAGGGACAGTTATGGGGGGCCGAGCCATTGAAAATTGCTATTTCCCGGCCTCCCGACAGACCCGAATTTGCCTGCTAACCAGAAACAGACCCGTTCAATCAGATTTATTGTTGTTAGGTTGGGATTCCGGGGATTGTTCGGTCTCGGTTTCCTCCGCGATTCTTCGTTTCGCACGCAACTGATAGAGAATGACTCCGGCGATAATCAGCGCGATGAGGTAGCCTTCGACCTCCTGTACATCTTTCAAGACCTTTTCGGCGGCTACGCCGTAGAGATACCCGCCACCCACGAATATCGCCGACCACAATAATGCGGTGGGAATATTGAAGCACAGGAATCGTTTAATAGTGATGGTCGACATCCCGCACACCACCGGTAGAATCACCCGCGTTCCGAAGAAAAATCGCATCGAAACCAGCACTTTATTGGGGTGGCGATCCACCAACCGCTTGGCCCACTGCAGCGGCGCCCGCATTCCTCGCGGCAGGCGATCCAGCACTCGTTCACCGAAGTGATGACCTAACGTATAGTAGGCGACATCACCAAACGATGCCGATAACGCCGCCACGATCCACACTCCCCATAGCGAGATATATCCCTGATGGGCCAAGAATCCGCAGATTAGCAGAATCGCTTCGCCTTGTATGACCACTCCCAGCACCACCGCCGGGTAGCCGAACGTTCTGACTAATGCGCCGAAATCAGTCATGGGATTGTCATCGGTCTATGATCATGAGTGAACTAATTAATCTCATTCACCAAATCTAATGACAAATACCATCCTATCTGCACTCCCAAACGAACAAAGGGTCCTATATTTCGGACCCGTCGTTGCTGATATATGGCGGAGAGACCGGGATTCGAACCCGGGGTACCGGTTGTGCCAGTACGCACGCCTTCCAAGCGTGTGCCTTAAACCACTCGGCCATCTCTCCATATTTGTTTGCCTCGGATGTCCGAAGCCTCTGCATTAACTCAATTTAGGATTTTCGCGGTTTAAACGCAAGGCTTCTTTTAGCATTGCCGCGAGCTTGGTCTTTTTTATATCACTGACTTCCCAATACTTAACGTGCCGCATCCCCTTGCCACTGCCCTCCAGCAGTCCATCCGGATCGGTCAATTCCGTCCCCCGCCAAAATCCCAAATTGACATGATCCTGCGATTTATACAAACAGCACAGCTCCCCGTCCTGCTCCCACCACGGCACTCCCCACTTGATGGATTCCTCGGCTTTTGGGATAGTCTTGCGGATCAGCGCGGTCAGCGCTTCCGCCACTTCCCGCTGCGTGCCCTTAAGTCCGGCAATATATCCGTCAATAGTCTTCGTCTTTTTCAGTGTGGAAGCGGGACTCATGCGGACTCAGGCGCGACTTTCGATACGATATAAACGTATTGCAACGAATGATCGTTCGCTGCGAATACATTATGTTTGGTTTGCGGCGGAATGTAAACAAAGTTGCCCCGCGTCACGGATTGCTTGGGCAGGCCTTCCGCTTCCACGCTGCCGGTCCCATCCATGATCACCAGTTGCTCTTCGTGCTGACCGGTCGAATGTTCCCCCACACTTTCGCCCGGAGCCAGCGTGACCAATCCCGACTTCATTTCCACGGCATCGCCGTCGCGCAGCAGTGGAACGTACTTTGGCGGTTCGCCGCTGACGGTGATCACTTTCGGTTTACGGACGGCGGTTGCCGTCGCATGTTCGTTCATTACTCCTGTTCCTTATCCTTGGACGGCCACCACGCCCAATTGCTGCATCATCTTCAAGGAATCAATCACCGCGCTCACTTCAGCGATCTTGCTGCCCTCGAAGCGAAAGATATCAATTCCGTGAACGAACATTGGATTGCCCGTGCCGGGAATCCCGTGATAGTTGCCGCGATGCCGTCCCGACATCACAAACCGGCTGGCCACCAGATCGCCTTCGGCAATATCCAGTTCGTCAGTCATGCGGAAATCTTCAAACGCATCCCGCAGCATGATCACGAACCGCTTAAACTCTTCGGGACCGTGCAACCGCCCAAAGGGGCCATTGAAAACGAACGTGTCGGTGAGAACTTCGTCAATAACCTCCAGTCGTCCATGGGTGAACAACTCTTCGCAGTAGCGGCGGACTGCCGTCTTGTGGGATTCCGTGGACATAATTCTGACCTTTTATCGTGGATACAATGATCCTTTAATCGGATCGGTAGAAATCGCTACGAAGTATAACGAATTCCAAATGGCTTGTGCCGATAACGGCAATGTAACAAATTGTGCTCAGTTTCACAATTGCCCGTCAATAATTCGAAAAGAAATTTTGGAGGAACGACTCTAAAACTGACCCGGCTTGCCCAAGAGCCGACGGGTAATTCCAATCTGCCCCGCATGGTAAGCCTCATGGCAGGCCAAGAACAACAAACGATGCAGAATCAGCTCATCATGCCCGAACATCGGCGGGCGTCCAGTGGAAACCATGAACAGCGGTTCGGCGGTCTGCAGCGCGCTTTCCATGCGATTCAGCGAATCATCGAGGGCGGCTTTTAATTCATCGAGTGGTCGCGGCTGATTAAGAAATTGCGCGCGGGAGGCCGGATCATAGAGGGCTTGTTCGCTCTCCGACCAATGGGGCGTGCCGCCTGCCAGTGTAATCATTTTGGCGCGGGTGGTCAGAATATGACCCAATATCCAGTTGATTGAATTCTCCGCCCCCTCCGGCACCTGCAGACTTTCGTCGTGGCTTATGCCTTCCAGATTCCGCATTAACGTGAGTTGCGTGAATTGATACGCCCGAAACAGATCGTCAGCTTTCATGGAATCTCCTCTGATAACTCATGAAAGAATTACTCGCTCCACCCACTGCCGCAGTCCCAGCATTTGCTCCGATGAACGCAGATGATACCGCCACAGGACTCACACGTCCACCGCATCCGCTCCTGTTTGACGAATTGATTGATACCGACCTCGCGTATCGTCTCTAAATTTTCCAGCATACTCATATGATACTTCGTTCGATAGCGCTTGTCTAAATCCCGTAATCGGCGGCAGGGGAATTTTTCGCACTCCGGACCGCAAAACGTCAATCCCATTCGGTTCCGTATGTCGCAATGAACAATAATGCAACGTTGGCAGTATTCAGGTTTGCCTTCCAGGCGCGCCCGGCATCCCGGACAATGATCCTTCTCACGGAGATAGCCCATGCAAATACCGCAGTTCATTCCGCAAGGCGCGATGAGCTTGCGCGTGATTCGGTTCGGCATGAGTCACATCCTCCGCAAAACTAACGGTCTTGTTCGATCGCCAGTCGTAACGAGAACAACATACACAATACCGCAATCGGTGTGAAGATAATTTTTTCGGTATTCGTCACGGCCATTAAATTCCCGATAGTGCTCAGCAGGAAAAACACGGTCATTACCCACAAGCCAATCGTAATGACTATCCGTCCCTTTTGCAGCTTTAAATATCCGGCTTTAGCCAGTGTAATGAAGCCGCAGAGCAGCATCACCATCAGCGAGACCAGTTCCATTCGCACGGCTTCGCCGTGGTCCGTGACCCGCCCACCCCAGATGATGTTCGTGGGAATAATTCCGCCGATTACTAGTAGGTGGAAGACCGCCAACAGACCCAGTAGAATTAGGTTGCCACGGGCGGCGACTTTTACGCTGATGAGGTTTTTCATCGGAAATTCATGAGTCCAAGAGACACGAAACGCGGGTCATAAAGACCCGCGTCACCGGCGGTGAGGGAGGGATTCTATTTTACCCCCTCTTATACCATCAAGGCCACTCGGAACAATTTTCTTAAGTCCATTATATATTGTATTTGTTTCCAAGAGCCGGTTAGCAGGTTTTGGTCAGATTTGGCAAAATTTGTCAGGGGACTTGGCACATACTCGGCACATCGCCTATCGCGAGCTCCGCTTTTTCTGGTCTAATCCGCCCGCTAAATAGGTGTCTAAATCGACTCGACGGTACCGTTTGTTAGGCGTTCTCGGGATTACCCCCGATTCGGCCAGCTTGTAGACCTTACTGGTTGAAACACCCAGATACTTGGCCGCCGTCTTCGTATCCATTAGATCTGGAGGCTTGGCGATTTCAGCCATGGTAACCTTGGAATCTGCCAAAGAACGTTGGACAATATACGCACGGAAGGGGATATCTTTCAAGTTCGACTTCAGTTTTGTGAAATAACGGTCATCATCTTTTACCATTTCACCTGTAATTTCAAATACACCGTCTCGACCAATGCTAAACCAAAATACCAAACCATAGTCATTGGCAAGGATTTGCAGGCTGTGGGATGGATCGAGCGTGATATTGTTAAGCCGAAATCCGGGCCGAATGCCAACCGACAACGATTCGCCGGTCTTCATTACTTCGTTAACGTGAAGGATATGGTTGGCATTGACAACCGGTTTACATTTTCGCAGTGACCCTGATGAAGTTCCCTTTGGTGGCATATGGGAATTAAGGATTGACGATATCTTTCCAAGTGACAGGTCGATTTCCAAGGGAGGATCAAAGCAAAGTTCCTGACGCCAACAACCTACCAACATATCAATAAAGACAAGATGTCGCGAGATTAGCATTCTATAAATCTCCTTTTGTGGGAGAAAATCGTTCTATTTTTATCATAGACCTGTTGCCGATATCGATTTTTTCAACTCCCGGCCTATTCATCCGAATTTATTCTCGCCTCTTCACCGCCATTCCGCACCCAATTATCTAATTCATGCACATCAAAGCGGACCAAATTGGAATCGGGCAACCGATAGCATGGGATGCGGCCGGCCTGCAGATACTGATAAACACGCGTGCGCGACACGCCGAGGTATGACGCCGCTTCTCCGGCGTCAGCCACGTTTTCGCCGGTAAACCCAAGCCCGCCCGAATTTCTTCGAGCAGGCTCAGGATCCGATCTAATTTCTCGTCGTTCGTCGCGTTCACTTTCTTATACCTGATCCGCGGTTGTCACGTTAAGTGCATTCATATTCGGTCGATTGAATCCATACACAATAGTCTTTTAACGCTTTAACTTGCCGTTATCAGATCCAGGGACATGGAAAACCCCGTGCTTCGTCTTCTGCGCAATCTCCTGAAGATCGCGGCGGATCGTTGAAGCGGATACCTTCAGCCCATACTCCGTTATCACTGCAGTGCGAACTTCCTCGACGGTCACTTCGTTGCCGGCAAACGCTTGCGCAATGTACTCACGCCTACTCAGAACCTTGTTGGCACCGGCCGGAGCGGTCCACGATTGCGGAGTCTCGAATGGCTCAATGGTCGCCAGAAATTCCATTTTGGAATGGATAAACCGGAACGCCTCGTCCACATCATCGGCTATTGCCACGGCTCGCCCGTTACCACGCGCGATAGCATACACGTACTTGTGGATGGAATTAGCCAATCGAGTTTGATAGTCTCCGAGCAACTGAAGTCTATTAATCCGGTTGCGATTAATCTCCAAAAGCTCTTGTTGTTTGCTGCGAATATGCCCCTCGACTAACGATTCAGGGATTTCCACTTCGGCGAAGGTTGTTCGGAGATAAGCCACGAGTACCCTCAGCTCCCGCTCGGCATCCGTGGTGGATTTGGCAACAGGAAAACGAGCCGTGCGGTGCGTCCCCGAGTGCATCTGCAACGCTATTTGCATTTGACGCTCGCTGTCACGCGGGATTTCCGCAATGAAGTCAAACCGTGTCAAGACATTCATGGAAAGACCAATATCCGCTAGCCTGGCTGCTCCCGACGGCAACTCCGGTTTGCCTCCTGCGAGATAGATATCACTGGATTTATTCAGGTCCAAGTGGATCGCTGTCAGTGCATGATGTTTCTTTTTGGCGGCTGTCGAGTCGATCACCACGCCGTCTTCCATTACCATGCTGAAGATTCCCATCACTTCCTTTTTCTTGGCGACGTGATGAAAATCTTGAATCGCGAATACTCCGCGATGGGCAAGCGGAATCAGACCCGGTTCTGATAACCACGAACCTTCTTTATAGAACGCCCGCCCTGCGATTCCGGGAATGGTAATTTTACCAGGATGCGCTTCCGTGAAGACAGGATTGAGAATTCGTGCCACTTCGGTCAGAAGTTTCTTCCCAACAGCAGGAGATCCTATAACGAGCGTGTGGAGCCGATGCGAGAAGGAGCGTCCGACATCATATCCATCCGATAGAGCCTGGACAATCATAGCCTTTAGACACAAGTCGAGAGTAGGTGCATCCTCAAGACCTTTGATGCCGATGATCTGAACGAGTTGTTCGCGAATATAGTCGAAAATGGCATTGGGCTTCTTGGAGAGAGTCTTCACCAGCTCTGCCGCCTTTTTGATCTCGGCATTGCTCGCCCTCACCATCATAATCGGATCATCGGATGGATTGATAGCGGAAATCAGAAACGCGTATCTAATCCGCTTGAACTTTCCCGAAGGCGAATACACCGGCTGTGGTACGGTACAGCCATAAAAGTCGAAGGCTTCGTATTGAAGATAAAGATCGATCACACGCGATATTATCTGATCGTCATAAATCGTCGCCGTTCGAATCGTATTACCTTCCGTGTCCTCGAGTTCCATGCTTATATGATCGACAAGCGAGTCGCCAATGAAGTCGGGTTCGACATCGTCGATACGTCTAATGTGGCCGCGCACCTTAACGGGCTTACCGACGTGCCAAGATCTTTTGATCTTGCTGAACAATGTGTACTCGACAGCGTTTAGTTCGCACGCATTGAGGGCCTCGACCGAGTCCTCGATACCCGTGATCACCTCATCAGCGCCTGTGACGGTCTCTTTGACCTCGGCGATTAGAAGGTCGAGTGTACTCTCGGCAATCATTCCTGTCGCGCTGTTGATTATATCCCTGCTACTGGTCATAGTATGCTGAGCCTTGGCCGTCATCGGCCCCTCCGTTGTAACTGGTATCGTTATCTGTTTCATCTAAACTTTCTGCTGTGGTTCGTCCGGGCGACCACAACGGGTTGTTTTAGCGGATCCGCTCGGATTTACCCGGAATCACGAACGGAAAATTCGGTAAACTTTGGCTCCGACTCAGCCTTTTATCGAAGACTTTTTGGCAATCTCATTTTCAAAATCTGGGATTGAAATGAGTACCCTGTGGCCGTTCGGTTTCGGATAAAGGCAAACGTCTTTGCCGATCAAATCCTTAACAAACTCAACTCTCAGATAGGACATGACCTTTCCAATTGTTGATATACGATTGATATTGCCATCAGCATCGGGTCTGAACCAAAGACCATGTGCCCTCAATACACCGCGGCGATCCAAAACCCAAGCCTCGTCAACCCCAAGCAGTAACGCGTTAGGTGCTTCAATTTCCAACACGAATTTCTGCAAGATCATACCGTATTTGTCTACCATATCCTCTATGCGGATACCAACAATTTTCCCGCTCTCAGTGACATTACCAAGCCTAAGACTAAGCACGCCTGTTTGTGCGGGCGCATTAATTTCGCGCGATTTCACTTCTGGCGATATCGAGCTGATGCTTTGTGTCGGATGATTTTTCATCTTTTGATTCCTTATTTTTTGTTGTGGATATAAATCCCCAATTGGGGCTAACAGTTTCGAAATGTATAGTCCAAATTTATAAGATATCAATCGATATGTCAATATAAATCTATTATTTTTATATAGTTATTTACGGCCATTGATGACCACCGGATGCCCGTCAATGGGCGTTAATTGAGTCGATGTGGAGGCATTCCTCTCGCTCGCCTCGGGATTCGGTTGACAGTTCTCTTGTCGTCCCCGGCACTCATGGTCAGGGATTGCCGGATATCATCGCATACAAAAAGGCCCGAGGTTCACTCGGGCCCATTATGGCAAGTTCTTAGTTTCGATCTAAATTTTATCTAGGTATTCCAGTTCCTTCTCCGAGTACCTTCCGGCGGATACGAGCATGGTAATCACCACTTTACTGAACAGACAATCTTCCATCAAGAAGGCATTGAGATTCCTCCTGGCATTCTTCTCTTCTTCGCTTTTTTCCGGTCTACCACGTTTCTTGCTATTATTCTCTTCGGATGTCTCCGAATCTGATGGTATCGGTGTTTTTTGTTTTAGTAATTCAGACTTATTAGATTCCATACTTGACACATTCCAATAGAATCCAAGTTTTTGTCCAACTTGCCTCTTGTTGAGTCTGCTATTTTCATCTCGACCTTGTGATAGAATGTAAACGAGTCCTCGTGCAATCAGTGTGGTCGCGAAACTTCCACTCCGTTTTCGGATATCCGGTAAGTCAGCTCGGAACGGGTGAGTGAGGTCTTGTGGCATGACAAGACTAAGGTATTCCTTGATCTCATTGGTGACGGCAGTGACTATTGTAGCCCATTCCGTCTCGGACTTTTCGATCCGATCTCGTACCTCGAAGAAGTCGCCATCCAAGTTCATTTCCTTAACGCGCGTCCAGTTAGGGTCACCCTCACGTTCACGTCGCTGCTTCCGTTTAGATTTCGCGAGGGTGGCGCCTGACTCTCTAGCTGCATCGACTTTAGGGTCGTCGGATGTATACTCAAGTGGAGATTGTTGACCAGATACCAACTGTTTGTATGGCACATTCCGTTCCACGGAAACTACATACCCAGTCTTTTTCCAGTGATCCCACCCGATTGGCACAGAATCGAAATCCAAATCGAGTTTACGTGCCATAGTCTCGAACAATGTGTGTGCTTCCGACCGTAGAAATCGTTGATATAGCCGTTCACCTCTTACTCCATACTCCCTTATTAGTACTTCTTTTAATTCCTGTGTGGAAAGCATCGCTGCGTCAGCTGTCAAATCGCTGCAGAAGTGCACGATAAGCCCAAAATCAACATCATGGAGTCCCCATAACTCGTCAACTGCCTTCTGCAGACGCCAAATGAACTTCTCGTTACACCAGACCATATCAGCAGAGATTCGATTCATTGCTTCTAGTTTATCATCAAGATAGTCTTTATCGAAATGATATCGCATACTCAGCGCAACGGGATAGAAGAAATGAAGTAGATTCTTTATTAAAACCTTATTGCCTTCATAGGGTGCACTCTTTACACAATCAAGCAATGCAGCGGTACATTGTTTTTCTGCAATACGATCTATATTCTCTGAGGATTCGGCGTCTTGGTATGCCTCCTCAACCGACCTTCTAATTTTCGCAATCGATATGGAATTAATATTCTGAAGGGCGCGGTCAATAGTTATTGGTGAAAACAACATCCACAATGTTGAATTAAATCCAACAATCGGAAAGAAGAACCAAAAGTAATGGTGTTCCTTTTTCACGCACGGTTCCAGTGCCTCGAGTATACTCACAATCGTCTCGTGTGGAAGCACCTCTGGTGGACAATCCAACAAGTCCCACAACAAATCTAGATCACTGATAAATTTCTCGTCTATCTTTTCCCTTGTTGCCAGATTATGCGCTTGCTCCACCACGATTGTGCCATATTTTTCTCCGATCAATGGCAAAATACGAGTAAACGGTTCATCGTTGTCAGCGATTCCGTACAAACCGTGATTTTGAAGATAAATTCGCCATGCTTGGAAATTCAATACATCAAAGTAAGTCGCTCTTGTTCCACGAGACTTAGGCTCATTTTCATAGTGATCGATAACTGGCTGCCACACGGATGATGATGGCTGATGCAGGTTCTCCTTGGATTGAAGCGTGTCCTTTAGATGATGTACTGCATCGTAGTATGTCCGAGTGTCATCTGCCCCGAGTTGTATATCCTTCAATGACGATAATCGTTCTCGAACGACTTGTGGATCGGCGGGACGCACTCCACTAACACGAGACTTGGCTTTGGAGTACTGATCAAGCGCGTCATCTACTCGCATCATTCCCCCTAAGCAAAGGGATTTTTATTTCAGATGATCCGTGGTGCATTGGAACCTCGGTACAATTGGAAAAATGACAAAATGATCATTTCCATACTTAACAGCAACTTGGCTTGTCATATTTTCATTCCTCCAATTTATCATTGTCGGTCAACGAATAAGTTTAGCGGCGTATTCCGTATATAATCGATTCGCCACTGTAGTGTTGTCCATGACCTTCGATTACCATTCCAAGTTTTTCTAACACGCGGCGTGCCGCAGCATTATCCGGGTGTGTCACGGCGATAATTCGGTCAAGCTTTAGTACATTGAATCCGTACACCAAACATGCAGCGCCTGCTTCCGTGGCATAGCCCCGATTCCAACGATCCCGACGCAGATCACAGCCCAGTTCAACCTCTGGACCTTCCCCCTCGAGTGGGGCTAATCCGCAATCGCCGATTACTTCGCCGGATTCTTTCTCTACAACGGCCCAAAAGCTATACCCATAATCCCTCTCCATTCCGGTTACCCATTGAATAAATCCTTGCGCATTTGCCACGGACTTTGCCAGCCAGATCGAGAAGAAACGCATGGTTTCGGGATCGCCGAGGACCTCAAACATTGCTTCCGCATCATCCATCACAAAGGATCGAATTAGCAGCCGTGGTGTTTGAATCGGGAAATCAATCATTATCTACGTCATCTAATAATCCGTAATCTGGCGATAACGTTCATACACCATGTTATCCGTTCTATAATGGTGGTAAGGACAGTTGAGCGACAGCAACACTGGAAACCACTTTTACCCAGCTTCTACATCAAGCTAGCAAATCCTCAATCAGTCCCATCAACTCATCCAGCGGGCATGGCAATTCGATATAGGTTACCGGTGATGGATAGACATCATGGTCTTTGAACGCCTCGTAGGCCAATGCATTACCCCACCAAACGAGAAGCCGCGGAGCCGGCGACAAATTGATTGCGGCGTTGAACAATCGATAATTGTTTTCCATCAAGAGTGATGGCTGGCTGATGAGCAGGTCGGGGGTTACTTCCGACAAAAGTACAATTGCCTGCTCCAGGTTGTTTGCCTTGACAAACTGATAGTCACGCTGCGCCATCTGGCTGGCCTGAACCAGTAGGTCGTGCATCGGTGCCGCATGCCAATCTGCGAATAGGATTATTTTATTGGATTCTCGACGATAGCCTAGCAATTTGCATTCGCCTCTGACGCTGATTAGGTTACAAATTCATCAAATACTATCGGTGCTTGAATCACCTTCAGGTAGTTCGAAAACCTTGAGGTCTGGTAATGAATGTCCAATTATTCCTTGAAGATCACCCACCATGCCGGTTGCACCATTAAGTGCCCTTACGAGTTGCTTATCTCGTTGATTCCATAGACGATTCATTGCACGCTTCTCGTATTCAAGGTCTGAGCGCATCCCATTGAACGCATCGACAATCGCTTCTATTCGTTGTCGGAACTCTGAACCGCTCAAGTAGGAATACAAGAGTTCCATTTTTTGATTTTTCCCGATACTTGCTGCCCGAGCCTGTGCCACCTCAATTAGCTGTAGGCGAATTGCAATTGCCAAACCAAGTGAAGACTGTATATTGCAGATCCATATTCCATCACGCCAGCCGAAACTACTTATTCCTTTGGGGAGCACTCTAGAAACAATGATTGCGGCATCAGCTTTTGCTGCATGTCGATCATCCTTTAACTTGTCTATCCAACCGTCAGTCCAGTTCTTCGTATTTTTCACTTCCCATAGGATGGTGGCAATTCCATGTAGAGTAGATATTTTTTGAACAACATCGCCCCCGCGGACACCTTTAGCAACGGGTTCTATAGCATCTTCGGGGAAATTGATATTCAGTTGAGCTTCAAGGTCGAGCTCCAAGGTCTCACCCTGTAATTGTTGAGATCCTTGTTCAAGTCGTCTCTTTAAATCTTCAGTTGTTTTAACAGCATCGGCAGTTTTTTTTCTTTCTTCCTCAAGCTTGAGACGAAAGTCTTCATCGGCTTGTTGTCGTGCTTTTTGGTATAGTGAGTCGCGTTCTTCCGCCAACTTCCGTTGAACCGTCAACTCCAGTTCCTGCTTTTCCTCGTCCAGCTCGCGCTGCCGCTTCAGGAGATCCGCTTCCCGCTTACGGGCCGATTCGATCTGTTGCGTCCGCTCCTCCAACTCTTGGCGCAATTGGTCCGCCTCAGTCGCCGCGGTCTTCTTGGCCTTGTCAAGCTCCTTCTGTTGCTGCTGCAACTGTTGGGTCAGCGCCTCCAGCTTCTCCGTCATCGTTGCCTGGGCTGTCTCTTCAGCCTGCTGCTTGATTCTCTCGATCTGCTCTTGGTACTTAACATGTA